>NZ_ASXX01000063.1:0-326293 GCF_001526505.1 Agrobacterium sp. D14
CATAGCACAAATCCAATACACAGGATTCCTGTGACGAGCACAGGAATGAGGATCACGAGGGTAGCCCTAGTTCCCCACCACTATCTCAGGCGCAGAGCACCATCGCCCAATAGGGGCGGTTGCGGCTGGCCGCGTCATAGGCGACCGCGACGCCGAGGCCGTTATAGGGCCCGAGCATGTTTTCGAGGTGATGTTGTGAGCCGATCCAGGCCTTCACCACCCGCTCGACGCTGTCCTGCCCGGCGGCCACGTTTTCCGCTGCCGGAAGCGGCACATTGCCGTCTTTCATGCGGATCAGGAAACTGTCGGTCAGGCCGATCAGATGCGCCATCTTCTGCGCCTTGACCATGCGGCCGGCCTGATAGGCGGCAGCACCGCTTGCCGCGCCATTGATGGCAAGCGGCGAAAGCCCCTTGGAGCGGCGCAGATCGTTGACCATGGGAAGCGCCGCCGCCGTCTCGTCGCGGGTGCCGGAGGGCATGCCCTTGTTGGTGGGCATGGAAACGCAGGCGGAAAGAACGGAGCCGGCGGAAAGCAGCACGAAGCCGCGCCGTGAAAGCGTTTGAAACGTGGAGTGGGTCATGTCAGCGGCGGTAGCTCAGGAGGCGCAGGATGATGAAAACCGGAATGACGATCGTTGCCCCGAGGATCAGATAGTCGCCGATTGCGCCCAGCGCATGGAAACCGCTGCGCCACAGGTCGACCACGAAATCGCGCGCGCCGTAGATGATGTTCCATGGCGTCAATCCGAAGATCGCCATCAGAAAGCCGACGAGCAATGAAACCACCAGCAGCTTCACCACGGTACGGGCCACCGTGTCACCCAGCATTTTGTTGACCTCACCGGCCATCAGCACGTCTCCTGTTTTGTCCTGACATATGAAGCACGACGCTTCGATGCAAGTTTCGCCGCACTATATCGCGTCAAATTCGCCAATTCCACGAGGCCGCCATGAAATAGGACTTGAGTTTTTTTATGGCTTGATAAATGACAGCCGACATCTTCTCAGGAATCTTGAATGGCCCCAAACCAGTTTTCTTCCGGTGACGTCATTGCCGACCGCCGGGCGAACTATGCCCGCATGCTGGCGGAGAGCGGTGACTTTCCCGCTGCCGCCGAACTCATGGAACAGGCGCTGGAGCTTGCGCCGCGGTGGACGGCGGGCTGGTTTCGCTTCGGGGAATATCACGAAAAAGCGGGCGAAACGGAAAAAGCCGTGGCGGCCTACGGGAAAGTCGCCGAACTGGACACCGAAGGACTGTTTGCAGCCGAGCTGAAACTCGCGGTTCTCGGCGCCGCCGAAACGCCCGAGCAACCGCCGAGCCGCTATGTGGAAGGGCTCTTCGACGATTATGCCGACCGTTTCGAAACCTCGCTTTTGGAAAAGCTGGATTACAGCGTGCCGCAAAAGCTGGCGGAACTGATCGGCAAGGCGGCGGGAAGCGGCGTGTTCGACACCATTGTCGATATTGGCTGCGGCACCGGCCTCCTTGGCGTTGAAATCCGCACCTTCGCAAACCGGCTGGAAGGTTTCGATATTTCCCAGAACATGCTGGCCAAGGCGGAGGAAAAGGGGCTTTACGATCATCTCGACCAGGCCGATCTTTCGCTGGAGCCGGAAGCCTCGGGGCTCTTCACCTCCACGCTTGCGCAGCACCGCGCCGGCCTTGTGGCCGCCGCCGATGTGATGATGTATCTCGGCAGTCTCGAAACCGTCATGCCGCTCGTTTCCGCCCTGCTTTCGCCTTCAGGCTTTTTCGCCTTTTCGGTGGAGGATGCGGGGGATGAAGACGGTTTCGTGCTTCGGGAATCCCTTCGTTACGCCCATTCGAAGAGCTATGTGACCGAGCTTCTTGAGCGGACGGGCTTTTCTCTCATCGAAATTAGCAAAACCACCATTCGCAAGGATGCCGGAAAACCCCTTTCCGGCATTCTTTTTCTTGCCCGTGCCAAAGCCTGAACATTCCGTTTCTTGCCATTTTCGCGATAGGTCAGGCTTCCTTACGTATCCATCTTGCTCAGATGTTTTTTGCAGTGCAAAATATGCCTGAAGCTGAGGAAAAAAGCGTGAGCAGAACGAGAAGCGTTTACGGCATGTGGAGTTCCGATCCGGCCAAACATGCGCCGGTCGAAGACGTGCAGGGCATCGTCACCGGTGCCATCGTCTCGGCGCTCGGCTTTTATCTTCTGAACAAGGTCGGCCTTCTGACCGGCGGCACCGCCGGCGTCGCCTTTCTCCTGCATTATGCTTTCGGCATCAGCTTCGGCCTCCTGTTCTTCCTCGTCAATCTGCCGTTTTATTACCTGTCCTTCCGCCGCCTCGGTCTTGCCTTCTCCTTCAAGACCTTCATCGCCATCGGCCTCGTTTCGGTGCTGACGGAAGTGGAAGCGCGCTGGATGGTGATCGACAGTATCAATCCGCTCTGGGCGGCGCTGCTCGGCGGCCTGTTGCTGGGTTACGGCTTGCTGGCGCTCTATCGCCACCGCGCCAGCCTGGGCGGTATCGGCATTCTGGCCATCTATATTCAGGACCGCTTCGGCATCCGCGCCGGTCTCATCCAGCTCGCTTTCGATGCCTTCGTGATGCTTTGCGCCTTCCTCGTCATCGATCCGGCCACGGTTGTCTATTCGATTGTCGGAGCTTTCGTGCTCAACATGTTTCTCGCCATCAATCACCGCTCGGATAGATACATCGTTGTGCGTTGAGCGAAGCACGCTTGAAATCCATCGCGCTTTTGCGCAATAGCTCGACAGAGGCCGGAAAATCAGGGGAACAGGCATGGTCGATACGACTGCACGCAAGCGCTTGAATATCTGGGCTTCCGCGCCCGATCGTCATTCGCTGCTGGAGGATGCTCAGGGCGTTCTGGCCGGCAGCATGCTCGTCTCGCTCGGTGTGACACTGCTTTCCGCCGCGGGCCTGCTCACCGGTGGCACCGTCGGCCTTGCCTTTCTGGCGCATTATTCCACCGGCTTCAGCTTCGGCGTGGTGTTCTTCCTCGTCAATCTGCCGTTTTATTATCTCGCCTTCCGTCGCCTCGGCCTTGCCTTCACGGTCAAGACCTTCTGCGCCATCGCCATGACGGCGCTGCTGTCGGAATATATGGCCGGCTTTTTCGCCTTTCAGAGCATCAGTCCGGTTGCCGCCGCACTTTTCGGTGGGCTGACGGTTGCAGCCGGCATGCTGGCGCTGTTCCGCCACCGCACCAGCCTCGGCGGTTTCGGCATATTGGCGCTTTATCTTCAGGATCGTTTCGGCTGGCGCGCGGGCCTCGTGCAGCTCGCCTTTGACGGCATGGTGCTGGCCTGCTCGTTCTTCGTGGCCACACCTTTCGTCATCATCTGCTCCGTCCTCGGCGCGCTGGTCATGAACCTCACGCTTGCCATCAATCACAGGAACGACCGCTACATCGCCATGTAGCGGCCGCCCGTTTCGGGTTTAAGAGGTCACGCCGCCTTCGCAGCCGCATCGACCGGATGCTGCGAGCGGAAACCGACGGCGATGCGGTTCCAGGTGTTGATCGCGCCGATGGCGACGGTGATCTTCACGATATCCTCATCGGAAAAATGCGCCTTCAGCGTCTCGAAGGCGTCATCCGGGGCGCCGGTTTCGGCAATCTTCGTCACCGCGTCCACCCAGCCGAGCAGCGCCCGTTCCTGCTGGGTATAAACGGGGGATTCCCTCCACACGCTCATCAGGTTGATCCATTGTTCGGAAAGCCCGTCATGGCGGCTTTCCTTCACATGCATATCCACACAGAAAGCGCAGCCGTTGATGATCGAGGCACGCAGCTTGATGAGGTGAACGAAGCGGCGCTCCAGCCCGCTGCCCTGAACGTAATTCTCTAGAGCCATGACGGCCTTGAAGGCTTCGGGGGATGCTTTGGCATAGTTGATACGGGTTTTCATGGGTCTCTCCATTGGTTGGATCTGTTTGAAGTCATGCGTCATCGGTCCGGAAAGCTGTCGGGCTGACCGGCATTGGGTTGGTTAAGGTGTGGCTGTATCAGCGCGTCGCTGCTTTACGCTCGTTCAGCTCCAGAAAGGCGCAGCCCCGCGCGGCAATCCCGCCATCGTCATTGGCGGCGAGATCGCCCAGAATGTCGGCGATGGTGGTCTTGGCGAGTTCCGCCCGATAGGCCTTCTCCGCTTTCAGCATCGCGGCATTGATGCCGCAGGGCTTGGTGAAATAACGCCCCGGCAAGGGGTTCGGCCCACGCTGGCGGATTTCCGCGCAGCGGAAGGCAGGCTGCGGCCCTTCGACGGCCAGCACGATATCGAGAAGGGTGATTCTGTCGGTTGCCCTTGCCAGACGATAACCGCCCTTCGGCCCCGGCACGGTGGCGACAATCCCGGCATTGGACAGCGACTGGAGATGCTTCAGCAGGTAGCTCGTGGAAACGCCGTGAAATTCCGCCAGCGCCGCTGCCGACAGCACGCCGCCTTCGGAAAGTCCCGCCAGCATGCCCACGCTGTGAATGGCCTGTTCCACGCCGTCGCCGAGTTTCATCCGACTTGTCCCTGTGCGGTTCGTTTCAGTATCATGGATAAAATTTATCCGCGATTATGCTTTCTGTCAAGCGGTCCCGTTCCGCCCTTCTTTTTTGCAGGTTTTTCACTACCTTGAAGACGTGAAACACACCGAGTCTCCCATTTCCGGCACCCATGTCGGCTCCTTGCCCCTTCCATTCCAGAAATGGTTTGCCGAAAAAGGGTGGTCTCCGCGTGCGCATCAATTGGAGCTGATGGCGCGCGCACGCGGCGGCGAGAACATGCTGCTGATCGCGCCGACGGGTGCCGGCAAGACGCTGGGCGGCTTCATGGCCTCGCTCACCGCTCTGGCGGAACGCGGCAAGGTGCCGGCAGGCTCGGGCTTCGTCGGCGTGCACACGCTTTACATCTCGCCGCTCAAGGCGCTGGCGGTGGATATCGAGCGCAACCTCACCAGACCCGTCTCCGAAATGGGCTTGCCGATTTCCATCGAGACCCGCACCGGCGATACGCCGCAGGGCAAACGCCAGCGCCAGAAGGTCAAGCCGCCGGATATTCTGCTGACGACGCCGGAGCAGGTCTCGCTGCTGCTCGCCAACAAGGAGGCCGAGCGCTTTTTCCGTGACCTGAAATATGTGGTGCTCGACGAGTTGCATTCGCTCGTCACCTCCAAACGCGGCCATCTGCTGGCACTGGCGCTCGCGCGTGTGCGCCGGCACGCACCCGATGTGCGCTTCATCGGCCTTTCGGCCACGGTGGCGGAGCCGATGGATTTGCGCCGTTATCTCGCGCCGCAGGGGCCGGATGAGCCGCCCGCCGGCCTCATCACCGTCGAGGGTGGGGCAAAGCCGGATATCTCCATCCTGAGCACGGAAGAGCGCATCCCATGGTCCGGCCATTCGGCGCGTTACGCCATGAAGGATTTGTACACCGCGCTGAAGGACCACCAGACGACGCTGATCTTCGTCAACACCCGCTCGCAGGCGGAGCTGATCTTCCAGGAACTCTGGACCATCAATGACGACAATCTGCCGATTGCGCTGCATCACGGCTCGCTGGATGCCGGCCAGCGCCGCAGGGTGGAAGCGGCCATGGCGGAAAACAAATTGCGCGCCGTCGTCGCCACCTCCACGCTCGATCTCGGCATAGACTGGGGCGATGTCGATCTCGTCGTGCATGTCGGCGCGCCGAAGGGCGCAAGCCGCCTGGCCCAGCGCATCGGCCGCGCCAATCACCGCATGGACGAGCCGTCAAAGGCGATCCTCGTTCCCGCCAACCGTTTCGAGGTGATGGAGTGCCGGGCAGCCCTTGATGCCAATTATATCGGCGCGCAGGATACGCCCCCCATTGCCGAAGGCGCGCTCGATGTTCTCGCCCAGCATGTGCTCGGCATGGCCTGCGCCGAGCCCTTCGATGCGGATGATCTTTATCGCGAAGTGACCAGCGCTTCGCCCTATTCCGATCTGCCGCGCGCCACCTTCGACCGGGTGGTGGATTTCACCGCGACCGGCGGTTATGCGCTGCGCACTTATGAGCGTTACGCCCGCATCCGCCAGATGAAGGACGGTCGCTGGCGCGTCTCCAATCCGGCGGTCGCGCAGCAATATCGCCTGAACCTCGGCACCATCGTCGAGGCGGCGGAATTGAACGTCCGCATGGTCAAGCGCAATGCCAAGGGCACGGTCGGGCGCGGCGGTATGTCGCTCGGCAAGGTCGAGGAATATTTCCTCGAGCAACTGGTGCAGGGCGATACCTTCCTCTTCGCCGGCAAGGTGCTGCGCTTCGAGGGTATCAGGGAGAATGAATGCCTGGTCTCCCAGGCCTTCTCCATGGACCCGAAGATACCCTCCTATGCCGGCGGCAAGTTCCCGCTCTCCACCTACCTGGCGGATCAAGTGCGCTCCATGCTGGCAGACCCGACGCGCTGGCATGCGCTCCCGGATCAGGTGCGCGACTGGCTGGCGATCCAGAAGGAAAAGTCGATCATTCCCAAGCGCGACGAGCTGCTGGTGGAGACCTTCCCCTTCCGCAAGCGCTTCTTCATGGTCATGTATCCCTTCGAGGGACGCTTGGCGCACCAGACGCTCGGCATGCTGCTGACGCGGAGACTGGAACGCGCGGGCGCAAAGCCCATGGGCTTTGTCGCCACCGACTATTCGCTCGCCATCTGGGCCATGGAAGATATCGGCAGGCGGCTGAAATCCCGCCGCCTTTCGCTTGCAGACCTGCTGGATGAGGACATGCTGGGCGACGATCTGGAGGCGTGGCTGGACGAATCCTTCATGCTGAAGCGTACCTTCCGCAATTGCGCCGTCATTTCCGGGCTGATCGAGCGCCGCCATCCGGGCAAGGAAAAGACCGGCCGGCAGGTGACGGTCTCCGCCGATCTTATTTATGACGTTCTTCGCAGCCATGAGCCGGATCATATCCTGCTGGAAGCGACGCGGCGGGATGCGGCAGCCGGACTTTTGGACATTGGCCGTCTTGGCGATATGCTGAGGCGAATCAAGGGTCACACCACCCATTGCGCGCTGGAACATGTTTCGCCGCTTGCCGTTCCCGTCATGCTGGAAATCGGCCGTGAGACGGTGGCGGGCGAGGCGATGGACGATGTGCTGGCCGAGGCCGCCGACGAGCTGATCGCCGAGGCCATGTCCTGAAACATCTGAGCGGAATGAAGGAACAAAGGCAAAAGTGCTGAGCCGGCTGACATTGAGCGACAAGTTTTCCAATGGCTTCGAATGCCTCGGCAGCGAAACCGCCATCAATGGCGTCGCCGCCTGGTGCGATCCTTTGGGCGGGCTTTACCTGCCGGACCTGTCGCTGCTCGTCGTCTCCGATCTGCATCTGGAAAAGGGCGCGGCTTTTGCAAGGCGCGGACGTATGCTGCCGCCTTACGACACCATCGCCACGCTTAAAATCCTCTCCTCCCTCGTCAGCCGTTACGATCCGAAGATCGTGGTCAGCCTTGGCGACAATTTCCACGACCGCGTCGGTTCCGAGCACCTGCCGCTGCCGCTGCGTGAACTCATTCGCGACATGGCCCGTGGCCGCGAATGGATATGGATCAACGGCAATCACGATCCCGACGGCACGGTCGATCTGCCGGGCTCTTCGGTGGACGAGATGTTTTACGGCACTCTCGTCTTCCGCCACGAGCCGAAGCTGGGCGATGCCGCCGGCGAAATCGCCGGCCACCTGCATCCCTCCGCCACGGTCCGCCGCCGCGAAAAGACGGTGCGGCGGCCCTGTTTCGCCACCGACGGTTCGCGTCTGTTGATGCCGGCTTTCGGGGTCATGAGCGGCGGGCTGGATTTGCGGCACAAGGCCATGCGCGGCCTGTTCGATCATGCCGCTCTCGTCGCGCATCTGATGGGGAGGGACCGTATCTATTCGGTGCGGTTTTCAAATCTTCTCGGCTGAGCGTATTTTCCGGATGTAAAACCGCTTACGCAGCTTTACTGGAAATGCTCTATTGCCGGTAGACCAGCACCGGTATCTTCGAATTCTTCAGCACCTTGGCCGTGACGCTGCCGAGTAGCATTTCCACGAAGCTCCTGCGCCGGTGCGAGGCCATGGCGATGAGGTCGCAGCCGCTCCTGTTGGCGGCTTCGATGATCGCCTCGTCGGGCCTTCCAGCCCGCGCCAGCAGCGCTTCGCAATCCAGCCCCATGGAAGTGGCCTGCGCCTGCGTATCTCTCAGCAGATGTTCCGCTTCCTCGCAGCGGTGGAATTCTTCTTCGGCAATGGCGGCAATGTCTTCGACATCGCTGGCAATCACGTGAAAGGGTTCCGATACCGTCACGACGGTCACCTTTGCGCCTGCCTCCTTGGCGAGAGCGAACCCTTGGTCGATTGCGATCTGCGCCAGCGGCGAGCCATCGGTGGGAATGAGAATGTGCTTGAACATGACATTTCTCCTTTTCATCCCGGTCAAAACCGCACATGCCGCCTTGAGCTGCATGCATGATTGTAACGCCTTGAATTTTACTGCAAACCGATGGCGGAAGCGAATGCTATCTTTGCCGACAGGGGCGGTAGAAGCTCTCTTTTGCGGGATGAAAACCGATCAGTCCTTGCGGAAGATGATGCTGGCGCCCCAGCCGGTCACGACGGCAAGCAGAACGCAGAGCGCGCCATAGGCAAGCGGCGTCTGATGCGCGGCGTCGGTGATCGCCTGTTCCATGCCGGTCTTGACGACGCGCAGTTTCAGTTCGCGCTGGGCGATGAATTTGCCGCTCTTGAAGAGATAGGCGCGGGCGGTGTGCACACCGTTCGGCACGTTGGCCGGCAGGCGCAACGTCGCCCAGAACAGGCCGGTGCGTTCCAGCCGCACCCCGGTCGTGTCGTTACGATAGATGCCGCTGGAAAGCTTCAGACGCCGATAGGCTTCCTGAAAATCGAAGACATTGTCGGGCACGCCGGAAAAGACCGCGCTTTTCAGTGACAGATGGTCGACGCCAAGCCCCATGGCGCGGAGCGTTCCGGGCGAGGCAACGTCGCTGATATTGCGCGTGCTGGCCATAGAATAGGATTCCGGCAGCGGCGTGAAGGTGATGGCGCTGGTATTGATCCAGATGCCTGCAACGCGTTCCTTTTTGCGCACGGTCATATAGTCGCTCGGTCCCTCGAGCGTCACGACGATGTCGTATTGCCCGATGGCGAGCAGCAACTGGTCGGTATTGTTCAGCGCACCGAAAAGCGTAAAATCCGCGCCGCGAAAATCGGAAGCAATTGGAATTTCGGTCGTCGATGCGCCGATTTCGATATTTTCCAGCAGGGATCGCTGCTGCGGGCCGGGCGGCAGGGCAAGCGGCGGTGTCTGGGCCGAAGCGGTTTGCCCGAGGTTGAGGCATGAGGCCAGCGCAAGGGCGGCAAGCAGCAAATGGCGGGTCAATAACCTAACCCCCCGACGGCCACCGAAAACAGGTCTTCCGGGCGCACCACCAGCGATACGGCAAGGCGAAGCGCAACAGCGAGAACGAGAAGCGCAAGCAGGGCGCGTAGCTGTTCGCCGCGCAGTTTCTGGCCGACGCGCACGCCATATTGCGCGCCGATGACGCCTGCCACCATCAGGATGAAGGCCAGCACCACATCGACGGAATAGTTGGTCGCCGCCTGAACCACGGTCGTATAGGCGGTTACGAAAATGATCTGGAACAGCGAGGTGCCGACAACCACGCTGGTGGGGATGCGTAAGAGATAGATCATCGCCGGCACCATGATGAAGCCGCCGCCCACACCCATGATCGAGGTGAGGATGCCGATGCCGAAACCCAGCGTGACGATGGGAATGATGCTGAGATAGATCTTCGATTTCTTGAACCGCATTTTCAGCGGCAGGCGGTGCACCCAGTTGTGATGGCCCGGCCGGCGCAGCGTCACGGTTTCGTTGCGGGCGGCGCGGCGAAGCGCCGAAATGCTTTCCTTCAGCATCAGCCCGCCGACGGTGCCGAGCAGGATGACATAGAGCAGCGACACGATGAGATCGAGCTGGCCGATGCTGCGCAGGAAGGAGAATATCCACACGCCGACCGTCGCACCCACCAGACCGCCCACAAGCAGCACGCTGCCGAGCTTGACGTCGAGCGTGCCGCGCCGGAAATGCGTGATCGAGCCTGACACGGAAGAGGCGACAACCTGGTTTGCACCCGTCGCCACGGCCACCACAGGCGGAATATTGTAGAAAATCAGAAGCGGGGTAATCAGAAAACCGCCGCCCACGCCGAACATGCCGGAAAGAAAACCGACGGCCGCGCCCATGCCGAGAATGATGAAAATATTCACCGACAGTTCTGCGATCGGCAGATAGACAGTCACGGCTCGGACCTCGGGCAAATGGTTCCGGGCGGCAGGGCTTGTCCGGGTGAGGGGGCCGCGCCGCGATTTACACTTTCTGTCTGAAAAGACCGGGCATGCCCGGCCTTCATCCGTCATGCCCGCGAGGGCCTGACCTGTCAACATTCAACGGTAAATACGTTGATAATTTGGAAAGATAGCGGCCGTGTGTCGGCAGCCGGCCACATTCCTGCGCCGGGCTGAGCGAAAGCGGCCAAGGGGCCGCTTAGTCGGTTCTCGAATGTTTATTTGTTGCGGGCGAGAAGCGCGGTCACCAGCTCGTTGGTAATGCGGCCGTCCGGCGTCTGGCCCACGGACTTCTGGAAGTCCTTGATGGCCGTCACGGTGTTCTTGCCGAGCTTGCCGTCAGGCTGGCCGGCATCGAAACCGTTCTTGTTCAGGATCGCCTGAATGTTGCGGATCGCCTTTTCCATGTCCACGGAAGCGGTTTTCACGCCTTCCTTGCCGGCCCATTCCTCGGGCGGGTTGACGCTGTTGGCATCTTCCGAAAGCGGCTTGACCTTCCAGGCGTCCACCTTGGCCTTTGCGCTCTGAAGCTGCTGCGGGTTCAGGGCCCCCGCCACTTCGTCGCGCTTCTGGGCGGCGTCGGCGTCACCATCCTTAGCTGCGATGGCGAACCACTTGTAGGATTCCTCGATGTCCTGCTTCACGCCGCTGCCGCGCGCATAGAGAATGGCGAGGTTGAACTGGCTGTCACGAACGCCGAGGTCGGAGGCCTTGATGAACCATTGCGCTGCGACGGCGAAATCCGGCTGACCGGCCGCATCGGAAGCGAGCAGGACGGCGAGATTGTGCATGGCGCCCGCATTGCCCTGTTCCGCGGCCAGCGTGTAATAGCGCTTGGCTTCGGGAAGGTTGCGTTCGACGCCGTTCGCCTTCTCGTAGAGATTGGCGAGACGGTATTGCGCGGGTGCAAGGCCACGATCAGCGGCGAGCTTGTACCATTTTGCCGCCTCGGTGCGGTCGGCGGCAACGCCGCGGCCATCGGTGTAGCGGGCTGCGATCTCGAACAGCGCCTGCGTGTCGCCCCTGGCAGCAGCTTCGGCAAGCGATGCCGGCTCGATGCCGGCGGGAACGGTGATGGCGTCTTGGGCGGGAACAGCCGTGGCTGTGACCTGTGCCGGAGCCGAAGGTTCGTTCTGCGCGACGGTGCCGGAATTTGCCGCATCCACGGCAGGAACGTCGGCAACCGGCGGCTCGTCAGGCAGCGGCGCGCCGCCGACGGTGCGGGGATCGATGGTGTTTTCCGCCGGTGCGGTGTTTTCGATGCTGTCAGCGGATGCTGCCTGTTCCGGATCGATGGCGAGATCGGACGGAATGGTCACGGCCTTGTCGCCCGTTTCGGGAAGCGCGGAGACCGGGCCATTGTCCTGCTTCTGCTCGATGACCGGAGCCGGGGCTTCCGCGCCGCCGATCAGCGTCTTGACGAGCGGCATGGCCATCATCGCCAGAAGAATGGCGCCGATGCCGAGCAGCAGCGGGCGGCGATAGCGCGAAAGCCCCGATGCCTCGGCCTTGCGGCCCTTCTTGCCGGTATCGAGCTTCTCCGGCGATGTTTCCATGGCGGCGGCCTGCGCCGCACGACGGGCGGCGGCAATGAAATCCGTCCGTCCTTCGGCGTCTGCGGCCTTGCCGCTGGCGGCCACCTGGCTGGCGCGCACGCGCTCGAGGATTTTCTTGATATCGGGCGCACCAGAACCCGGCTCCAGAAGTTCGTTCTCCTGACCCGCCGGCAGAACGTCGATCGGATCGAGCGACGGGGCGGGCTCGACCTGCGTGCGGGCGGAGGAGGAGGCCGATACGGGTTCTTCTGCGGCTTTGACGGTCTTTGCAGTACCCGTCTTGAAACGCTTCGTCAGGCCGGCAAGCAGGCTCTTTTTTTCCGCCTTCGCGGGCTTCGCCGCAGCGGGAGGCACGATGGCATCCCCATCTTTCCCGTCGGCGTCGAGAATGGCCTGTTCTTCGGCGATATAACCCTCTTCCGGGAAGATGGCGGCCGGCATGGGCACATCTTCGTGCGCGGGGGCCGACACAGGCTTCGCGACGTTGCGGGGCGCGGCCTCTTCGCGGTAGACGGGAGCATTGTCGAGGTTATCCAGCCGGCCGGCGATCTGCACCAGCGTCTCATGCAGCGCTTCGAATGTGCGGTGCGTGCGTTCTTCGGTGTTGCGGCTCAAGGCTTCGAGATTGCGCAGATCGGTCGCAAGATCGGTCAGCATCGTCATGTCGGCAAGGTTTGCGCCGGCCGAGAGATTGTTGCGGGTATAAGCGTCGAGAACGGCCTCGGCCGCCTGCCGGGCTGCTTCGATGATATATTCGTCGTTGGACGCCATATAGTCTTCGATGGCCGCCATGCGGGCATCGAGTTCAGGCGGCATGCCCGCGGCCTGCATCTGCACCGGCTGGCTGATCAGCGTCGAGAGATGGGCGATCTGGTTTTCAAGACTTGCCAGCGCGTGGCTGTCGGCGGGCGCGGCATGGGCGGTCTCGTCGAGACGGGCGGCAATATTGCCGAGCCGCTCTTCCAGACGCGAGAAGGCGCTTTCGCTGAGGCCCGATGCCGGTTGCGGCTGGCTGTAACGATAATCGAGGTCCTCGATGCGGCGCGAGAGCGTATCGAGCCGCTCTGCCAGACCGTCATTGACGGCGCCGTGATCCAGCGCATCGATCTTGCGGGAAATGTCGCTGAGGAAAGACGTCAGTTCCGCCTGTTGCGAGGGGCGCTGCGAACGCTCCAGAAGCAGGGAAAGCTGGTCTAGCCGCTCATGCAACTGGGCGGCGTCGCGGGCGGTGCTGAGTTCGTCGATCTTGCCCGCCAGCGCTTCAAGACGGGCGGTCAGGTCCAGCGCCGGTTCAGGTTTTGCGGCGGCAAGGCGGTTGATGTCGCCAAGCTGTTCGGCAAGGCCGTTAAGCCGGGTTTCCAGACGCTGCGCCAGCGCATTGTCCGTTGCCTGCGCATTGGCGCGCGTGCCGGTTGCGGCAATGGCGCGGCTTATTTCGTCCAGCCGCTGGTCGAGACCGGAAAACTGTTCGGTAAAGGCCGCTTCGTTCGGCTGCATGTGCTTGCCAAGCTGCTCCACGGCGCTGGCAATGGCGATCAGCTTGTCTTCGAGCACGCGCACGGCCGGATTGTTGCTCATGCCGCCAAGCTGGGTCTTGATGTCGTCGAGACGATAGGCGAGCGAAACGATCTCATCCTGCAACGCGCCGGCGTCGAAACCGCGCAGCGTGTCTTCCACATTGTTCCAGCGGCTTTCGATCCGGTGCACGCTGTCTTCGCGCGCAAGCTGATCGATCGTCAGGCGCAGGTCCTCGAATTCGTTGCGCAGCCCGTAGGCATCGGGAGACGCCAGATTGCCGAGCTGGTCGATGCTGCCGGCCAGCCGTGCGATATCGTCGCGCAGATCGCCGATGAACTGCTGGTCTTCCGCTACCGCGCGAATATTGCGGATCTCGGCGCGCAGGCCCTGCGCTTCGCGGGCAACGCCCTCGGCAATGTCGTGCTTCAGCTCATGCCGTAGATTGACGAGCGCCTGTGCGATTTCCTGCAGGGCCGCGTCATTGCGCTGCGGCTCCTGATAGGGCGGGATGGAACGCGCGCGTGGTGCGGGAGCGGCTGCTGCCTGCTGTGCGTCCCTCGGCCGGTATTCCGGTGCAAGCGGTCTGGTAATCGTTCGTTCCGGGCGGGCGACGGGTTCCTGCGGGCGCTGGAAGCTCGCCTCGAGGAGGCGCTGGCGCTGGCGGATTTCGTTGACGGGATCGAGCTGCGGCGGCGTGACGGCGGCGCGCGCGGCATAAGCCTCGCTTTTCGCTTCGGGCTGAGCGCTCGCGGCCCGGGGGTCACGCGGGAACTTCTGGCTCATCAGCCCTTCGATACGGGCTTCAAGGCCTTCAATGGTGCGATTGAGCGCATCAAGAGACGATCTGTCGCTTGGCTGTTGGGTTTTCGATCGCAATCCGTTCATCTTTTCGCTCGCTTCGCTTCCGCCCGCCGTGCCCGGTTATCTGTCGCGACGTTGCCTGCCTGGACACGCCGTCGCCGCAACATGCAGCAATCCTAGAGCCGGTATTCGCCCCCGTTGAGGAAAATGCGCCGGAGTACGAAGCAGTTACCTCTGTCGGGAGAATTCACGAAACGTGGTAAAGAAGTGGTTAACTATGGTCGGAATTTTTTAACTTTTGCGGCACGCGGCAGCCCTGCGCCGGGCCGGACGTCCATTCCGCGAAAAAGGAGAAGGGATATTCCGCCGAAATTTATTTGACGTTTACGCGCACGTCAAATATTGTCATCCCATATCGGCCGGATTATCGCCGGCGCCCACGATGCGGAGGAACATCGGTAATGCCTGTTTATAAGGCCCCAGTTAAAGACACGCTTTTTATCCTGAACGACGTTCTCGGCCTGGAGCGGTATAACAACCTGCCCGGCTTCGAGGATGCAACCCCCGACATGATCGAGGCCATTACCGGTGAAGCCGCAAAGCTTGCCGAAGAGCGGCTTTTCCCGCTCAACCTTTCCGGCGACCAACAGGGCTGCAAGCGCGCCGATGACGGTTCGGTTTCCGTGCCGGATGGTTTCAAGGATGCCTATGACGCCTATTGCGAGGGCGGCTGGATCGGTCTTGCCGTTCCGCCGGAATTCGGCGGTCAGGGCCTGCCCTATACGCTGCACGCCGCGATCGGCGAATATATGTCGTCGGCCAACCTGTCGCTGATGATGTATCCCGGCCTGACGCAGGGTGCGATTGCCGCCATTCTGGTGCATGGCACGCAGGAACAGAAGGACACCTACCTGCCGAAGATGGTGGAAGGCACATGGTCTGGCACCATGAACCTCACCGAACCCCATTGCGGCACCGATCTCGGCATGCTGCGCACCAAGGCCGTGCCGCAGGCTGATGGCAGCTACAAAATTTCCGGCCAGAAAATCTTCATCTCCGCCGGCGAACATTCCATGACGAACAATATCGTTCATCTGGTAATTGCCCGCATTGAAGGCGCGCCGGAAGGCACCAAGGGCATTTCGCTCTTCATCGTGCCGAAGTTCCTGGTGAAGGAAGACGGCACGCCGGGCGAGCGCAACGGCGTCACCTGCGGCGCCATCGAACACAAGATGGGCATTCACGGCAACGCCACCTGCGTCATGAACTACGATGACGCGACCGGTTATCTGCTGGGCGCTGAGAACAAGGGCCTTTCGGCCATGTTCGTGATGATGAACGAAGCCCGCCTCGGCGTCGGCCTTCAGGGTCTTTCGGTCGGTGAGATCGCCTATCAGAACGCGGTTGAATATGCCCGTGAGCGCATTCAGGGCCGCTCGCTTTCCGGTGCGAAATTCCCCGACAGGAAGGCGGATCCGATCATCGTGCATCCCGATATCCGCCGCACGCTGATGACCATCAAGGCCTATAACGAGGCCGGCCGCGCCTTCCTTCTGTGGACCGCGCTGCAATCCGACATTGCCCACCGTGCGGCCGATGAAAAGCAGCGCCAGGCGGCGGACGACCTGCTTGGCCTCGTCACCCCGATCCTGAAAGGTGTCCTGACCGACAAGGGCTTCGACCATGCCGTGATGGCGCAGCAGGTCTTCGGTGGCCACGGCTACATCGAGGAACATGGCATGAGCCAATATGTCCGCGATGCGCGTATCACCATGATCTATGAGGGCGCGAACGGCATTCAGGCGCTCGATCTGGTCGGCCGCAAGCTCGGCATGAATGGCGGCCGCGCCGTCATGGCGCTGTTCAAGGAAATCGGCGATTTCTGCGAGGAAAACCGCGCCGATGAAAAGCTGAGCCTCTACACCAAGGGCCTGAAGAAGGGCTTGAACGACCTGCAGGCCGCAACCATGTGGTTCATGCAGAACGCCATGGCGAAACCCGACAATGCCGGTGCCGGCTCGACCGACTATATGCATCTCTTCGGCATCGTGGTGCTGGGCTACATGCAGGCGCGCATGGCGAAAGCCGCCAGCGAAGCGCTTGCAGCGGGCAGCGCTTCGGACGAGGATTACCTCAAGACCAAGCTTGTCACGGCGAAGTTTTACATGGAGCGCATCATGCCGGAAACCGCGCTGCGCAAGGCCCGCATCGAAACCGGCGCGGACACCATGATGGAACTGGCTGCGGAAGCATTCTGAGAAATCTGGCGTTCATAACGCCACAGGGAGAGAGTTATGACCGACGTATTTATCTACGACCATGTCCGCACCCCGCGCGGACGCGGCAAGAAGGATGGCAGCCTGCATGAGGTGCCTTCCGTTCGCCTTGCCGCCAAGACACTGGAAGCCATCCGCGACCGCAATGGGCTGGACACTTCTGCCGTCGACGACATCATCATGGGCTGTGTCGATCCCGTCATGGATGCCGGTGCGGTGATCCCGAAGGCCGCCGCTTTCGAGGCCGGTTATTCGAACAGGGCGCCAGGCATGCAAATCTCACGCTTCTGCGCCTCGGGTCTCGACGCCATCAACTTCGCGGCCGGCAAGGTCAAAGCGGGATCTGACGACATCGTCATCGCCGGCGGCGTCGAAAGCATGTCGCGCGTCGGCATGGGCATGTCGGGCGGCGCCTGGTACATGGACCCTTCGGTCAACTTCCCGGCCTTCTTCATGCCGCAGGGCGTGTCGGCCGATCTCATCGCCACAAAGTATGGTTTCTCTCGTGACGATGTCGACGCCTATGCCGTCGAAAGCCAGAAGCGCGCGGCGCATGCTTGGGATAAGGGCTATTTCAACAAGTCGGTTATTCCGGTGAAGGACTCAAACGGCCTGACGATCCTCGACCGTGACGAGCATATGCGCCCCGGCACGGACATGCAGGCGCTCGCCTCGCTCAACCCGTCCTTCCAGATGCCGGGTGAAATGGGCGGCTTCGAAGCCGTCGGCATCATGGCGCATCCGGAAGTGGAGCGGATCAATTACGTGCACCACGCCGGCAATTCGTCCGGCATCGTCGACGGCGCTGCCGCCGTGCTGGTTGGCTCGAAGGCGGGCGGCGAGGCGATGGGCATTAAGCCCCGCGCCCGCATCAAGGCTTTCGCCAATATCGGCTCCGATCCGGCGCTGATGCTGACCGGCCCGGTGGATGTGACCGAAAAGCTCCTGAAAAAGACCAGCATGAAGCTTGCGGATATCGATCTTTTCGAACTCAACGAAGCCTTTGCCGCCGTGGTCCTGCGTTACATGCAGGCCTTCGACATCGACCACGACCGGATGAACGTCAATGGTGGCGCCATCGCCATGGGCCATCCGTTGGGTGCAACCGGCGCGATGATCCTCGGCACGGTGCTGGATGAGCTGGAGCGGCGCGATCTGAACACCGCGCTCGTCACGCTCTGCATCGGCGCTGGCATGGGCACGGCGACGGTTATCGAGCGGGTTTGAGAGGCTTCGGCTGATACCGCAACGGTTCCTCCGTCATCCTCGGGCTTGACCCGAGGATCTATCCCCGGTGCTTGGATCCTCGGGTCAAGCCCGAGGATGACGGAGAAAGCGAAGCGGCCATGAAGATTCAGGGAAGAGGAATCCCAAATGAGCACTTACACCAATTTCACCATCGAGACGGACGCAGACGGCATTGCCCTCGTCACCTGGGACATGCCGGAAAAATCCATGAACGTCTTCACGTCAGAGGTGATGGACGAGCTGAACGCCATTGTGGACGCGACCGTCGCCGATAGCGCCGTCAAGGGCGTCGTTTTCACCTCCGGCAAGAGCACCTTTTCCGGCGGCGCCGATCTTTCGATGATCAAGTCGATGTTCTCCTTCTACAATGATGAGAAGACGAAGAACCCGGATCAGGCGGCGGCAAAGCTGTTCGAACTGGTCGGCCGCATGACGGGCCTGTTCCGCAAGATCGAGACCAACGGCAAGCCCTGGGTTTCGGCCATCAACGGCACCTGCATGGGCGGCGCTTTCGAACTGTCGCTTGCCTGCCACGGCCGGGTCGCCTCCAGCGCCAAGAACCTCAAGATCGCCCTGCCGGAAGTCAAGGTCGGCATCTTCCCCGGCGCCGGTGGCACCCAGCGCGTGCCGCGGCTGACGGATGCGCAATCGGCACTGCAGATGATGACCACCGGCCAGTCGCTGACCGGCGCGCGCGCCAAGGCCATGGGTCTGGTGCATCAGGTGGTAGAGCCGGATCAGCTGGTTGCAACCGCAAAGCAGATGATCAAGGACGGCCTGAAACCGGTCGCACCCTGGGATGAAAAGGGCTTCAAGGCCCCCGGCGGCGGCATCTGGACGCCTGCCGCAGCCCAGCTCTGGCCCGCCGCACCGGCCATCCTGCGCCGTGAAAGCGCCGGCAACTATCCGGCCGCACTCGCCATCCTCAAATGCGTCTATGAAGGCCTGCAATTGCCCTTCGATACCGCACTGAAGGTGGAGCAGCGTTATTTCACCGAAATCCTTCGCTCGAAGGAAGCCTTCGGCATGATCCGCTCGCTGTTCATTTCCATGCAGGAACTGGGCAAGGGCGCGCGCCGCCCGGCCGGCCAGCCGAAGACGGAGTTCAGGAAGGTCGGCGTCGTCGGCGCGGGCTTCATGGGCGCTGCCGTCGCTTATGTCACGGCTGCCGCCGGCATCCCCGTTGTGCTGGTGGATCGCGATCAGGAAGCCGCCGACAAGGGCAAGGGCCATTGCGAGGAAAGCGTCAAGGCCGCCATCGGCAAGGGCAGGCTGACGCAGGATGAGGCCAAGGCCCTGCTAGACCTCGTCACTCCGACGGCGGATTACAAGGCGCTCTCCGATGCCGATCTCGTCATCGAGGCCGTCTTCGAAGACCGCGACGTGAAGAAAGCCGTCATCGAGGCCGTGGAAGCCGTCTTGCCGCAGGGCGCGATCTTCGCTTCCAACACCTCCACTTTGCCGATCACCGGCCTTGCGAAGAGCTCGAAGCGCCCGGCGGATTTCATCGGCATCCACTTCTTCTCGCCGGTCGAGAAGATGATGCTGACGGAAGTGATCCTCGGCAAGGAAACCGGCGACAAGGCGCTCGCCGTCGCGCTGGATTATGTGGCCAAGATCAGGAAGACCCCGATTGTGGTCAATGATACGCGCGGCTTCTTCGTCAATCGCTGCGTGCTGCGCTACATGGCGGAAAGCTACGACATGCTGATCGAGGGCGTGCCGCCCGCCATGATCGAAAATGCCGCGAAATTCGCCGGCATGCCGGTCGGCCCGCTGGCGCTGAACGATGAGGTGGCCATCGATCTTTCCTACAAGATCCTGAAGGCCACCGTCGCCGATCTCGGCGAAAAGGCCGTCGATCCGCGCCATATGGAGCTGGTGAAGAAGCTGGTGGAAGGCGAGGGCCGTTTCGGCCGCAAGAACGCCAAGGGCTTTTACGACTATCCGCCAAAACCCGCCAAGAAATCCCTCTGGCCCGGCCTGAAGGACCTTTATCCGCAGCAGAAGCCTGAAGCGGTGGATATGGAGGTGCTGAAACAGCGCTTCCTCGTCACCGTGGCGCTGGAAGCCGCCCGCACGGTGGAAGAAGGCATCGTTACCGATCCGCGTGAGGCGGATGTCGGCTCCATCCTCGGCTTCGGCTTCGCGCCCTATACCGGCGGCGCGCTGTCCTACATCGACGGCATGGGCGTGAAGAACTTCGTGGCACTCGCCGAAAAGCTCAGCGAGACCTATGGCCCACGCTTCAAGCCGACGCCGCTGCTGAAGGACATGGCCGCCAAGGGCGAGACCTTCTACGGTCGCTTCGATCCCTATGCCAGCGCCGCCAAAGCGGCCTAAGGCTGCAAGCGAGACATTGAACAGGCCCTTCGGGGCCTGTTTTATTATGCTTGCCTCCCTGCTTTCCGTGCATCCTTTGCCGGGCTGAGGCGTTGAAAAGGCTGGCCGGGCAAAAGCACCCGCCGCCGCAATTCAGCACGCCTCAGGAGACAGCGATGAAAGCACCACTGCGATCCCACGGTTTCGACAAGCCCTCGGACCTTGACGACCATCTGGCCGAACTGGACGAGGAGGCCGTGGAGAAGAAGGCTGCAAAACCCGCTGCTGCCCGAAGGGCGCGTGCCTCCGCCCCGCCGGAATCATCCTTGCGGGCGGAACTGGATGATCTGCGCAAACAGCTCGAAAAAATTCGCCGCGACGTCAAACGGCTGGAAGCCGCCTCCAACCCGTCACATCATAAATCCGCCAATGCCCGGCATGAGCGCGATCGCGAGAATTCGCGCCTGATGACGGTGGTGCGCTCCGTTGCCGTCACCTCGCTGGCAAGCCGCATCTTCGCCTCCTCGCCCGCCATGGCGGCGCTGGTGGCCGTTGTGCCAATCGCGCTTGGCCTTGCCGCACGGCGCAGTGAGGGGGCATAAGCCGTCCCCTGCCGCGCCACCGCCCGCTGGCCCGGCGGATGCCCAGGAGCGGGTTTTCCGCCGCAATCCTGCCTTCGCCGGGCATAGATTTAAACCATCCACAGGCGCCGTGAAAAAACTGTCAAAAAACTTCGCGATGGCGCTTGCCATGTCCGAACAAGATGTTATAACCCCGCTCACTTTCGGGGCACCAAACAGCCCCGCCCGCCAAAAGCGGAGGTTCTTCAAGGACCTGAAGTGCCCGGATAGCTCAGTTGGTAGAGCAGCGGATTGAAAATCCGCGTGTCGGTGGTTCAAATCCGCCTCCGGGCACCATTTATCTCAATAGCATTGTTGACGAATTGCGTGCTTGGCGACTTGTCCATTTGAAGGCAAATTTCGATGAGTAGCTACAGCCATCATATGCTTTTGACATGCCCGGTGTAGCCATGGGCCAACCCTGTTTATTGCAGGCAGTTGGAGAGCAGCCCGCAAATGGATCGTGTCACAAGCCTACCTCTTCTACCCCCCGGCATTGTCTATTTTGACGGCTTTCTCTCTCCAGAGGAGGAGGCCGCCGTCGCCCACAGACTGGATGCGGGTGTGTGGAGCACGGAGCTGAAGCGTCGCGTGCAGCATTTCGGTTATCGGTACGATTATAAGGCGCGCGCTGTTACCGCGGAAGCGTATCTCGGGCCGTTGCCGCCATGGCTTGGCGTGTTCGCGGAGCGGTTAGTTACCGCAGGTTATTGTCGGGATTTGCCCGATCAGGTTATCGCGAACGAATATCTTCCTGGGCAGGGCATCAGTGCGCACGTCGATTGTGTGCCGTGTTTTGACGATACGATCGTGTCGATAAGCCTTTTATCCACATGCGAGATGGTTTTCCGCGAATTGCGTGGACCAGCCATATGCGGCGTCTTGCTTCAACCTCGCTCCGGCGTCTTGCTGAGAGACGCTGGCCGCTACGGGTGGACCCATGAAATTCCGGCTCGAAAATCGGATGTCGTGAATGGAGTCAAGACAGCCCGAGGCAGACGAATTTCCCTCACTTTTCGCAAGGTCATTGCTTCGAAACAGTCTTGATCAGAGAGGAGAGCGCTGCTCTTTTATCCGCTCGAGTAAAAGGCGGAGAAGCGCTATCGGGTCTTGATCCATCGCCGCCGAGAGTTTTGCAAACTCAACGACATCTATGCGTCTTTCAGCCCCTTCGGCCTTTGCGACATAGGACTGTGGCTTACCCAGCCGATCTGCGATTTGCTGCTGGGTTAACCCTGCTTTTCGCCGCGTGTCGGTCAGTATCTCAACAAGAAGCCGATACTCGGGTGTATGCGTAGACTTTGTCATATGCCGAAAAATCTCAAAATCGCAGTGCCAAGAGTCGATCCTGAATTATCCTGCTATGGGATATTGTCGCGGCACTCAAGTTCTCTGCGCACACGCCGCCATTTGCCCTGCTCGAAGCTTCGCGAATAGCGCCATGCCCGGTCTTCTTCCATTGCGGCGAATTCCTCCGCGCGCTCGCCATGTCGTTCAATCAGGTCATCAGCAAGGCGTTTAATCTCCGAGCTTGGTAAGAGCAGGGGTCGAATGCGGGTCTGCCATTCGAGCCAGAGGTAAGCTGCCAGGACGAAACTGCAGCCCGCGATGAGATAGAGATAGTCGGCGCTGAGTGGCATGGCCTACCTATAATGACGTGATCTTTAACGCCATAATGTACATAGACCCGTGGTTTCTGTCAGGAACAATCTGTTCCTATGGAATCATTTGCAGCAAATCTGAAAAAGCGCGCGAAGGAGCTTGGTCTCTCCAATGCGGAAGTTGCCCGCCGAGCGGGGCTTACGGAGCGTCGTTACGGCAACTACATCATGGGCCGAAGGGAGCCCGATCTGGCGACACTCGTTCGGATAGCCACCGTTCTGGATAGCACTCCGAACGCATTGCTTGATTTTGAGAAGAAAACAGCCGCGCTGACTGGCCATGATCTGCTGAAAGCAAAGATCGCTGCGGCAGCAAATGCACTGCCGGAAAGCGATCTGGAAGTCATGGCCATCGCAATTGAGGCGGTGGCGAACAGCCGGGCAAAGTAGCCCGGCGCTCTAAAGATGCTCCCGATTATCCGTATTCTGCTCCGCCCGGTCCCGATAAAGTGCTGCCCGGCCGAGCAGCATCAGGGAAACCGGGGTCGTCACCGTCATGAAAATGCCGATGAAGATTTCGTGGAAGGCGAAGCGGTCGCCGGAGACGGAGAAATAGATGATCGAGGCCATGACGATGCCGCCGGTGCCCCAGCTGGTGCCGAGTGTGGGCGCATGCAGGCGCTCATAGAAGCTGTTGAGCCTGGCAAAGCCGATGGTGCCGATCAGCGTCAGCGAGGCGCCGAGCAGCACGAAGAAGGCCACGGCAATGGCGGCCCAGAGGGGAAATTCGTGCGCCTCGCTCATTCGATCACCTCGCCGCGCATCAGGAATTTGGAAAGGGCGACGGTGGAGACGAAGCCGAGGATGGCGATCAGCAGCGATGCCTCGAAATAAATGTCGTTGCCGGTGCGCAGGCCGAAGGTCAGGAGAAGCAGCATGGCGTTGACATAGAGCGTATCCACGCCCAGCACGCGGTCCTGCGCGCGCGGGCCGATGGCGATGCGATAGACCGAGATCGCCATGGCAATGGCGAGCATGAACTGCGCCAGCGAAAAGGACCAGAAAAGGATAATCGAACTCATTCGAATATCTCCATCAGCAGTTTTTCATAACGGTTCTTGATGAGGCTTATCCAGGCCGCCTCATCCACATCGTCGAGAACGTGAAGCAGCAGCGTGCCCTGGCTGGAATTATATTCGAGCCATGCGCTTCCCGGCGTCGAGGTCAGGATCGTCGCCAGAACCGCAAGCGCCATCGGGTCGCGAATATCGAGCGGCACGGCCAGGAAGCCGGATTTGCGGTCCCTCTCGCGCTTGAACAGGATGATCTTCACGACCGAGAGATTGGACCTGACGATATCGTAAAGCACGATCAGGATCAGCTGCACCAGCCTGTGCCAGTTGCGGATGCGCGGTTTGGCGGGCCTGAGCGACGCCATCGCCCAGGAGGCGACAAGCGCAACACCGGTGCCGAGCAGCAGATGCCCCGGCGAAAAGCTGTTGATCGTCATCCAGAAGAAGATCAGCGAGATCGTCAGCAGCGGGTAGGGCAGGACACGGCTTATCATGGCTCTGCCTCCGGGTTGCTTCCCGCTCGGGGTGCGGAAATGACGCCCTGAATATAGCTCGCCGGCAGGTCGAGAATACGCGCCGTTTCCTGCATGTATCGCATCACCGGCCCCGCCTGCACGGTCATGGCGAGCGTCAGGCCGAGCAGCAGCATCACGGGGGCGATTTCGATGACGAGCACGCGCGGCACGGTGCCTTCGATGGAAGCCCAGAAGGTGCGGATGCCGGCGCGCGTCATCGAAATCAGTGAGGCGAAACCGGCAAAGACGATCAGGAAAACCAGCCACCAGGACAGTGTGGAAACGCTGTCATTGGCGCCAAGCCCGGAAGGATTGAGAATGGCGGTCAGCATCGAGAATTTGGCGATGAAGCCCGAAAGCGGTGGCAGGCCGGCCAGAAGAATGCCGCAGGCGGCAAAACAGGCGCCGAGCACCGCCATGGTGGCGGGCATGGTCACGCCGACTTCTTCTTCCTCCTCTTCCTCGTCGCCCTCGCCATAGGCCTCCATGGTCACGGCAAGAACGTTCGCGCCGGCATCCTGTCCGCGCTCGACGAGTTCGATCAGCATGAAGAAGGCGCTGATGGTGAGGGTGGAGCTGACCATGTAATAAAGCGCGCCGGCCGCAACCGTGGGATTGCCGGTGCCCATGGCGGCAAGCAGCGTTCCCGACGAGACGAGAACCGAAAAGCCGGCCAGCCGCCCCAGCGCCTGCGACGCCAGAACGCCGATGGCGCCGAAGATGATGGTGGCGATGCCGCCGACCAGCAGGGCATCATGGCCGAAACCGGCCGATTCCCCGGCCGTCTGCCCGAAAAGCAGGAAGGACAGGCGGGCGATGACATAAATCCCGACCTTGCTCATGATGGCGAAGAGCCCGCCCACCGGGGCCGACGCCGCGCCATAGGCGGAAGGCAGCCAGAAATTCAGCGGCCACATGCCGGCCTTGACCAGAAAGGCGATGCCGAGGATGGCCGAGCCGGTTTCCAAGAGCATGCGCTGATCGGGGTTGAGCCCTTCGATGCGATGGGCGAGATCGCCCATGTTCAGTGTGCCGGTAACGCCATAGATGAGGCTGACGCCGATCAGAAAGAACAGGGCGGCGACGAGGTTGATGGCGATGTAATGCAGCCCGGCCTTGACGCGCTGCTGGCCGGAACCGTGCAGCAGCAAACCGTAAGAAGCGGCCAGCATCACTTCGAAGAAGACGAAGAGGTTGAAGAGGTCGCCGGTCAGGAATGCACCGTTGACGCCCATCAGCATCATCTGGAATAGCGAATGGAAATGCGCGCCCGACCTGTGCCACTTCGCCATCGAATAGATCAAGGACGGGATGGCAAGCAGCGCCGTCAACAGCACCATCAGGCCCGAAAGACGGTCGGCGACGAGCACGATGCCGAAGGGCGCCGGCCAGTTGCCGAGCAGATAGACGCCGCTCGAAACCACGGCGGCGATCTCGGTATTGACCGTCGAGTTCACCTCGCGGAACAGCAATATGGCGACCGCCAGCAACAGCACGGTCGAGGTGAGGCTGATGGCGGCTTTCGCCACGCGCTGGCGCTCGTCGAAGAACAGCAGAAGGGCCGCGGTAATCAGCGGCAGAAGAATGGGCGCGATGACGATGTGGAAGGGGAACGACATCATTTCGTCTCCCTCCCGTCCACATGGTCGGTGCCGGTGAGGCCGCGGGCGGCAAGCAGCACGACGAGGAACAATGCGGTGGTGGCGAAACCGATGACGATGGCCGTCAGCACCAGCGCCTGCGGCACGGGGTCGGCGAGCGTCGAACTGTCGACGCCATTGGCCAGCACCGGCGGCGCATTGGTCTTGATGCCGCCGACGCCGAAGATGAAGAGATTGACGGCGTAAGACAGCAGCGAAAGCCCGACGATGACCTGATAGGTGCGCGGGCGCAGCACCAGCCACACGCCGGAGCCGGTCATGATGCCGATGCCGATTGCAAGAATAAGTTCCATTACACGTCCTCCGCTTTTGCGGCTTCAGGCGTGCGAACGCGGTAGTTACGCAACGATTGGTGTGCCAGTGCTATCAGGATAAGAACAACGGAGCCGACGACCAGCGAGAAGACGCCGAGGTCGAACAGCAGGGCGGATGCCGTCGGCATTTTGCCGATATAGGGTATCTCCGTATACTGGAAATAGGAGGTCAGGAACGGGTAGCCGAAGTACCAGGAGCCAATACCCGTCGCCGCCGCCATCAAAAGGCCGAAACCCATCCAGCGCAGCGGCAGGATGCGGATGCGGTCCTCCGCCCAGCGCGCCCCACCGGCAAGATATTGCAGCAGAAAGCCGATGGCCATTGTGATGCCGGCCGCAAAGCCGCCGCCCGGCAGGTCGTGCCCGCGCATGAACAGGAAGATCGAGAAGGTGATGATGACCGGGAACATCCACTGCATCACGATGGACGGCACATAGAGATAGTCGCGGACCGTATCGCCATTGCTCCGGTCTGGCCGTTCGGCATCGAAGGCGTTCTGCATCTGCTGCTGTTCCGGCACCCCGATGCTTTCATGGGCGGGGCGGAAACGGCGAAGCAGCGCAAAGACGGTGAGCGCGACGATGGCCAGCACCGCGATTTCGCCGAAGGTATCGAAGCCACGGAAGTCGACGAGGATGACGTTCACGACATTGGTGCCGCCGCCTTCGGTATAGGCGCGTTCGAGGAAATAGGTCGCAATCGCGTTCGGCACCGGCAGCGTCATCACGGCATAGGCGATGACGGACATGCCGATACCGCTGCCTGCGGCCAGCAAAAAGTCACGGGCGCGGCGAAGCTGCGCCGGCAGCTCATCGCTGCTGTCGACCTTCTCGACGCGTTTCGGTAGCCATCTGAGGCCGAGCAGGATGAGAACCGTGGTGACGATTTCCACCAGCAGCTGGGTGATGGCCAGATCCGGCGCGGAAAGCCAGACGAAGGTGAGGCAGGTGACGAGGCCAGAGACGCCCAGCATGACGAGCGCGGCGAGGCGATGATATTTCGCCTGCCAGGCCGCACCCATGGCCGCGATCATGCCGATCAGCCAGAGAATGGCGAAGATCGGATCGAAGGTCGTGACGCGCGGCAGCGACAGGGAGAATTCCGAAAGGAAGAGAGGCGAGAAACCGGCGAGAAGCGCCACGAGGATAAGAAGCCTCAGCTGCGGCTGCAGACGCCGCGTGCCGAGCGTGCTTTCCAGCCACCGCGCCCATTTCCAGGACACGGTGACGAGAATGCGCTCGAAGATGCGCTGTCCCCGCAAATGCCGGAAGACCGGCGGACCGTCGTCGCAGCGCGAGAAATAACCGCCGAGCAGGGCATAGATCGTAACGCCGCCGATCAGCGCCGCAATACTCATGATCAGCGGCAGGTTGAAACCGTGCCAGATCGACAGGCTGTAGACCGGCGTTTGCGCACCGAGAACCGAAAGCACGGCCGAATGCAGGAACGGGCCGATGGAGAGGCTCGGAACGATGCCGACGATCAGGCAGGCGAAGACGAGGAATTCGATGGGGAAACGCATCCAGCGCGGCGGTTCGTGCGGATGCGGGTTCGGCAGATCGACGGGCTTGGGGCCGAAGAACACCGTATGGATGAAGCGTAGCGAATAGGCGACGGCGAAGGCGCCCGATAGCGTCGCGACATAGGGCAGTGCCCGGTCCAGCAGTGAGTCGGCATGGGTTTCGACGGCCTCGGCAAAGAACATTTCCTTGGAAAGGAAGCCGTTGAACAGCGGCACTCCGGCCATGGCCGCACTTGCCGCCATGGCGAGCGTCGCGGTCGCCGGCATATAGGTATAAAGCCCGCTTAAGCGCCGCATGTCGCGCGTGCCGGTTTCATGGTCGATGATGCCGGCCGCCATGAAGAGCGAGGCCTTGAAGGTGGCGTGGTTGACCATGTGGAATATGGCCGCCACTGCCGCCAGCGGGCTGCCGAGGCTGAGCAGCGTGGTGATGAGGCCGAGATGGCTGATGGTGGAATAGGCGAGCAGACCCTTGAGGTCCTGCTGGAACATGGCGAAATAGGCGCCGAGCAGCAGGGTGATGATGCCGGCCGCGCCCACCAGCCAGAACCATTCCGGCGTGCCCGCCAGTACCGGCCAGAACCGCGCAAGCAGGAAAACCCCGGCCTTCACCATGGTGGCCGAATGCAGATAGGCGGAAACGGGTGTGGGCGCCGCCATGGCGTTGGGCAGCCAGAAATGGAACGGAAACTGCGCGCTCTTGGTCAGCGCGCCGCCGAGAATGAGGATGAGCGCCGGTACATAGAGGGAATGGGCGCGGATGGCCGCACCGGCCTCGATGATCTTGTCGAGGTCATAGCTTCCCGCCATATGGCCGAGGATCAGCAGGCCGGCCAGCAGGCTGAAGCCGCCGATGCCGGTCACGGTCAGCGCCATGCGTGCGCCGTCGCGCGCACCGGCGTTCTGATGCCAGTAGCCGATCAGCAGGAACGAGAAGATGCTGGTCATTTCCCAGAAGATCGACAGCAGGATCACGTTGCCGGAGAGCACCACGCCAAGCATCGAGCCCATGAAGGCGAGCAGGAAGGCGAAGAAACGGGGGATCGGGTCTTCGGCCGACATATAATAACGCGCGTAGAGCACCACCAGCAGGCCAATGCCGGTAATGAGCATCGTGAAAATCCAGGCAAATCCGTCCAGCCGCAGGGTAAAGTTCAGGCCAAGCTGGGGCAGCCATTCCACATCATACTTGAGAACCGCGCCGCCGCTGACGCTCGTATAGAGAAAAATGCTGCTGACAAGGCCGAAAAGGGCGACGCCGCCCGCAACGGAGGCGGGACCGGCGGCCGCACCCTCGCGCGGCATGAAGGCCGTCAGAAGCGCGCCAACGAAGGGCAATGCGACAATGAATGGAAGAATGGTTGCAAGTGTCATATGCGGCGGCGGTTTTCTCTCTGGAATGGGAGCCTACGGCGGGTTTCCGACGACTCCGATCCCTCAAGGTTCGCAATGAACCGAATGATGAGGACCGCCGGAATGACTAATACATAATATGCGGAGGCGCGCGTGGAACCACGCTGGCAAAGTCTCGGAAAGCTTGTGGCACGATGGCAACAGCAACGAGCGAGACGTCGGCATTATCCCTGAGGCTCGGGGCGGGTGACGCAAACGCGTCCAGGCGAAAGCCTGAGCCGGCATCGCCGGTCCTGCAGCCGAAATCATTGCCGCTATTGCAATCCTTTTCGCGAAGAGAAAGGGAACGGCCGGGATCGACGCTCTGCAATCGTTCGAGGCGGCTGGTTTTGGAAAGGGGCTTGACGCCGGCCGGCGCCTGAAAGCCGATCATGACGAGCAGGCTCGCGACCACGAGGCCGATCAACACTTGCGGATGGCGCCTTGAACTGCGGCCTTTCTCCATCCATGGCAAGTTGGCATCTCCTTGATCGTAAAGGTCTCTTTAAAGCATCACCGTTGAGCGAATATCCTGTTGATTTGTTTTAGGGGAAGCCGGACATGCTTGTCCAGCGCGCATGCGGGAAAAACCGCCCGCACCGTCCGATTCCTTTTCGTTTTTGCCCGTTTGCGGCAAAGTGAGGGCGGCATTGGCTAAAAGCTTTTACAAATTTTACCGTTTGACGCCGACGCCTGTGTTTCTTAACTTTCAAGCAAGGAATTAACCATAAAGATTGATGGTATTTCCACGGCGGAATGGGGTTCTCTCCCCTTCCAGGCATGACGCCGCACTGCCGTACCGGTGCCGATCCGGTATTTTCGTTTCTTGGTTCAAGAAGGTCTGGCAGGCGTCGATGCCGCATCGTCCGCGATGGGTATGTTCGTTCAAAAATCCCCTTAGGGTGCTGGCGTTCTGAACCTTGGCCAATTTGGCCGGGTTTTACCGGCCGTCATGTTGTTGGGGACGTCGGTTGGGGCAGGATTTGCCATCAGATCAAGCGCGCAGATCGGCAGGCGGAAGCCTGGCGGGACGGTTGCGTTTTGCCGGCCTCGACGAGACGCAATCCGATTTCCTGCGCAGCTATCGCAGCATGCTGGAGCCTTACGTTAAGGCCGGCCTGCGGGACGTGATGACCCGTTTCCAGTCCATGCCGGACTGTTCTCCGTCTTTCGAAAGCGAAAATCAGCTCGACCGCCTGCACGATCTGCAATCCTCGCACTGGAGCGTTCTGACCGATGCGCGTTTCGATGCACTCTATGCCGAGCGGGTGAAGGTTCTTTCCGACAATGCCAGCCGCATGGGGCTCGATCCGCGCTGGCAGATCGCCAGCCACGCGGTGGTTCTGGAACATCTCGTCGGCGGGCTGGTGGCCGAACATGCACCGCGCTCCATCCTGCCCGGCAACCGCAAGAAAACCCGTGAACTGGCGGAAGCCGTCAAGAATGTCGTCCGTCTGGTGATGGTCGATACCGAAATCGCTGTCTCGTTGCGCTTCAACGAATTGCGCCTGCGCCATGGCCGCGAACTGGCGGAACAGCGCGACAATGACCGCTCCGAAGCGGCGAAGTTGCTGGGCACGGCATTGACGGCCTTTGCCGCAGGCGATTTGCAGGCCCGCATCGGCGGCGAAGTGCCGGAAGCCTATCGCGATGTTGCGGCTTCCTTCAACACGGCTCTGGAAACGATCGGCGCATCGCTGATCGCGGCGCAAAACAGCATCGGCGAGGCCGAGGCGCTCGGCGCGCGCTTTGCCGATATGGGCCGCTCCATGGCCGAGCGCTCCCGCCAGCAGGCCGAAGCGCTTGCCGAAACCTCCCGTGCCATCCAGACGATGATCGGGAACGTTGCGGAAAACGGCGCGCGCATATCGGCCACGGAAACGGCTGTTTCCCGCGCCCGCGAGGCGGCGGTCGAAAGCGGCAAGGCTATCGGCGAGGCGATTGACGCCATGTCGGACATCGAACAATCCGCCGAACAGATCGGCAGGATCATCGGCACGATTGACGAGATTGCTTTTCAGACCAACCTTCTCGCCCTCAATGCCGGCATCGAGGCGGCGCGCGCGGGTGAAAGCGGACGTGGTTTCGCTGTCGTCGCGCAGGAGGTCCGGGCGCTCGCCCAGCGTTCCGCCGACGCTGCAAGGGAGATCAAGAGCCTTGTCGGCACCACCAAGACGCAGGTCGAGGGCGGTGTGCGCATGGTCAACCGCACGCAGGACGCAATCGGCGGCGTCGTCCGGCAGGTCTCGGGCATCAACGACATGATCGCGGAAGTCTCCCGGCATACGGCCGAGCAGGCCGGCGAACTGCAATCGGTTGCCGCCGATATCGGCGAGCAGCAAAGGCAGGCCGGCCGGAACGCCGTCGATATCAGCGCGAGCGCCTCCGAGGCCGATGCGCTTCAAACCGTTATTCTCGAACTCGGCCGCACCATCCGTGAATTCCGCATTGCCCGTCAGGGGCAGGCGAGAGCGGCATCCGGTGCGGACCGGCAGGACACTTCATTTATGGCTCGTGCGGATAATCGCACGGATTACGGCCAGGATTACCAACAATTCAGACGTCAGGGAGTCATGTAATGGCAGCCAGAAAAGCAGCTGAGGCGACGCTGAAACTGTCACCGGTGCTGGATCTCAACGAAGCATCGGCCCTGCACGGCAAGCTGATGACGCTGAGGGGAGCACCTTTGTCGGTAGATGCGTCCGAGGTGGAGCGTATCGGTGCGCTTTGCGCCCAGGTCCTCATGGCCGGCGCGAAATCCTGGGAAGAGGACGGCAAGCCCTTCGGTTTTGCCAGGGTGTCCGATGCATTCGACAAGACGATGAAACTGATAGGCGTCGATATTGACCATTTGCTCCCCAAGGAGATGCAAAAGTGAAGAAAAAAGTTCTTACCGTGGATGATTCCCGGACGATCAGGAACATGCTCCTGGTCACGCTCAACAATGCCGGTTTCGAAACCATTCAGGCCGAAGACGGCATCGAGGGCCTCGAAGTGCTCGAGCAGAGCAACCCCGATGTTATCGTGACGGACATCAACATGCCCCGTCTCGATGGTTTCGGCTTCATCGAGGGTGTACGGCGCAACGAAAAGTATCGTGCGATCCCGATCCTCGTTCTGACGACCGAAAGCGACGCAGAGAAGAAGAACCGCGCCCGTCAGGCCGGTGCGACAGGCTGGATCGTCAAGCCGTTCGACCCTGCGAAACTCATCGATGCCATTGAACGCGTAACCGCCTGATACGGGACATTTCACGATGGATATGAACGAAATCAAGGAAATCTTTTTCCAGGAATGCGAGGAGCAGCTCGCCGAACTGGAATCGGGGCTTCTTAAATTGAATGACGGCGACCGCGATCCGGAAACCGTCAACGCCGTTTTCCGTGCCGTTCATTCCATCAAGGGCGGGGCGGGTGCCTTCGGTCTCGATGATCTCGTGGCCTTCGCCCACGTTTTTGAAACGACCCTCGACTGCGTCCGCTCCAACAAGCTGGAGCCGACACAGGATGTTCTGAAAGTCATGCTGCGCTCCGCCGACGTGCTGGCGGACCTGACCAATGCGGCCAGAGACGGCGGCAGCGTCGATGAAAGCCGCACCCGCGGCCTCGTCAAGGAGCTGGAAGCGCTGGCAAACGGCGAAACCGTACAGGTTTCCGCGCCCGTGGCAGCGCCGGCTGCCGTCAAGGCGCCGCAACCCGTCGCACCCAAGCCGACGGATGAGAGCGGCTTCGAGCCGATCCCGTTCTCCTTCACGGACTTTGCCGACGAAACCACGCCGCTGATGGAAGCGCCATCCTTCCAGATAACCTTCAAGCCGCATGCATCGCTTTATTCGAAGGGCAACGAGGCGGCACTTCTCCTGCGCGATCTTTCGCGCATCGGCGATATGAGCATCAATTGCGACATGTCGGAGCTGCCTTCTCTAGACAAGCTCGATCCTGAAGCATCCTATCTTTCCTGGACTGTTTCGATTGCGACCGACAGGGCGAAGAGGGTATCCGCAGCGTCTTCGAATTTGCCGAATGGGATTGCGATCTCGAAATCGTTCCGGTTGTTTCGGATGCCGCAGACGATGCGGAAGAGCTTCCGATGATCCCGGTGCCGTTCGATCTTTCGGCCCTGGATAGCGGACCGGAAGAGCAGCCCGCTGTTGAAATCGCCACGGCTGAAGCGTCCTACGTTGCCGCAGCCGTCGAAACGGCCGTCGCGACGACGCAGATCGCCCAGAGCGTCAATGCCGCCATCGAAAAGCGTGAAGCGGCGGCAGCGCCTGCCGCGGCCCAGGCGAATGCCAATGCGGCGGCCAATGCCAGCGCCGGCCAGACCATCCGTGTGGACCTCGACCGTGTCGACCGCCTGATCAACCTTGTCGGTGAGCTCGTCATCAATCAGGCGATGCTGTCGCAGAGCGTCATCGAAAACGATGCGAGCGGCACCTCTGCCGTCAATATGGGTCTGGACGAACTGCAGCAGCTGACGCGCGAAATTCAGGACAGCGTCATGGCGATCCGCGCGCAGCCGGTGAAGCCCGTCTTCCAGCGCATGTCGCGTATCGTCCGCGAAGTCGCCGACATGATCGGCAAGCAGATCCGCCTTGTCACCGAAGGTGAAAACACCGAAGTCGACAAGACGGTCATCGACAAGCTGGCCGAACCCCTGACGCATATGATCCGCAATGCCGTCGACCACGGCATCGAAACGCCGGAAAAACGCGAAGCGGCGGGCAAGAACCCGGAAGGCACCATCAAGCTTTCGGCCAAGCACCGCTCGGGTCGCATCCTCATCGAGCTTCAGGACGATGGCGCCGGCATCAACCGTGAGCGCGTTCGTCAGAAGGCAATCGACAACGATCTCATCGCCGCCGATGCGAACCTGACGGATGAAGAAATCGACAATCTGATCTTCGCCCCGGGCTTCTCCACCGCCGACAAGATTTCCGACATTTCCGGCCGCGGCGTCGGCATGGATGTGGTCAAACGCTCCATTCAGGCGCTTGGCGGCCGCATCAGCATCTCCTCGCGCCCCGGCCATGGCTCGACCTTCACCATGAGCCTGCCGCTGACGCTCGCCGTTCTCGACGGCATGGTGGTGACCGTTGCCGGCCAGACGCTGGTGGTGCCGCTGACGGCAATCGTCGAAACCCTGCAGCCGGAGGCGAAGAACATTCATTCCTTCGGCGCGAACCAGCGGCTGATCTCCATCCGCAATTCCTTCTGCCCGCTGGTCGATGTCGGCCGCGTGCTGAACTTCCGCCCGACCCAGGCCGATCCGGTCGAAGGTGTCGCTCTTCTGGTGGAATCGGAAGGCGGCGGCCAGCGCGCCCTGATGGTCGACGCGATCCAGGGCCAGCGTCAGGTTGTCATCAAGTCGTTGGAAGCCAACTATACCCATGTTCAGGGCATCGCCGCCGCCACTATTCTGGGTGACGGCCGTGTCGCGCTTATTCTGGATGTCGATGCCATCGTCAGCGCCTCGCGCGGACAGCCCCTGAAGCAGGAAATGTCGCTCGCGGCGACAGGTTGAAAGCGGATCATCCATGGCAGCACTTAATTTCAGCGACCAGCGCCAGTCTCCCGACGAGGTTCTTGCCAGCGGCGAATATCCGCTGACGAGACGCGACCTGTCGGAAATCGCGGCGATGATCTATGCCGATGCGGGCATCTACCTCAACGACACCAAGGCGTCGCTGGTTTATTCCCGCCTGTCGAAGCATATCCGCAATCTCGGCCTGTCGGGTTTCCGCGAATATTGCGCATTGGTGTCCTCGCCGGATGGCGCGCAGGCGCGGCGCGAAATGCTGTCGCATCTGACGACGAATTTCACCCGCTTCTTCCGCGAAAACCATCATTTCGAACATCTGCGTGACGAGGTCCTGCCGGGCCTCATCGCCCGGGCGAAGAGCGGCGGTCGTGTCCGCATCTGGTCGGCCGCCTGTTCGGATGGGCAGGAGCCCTATTCCATCGCGCTCACCGTGCTCGCCATGTTTCCGAATGCGGCGGATTACGATTTCAAAATCCTGGCGACGGATATCGACCCGAAGATTTTGGCGCAGGCCCGGGCAGGGGTCTATGACGACAATGCGCTCGAAACCGTGTCTCCCGCCATGCGCAAGCAATGGTTCACGGAGGTCGATGCCGGCGGTCGCCGCAAATTCCGCATCGACGACAAGGTCAAGCGTCTCATCACCTTCAACGAATTGAACCTGATGACGCAATGGCCCTTCAAGGGCAATTTCGACGTGATCTTCTGCCGCAACGTCGTCATTTATTTCGACGAGCCGACGCAGATGCGCATCTGGTCGCGTTTTGCCGGGCTGCTGCCGGAAGGCGGTCATCTTTATATCGGGCATTCCGAACGCGTCTCCGGTGACGCCAAGAACCTGTTCGACAATACGGGCATCACCACCTACCGCTTCACTGGCCACGCTTCGGGGAGGAAGGCATGAGCGCACTCGCACGGGTACTCGTCGTCGATGATTCGCCCACCATGCGCGGCCTGATTTCGGCTGTCCTCAAGGCCGATCCGGAAGTCGAGGTGGTCGGGCAGGCCGGCAACGCCATGGAAGCACGCGCGGCCATCAAGCAGCTCAATCCCGATGTCGTGACGCTCGACATCGAGATGCCGGAAATGAACGGGCTGGAATTTCTCGAAAAGATCATGCGCCTGCGGCCCATGCCGGTCATCATGGTCTCGTCGCTGACCCATCGCGGCGCGGATGCTTCGCTGGCCGCACTTGAAATCGGCGCCTTCGACTGTGTCGGCAAGCCGGCGCCGGGCGATGCACGCCCCTTCGGCGATCTCGCCGACAAGGTGAAGGCCGCTGCCCGCTCTCAACATGCCGCCTACCGTGCGGCGCGCCCGGAAGCCGCCGCCGCGCCGCAGCCGGTCCCGGTCAGTGAATATCGGGCTGGGCGCAAGGTCGTGGCCATCGGTTCCTCCACCGGCGGTGTCGAAGCGTTGATCGCCGTGCTGCAGAAATTCCCGGCCAATTGCCCGCCGACCGTCATCACCCAGCACATGCCGCCGACCTTCACCAAGAGTTTTGCCGAACGGCTGAACCGCATCTGCGCCCCCGTGGTGGAAGAGGCGACGGACGGTGCGCGTCTTCAGACCGGCAAGATCTATCTTGCGCCGGGCGGCGAGCGCCATTTGCAGATCGCCAACCGGTCCGCACCCTGCTGCCGGCTCGTCGAACGCGATCCCGTCAACGGCCATCGCCCCTCCGTCGATGTGCTGTTCGATTCGGTGGCTGAACTTGCCGGCCGTAACGCCGTCGGCGTCATTCTCACCGGCATGGGCCGCGATGGCGCAGCCGGGCTGTTGAAAATGCGTCATGCCGGCGCGCGCACCGTCGGACAGAACGAAAAAACATGTGTCGTCTACGGCATGCCCCGCGTGGCCTATGAACTTGGCGCCGTGGAACAGCAACTCCCGCTGGCCTCCATCGGCGAAGAAATCCTGAAACTAACCACTGCCCGCAAAGAAGGTGCTGACTAATGTCTCTCGCAGAAAAGATCAAAGTTCTGATCGTCGACGATCAGGTGACCAGCCGGCTGCTCCTCAGCGATGCGCTGACACAGCTCGGCTTCAAGCAGATCACCGCCGCCGGTGACGGCGAGCAGGGAATGAAGATCATGGAGCAGCAGCCCCATCATCTCGTCATTTCCGACTTCAACATGCCGAAGATGGACGGTCTCGGTTTCCTGCATGCCGTCAGGGCCAATCCGACCACCAAGAAAGCCGCCTTCATCATCCTCACCGCGCAGGGCGACCGCGCGCTGGTGCAGAAGGCAGCACAGCTCGGCGCGAATAACGTGCTGGCCAAACCCTTCACGATCGACAAGATGCGCGCTGCCATCGAAGCGGTTTTCGGATCGCTGAAATGATTGAAGCTGCGGCCAAGCGCGTACATATCATTCAGGGCGAGTATAAGGTCGTCAGCGATCCCGACGTGGTGCTGACGACGATACTCGGTTCGTGCGTGGCCGCCTGTCTGAGAGACCCCGTTGCCGGCTTGGGAGGCATGAATCACTTCCTGCTGCCGGGAACGGGAAATGTGACCGGCGGAGACGCCACGCGTTACGGTGTGCATCTCATGGAGCTCCTGATCAACGGCCTCCTGAAGCAGGGGGCGCGGCGTGACCGGCTGGAAGCCAAGGTTTTCGGCGGCGCCAAGACGATTGCCAGCTTCTCCAACGTCGGCGAGCAGAATGCCATCTTCGCCATGCAGTTTCTCAAGGATGAAGGTATTCCGGTCTTAAGCTCCTCCACGGGCGGGGATCACGGCCGAAAGATCGAATTCTGGCCGGTCTCCGGGCGTGCACGTCAGCATCCCCTCAGCGGCGCGGAAACCCAGAAGACGGTTGCCATGGAAACGCGTCCGGTGCCGGCCCCCAAGCCAGTCGCCAACGACATCGAATTTTTCTAGTCACGGAGTTTCCAATGCAGCTTGCAGAGCACACCGCCGCCACTCCGTTCGAAGAAGCCCTGCCGGACGTTCTGATGCGCGTGGTATCGGAACTGCACGACGTCGCCTATCTCATCGAGCGCATCGAGCCGCAATTGCTTGAGGTGACCAGCGGTCAATTGTCCAGCGAAGGCGTCAAGCTGCTGCAGGGCATCGACCTTGCTGTCCAGAAAACCCGCGGCCTTGCGGAATTCATCGATACCATCACCGGTTCCATCCCCGGAAACTGGATCGTGGATGTCTCCACCGCCCTCAGCCTCGTCAAGCTGGCCGAAATGCAGAAGGCGCTCGGCGCGGCCTTTCGTCATGGCCATTCCCAGCCGCTCGACAAGGCCTCGGGCGACTTCGACCTGTTCTAGAGCTATTTCGGCCAGCGTTGCCGTCCTTCGCGGAATGCGGAGAAAGGCAACGCTCGCGCAAGCTTCGCACCCTATTGTCACGACGGGGCCAAAAGGTCTCGGACTCTATGAATGACGGTGCGGAACAGAATGAATCTGTTAAATCAAATCCCTCAGGTCTTGAAGAATGTCGCGGCGCTGGGGCAGACACGGCTGCTGATGCTGGGCGGCGTGGGCGTTGTGTCCATGGCCATCATCCTTGCCGCAGCTCTTTACGTGAACCGTCCCGCTTACGAGACCCTCTATGTGGGGCTTGAAAAAAGCGACCTTAACAAGATCAGCATTGCGCTCGCCGAATCGGGTCTGGACTTTCAGGTGGGGACCGATGGTTCCAGCCTTCAGGTTCCTGTCGGCCTCACCAGCAAGGCAAGGCTGCTTCTGGCCGAGCGCGGCCTGCCCGACAGCGCCAATGCCGGTTATGAGCTTTTCGACAATGTCGGCTCTCTCGGCCTGACCTCCTTCATGCAGGAAGTGACGCGCGTTCGCGCCCTTGAAGGCGAGATCGGCCGCTCGATCCAGCAGATCGACGGCATTGCGGCCGCACGCGTCCATATCGTCATGCCTGACGTCGGCAATTTCCGCCGTGGCGAACAGAAGCCCACCGCATCGGTCATGATTCGCGCCAGTGCTTCGGCCGGCCGCAAGGCGTCCGCCTCCATCCGTCACCTCGTCGCCTCGGCCGTTCCCGGCCTTGAAGTCGACGATGTGACCCTGCTTGATTCGACCGGCCAGCTTCTCGCCTCCGGCGACGATGTCACTAATGCCGCCATGAACCGCTCGTTGACGCTGGCGCAGAACGTGCAGCAGGAAATCGAAACCAATATCGACAAGGCGCTGGCGCCTTTCCTCGGCATGGACAATTTCCGCTCCAGCGTCACGGCGCAGCTCAATACCGATAGCCGCCAGATCCAGGAAACCGTCTACGATCCGGAATCGCGCGTCGAGCGCTCCGTGCGCACGGTAAAGGAAGACCAGAAGTCCCAGGAAACGCAGCCGGATACGGCCGCGACCGTGGAGCAGAACGTACCGCAGGCAGCACCCCAGGGCGGCGGCGGCGGTCCGCAGTCCTCCGACCAGTCGGCCAAGAAGGAAGAGCAGACCAACTACGAGATCAATTCCAAGACGGTAGCCACGGTCAAGAACGGCTACACCGTCGAGAAGATTTCGGTCGCGGTCGTCGTCAACAAGGGCCGGATCGCCAAGATGGTCGGCGAGCCCGCCGATCAGGCGAAGATCGACGCCTATCTTGCCGAAATGCAGAAGATCGTCACCTCGGCAGCGGGCATTTCCTCCGACCGTGGCGACATCGTCTCGCTGACGGCGATGGACTTCCTCGAAACGCAATTGCTGGATGAGGCCGCAAGCGGACCGGGCATCATGGAAGTGCTGAGCCGCAATTCCGCCGGCATCATCAACTCGCTCGCCTTTGTCGCGGTCGCCTTCCTTGTCGTCTGGCTCGGTGTACGCCCTCTGGTCCGCACGGTGACCGGCAACGGTGCCGCCGCAGGTCAGCTCAGCCAGGAGGCCGCCGGTCTCGAACTGCCGGATTTCTCTCCCGGCATGGATGCGGGCGCAGGCGGTCTCATGGAAGGTTTCGGGGCGGATTTCGGCTTCGACAGCACCGACGACCTTCTGGCAGGCGGCGATGGCGAGGGCACATTCAACCGCCGGGTTCGCGAAGGACCGGAACGCAGGCTCTCCCGCATGGTGGAAATCAGCGAGGAACGAGCCGCCAAGATCCTGCGCAAATGGGCGGTGGAAAAAGCAGCATAATATCGAAAAGGCCGGTTTTACCCGGCCTTTTTTCCGTTTTTGGGCTTTTTGCTATGCTTGGCGGGCGAGCCGTGGCAATCTCGTTTCAGGACAGTGTTTACAAAAAATTCAGCAACGATACAGTTTGCTGGGAATTGGCTGAGAATGCCGTTTATGGATTGAACAGCTTTTCAGTATGTTTTTTTAGTAATAGACGAGCAGGGAAATACGTGGAAAGGCTGGTGTCAGGTAATGGCAAATCCCAGTCCGTTCCATAAAATGAAGTGATTCGGTCTCCGGGGGTTTGCCGTCCCATTTTGGTAAGCTTCTCGAATGGAATGATTCCATCCCGAGGTATAATCTCCCACTGGGAGCAAGAGGGCGTAGGCGATTGAAAGTCGATGTTGATATCCGCAGGCTGTCTGCCAAGCCTATGGAGGGCATGGGTAAGCCCTTGCCGCGCGATCAGCTTGCTAAAAACGTCGCAGCCACGGCTGCTGCCGGTAACGTTGCAGGCGCACTGGATCTGCTCGTAACCTACGCTGGCGCCTCGCATTATCTGCTGGCGCGGGATGATCTTCTCGAAGAAACCGGACTGAAATTCATCGTCACCTCCGACTGGCCTTTCGATCTGGTCCGCAGGCTTGGTATCGAACTGGCCAACAGCCAGAACAGATCGAGCGAAATGGAGAAATGCCTTTCGCTTCTGCAGCCGCGGCTGCTCTTCCTTCCCGACGATGTTTCAGTTCCCTACGGCATAGATCGGCAATATTCGGCGCTGTCTTTCTGTGTGGGACGCATCCGGCTTTCGCTGCTGCTGCTGTTTCCCGAAGAAGCGGTGCCTTCGCCGGAACGGCTGCGCGAAATCGCCCTGCTGACGGGCTATTGCGTCAGCTTCGGCATTGCCAGCGAAGCAAAGACCGTGCGCGATATCGATCTCACGGAGCGCGAACTGGAATGCCTGTTCTGGATCGCGGAAGGCAAGACGAGCGATGAAATTGCGATGATCCTTGGCATTTCGCGCAATACGATCAATAATTACATTACAAGCGTGATGCGTAAAACCGCGACGAAAACCCGCTCGGAGGCAATTGCCTACGCCGTGCGCAACAACCTCGTATAATGGTCGGACGGATGGTACAGACGAAAGACAATGAGGGTTCAGGTCAGACGGGCATGTTTTACCGCAGCCCTGTCGTGACGAGCCGGTCGGATCTTTTTCCGAAGCTCGTCGCCATGCAGAAGCTGGTCGGCGCGCGCAATTTCGTGGTGACGAAGGCTGCCGCTTCCGGTTTCCCCAACAAGAAGAAGCTGACCTGCGAGCTGGAAAACTGGGGCATGAATGCCGCAGAGCAGAGCGCGCAGTTCATCCGCGCCGTCGGCGACATTCTTCTCGATCATATCGAGACATCGCTCCTGCCGGTCATCTGGCGCAACAAGAATGCCGGTGGCTTTGCCGATCTTCCCGATGTGCCCGCACTTCTGCGCCGCATCGAGAACGACACATTGCCCTATGCGGGGCTGGCGCTCCCGGTGCGGCTCGGCACCATCGGCAACGGTTATATCGTCTTCTGCGGCACCAACCTCGTTCTCGACAATGAGGTCGTGATCGAACAGCACATCAAGTGCTGCGAGATCATGGTGGACATGCTGGCGCTGGACGAGCGCAAGGCGGCGCCTTCCGAAGCCTTGAGCGAGAGGGAAATCGCCTGCCTGCAACTGGCGGGGGACGGCCGTATCAGCGAAGAAATCGCGGTCAAGCTCGGGCTTTCCGTGCACACCGTCAACGCCTATCTCGGTTCGGCGACGATCAAGCTCGATTCCGTCAACCGTATCCAGGCGATCGCCAAGGCCATTCGGCTCGGTTATATCCACTGATGGCGGACGGGTTTTCCCGTCCCTCATAAGCCGGCAGGCGCCGGCCCGGCTTGTGCCCCCCTAAAAGGCGCTATCGACACTTCGCGTTTTTTTAACAGTTGCCTACTAGAACTTTTATAAGTTTGGCTTTGGGGAACTGTTTCATGCACAACCGGCTCTTTAAGTCCGTTGCCGGCAAGGTCGTCGCGTTGACGATCGGCCTGATCACGCTCAGCGTGGCGGCAGTTGGTTTTTCGACCTACATTCGCTTGAAGGACAACATCATCACCACCGCGCTGCGTGATACGCACAGCGCAATGCGCGGCATGGCCATCCTCTATGAGATGAAGGTCGGCGGCGTTGCCCTCGAAATGGTGGATGGCGAGTTGAAGAGCGTCGGTCGCGCCAGCATCGGAACGATGCGTGACAATGACCTCGTCGATCGCACGGCAGCCGGCAACGGCGGTATCTCTACTGTTTTTGAAGCCAAGGCCGGCGAGTTCATTCGCCTGACCACCAATCTGAAGAACGAAAAGGGTGAGAGAGCAGCAGGCACCAAGCTTGCTACCGATCATCCCGCTTTCCCGAAAGTTTCCAAGGGAGAGGCCTATTTTGGCACCGCCACACTGTTCGGCACCAGCTACATGACCGGTTATATGCCGGTTACGAACAAGACCGGCGCAACCGTCGGCATCCTGTTCGTGGGCGTTCCCATGGATGTCTACGATGCGCAGATATACAGCCTGCGCGACATGATGCTGATCTGCGGCGCGCTCGCCATGCTTGGCGTCGGATTGCTCGCCTATTTCGTCATCAAGCGCACGCTTCAGCCGCTTGGCAAGCTGACCGATGCGGTGAAGTCCCTTTCGGACGGCAATCTCGACACGCCGATCCCCTACGCCACCAACACCAATGAATTCGGCAATATCGCCCGCGCGCTGGTGATTTTCCGCGAGAATGCGATCGAGAAACTGGCGATTGAGGGCAAAAGCGCCGAGGAGCGCTCCGCAGCCGAGTCCGAACGTCACCGCAACGACGCCGAGAAACAGGAACTCGACGGCCAGATCGAATTTGCGGTCAGCGAGATCGCTTCCGGCCTCGGCAGGCTCTCGCGTGGCGATCTGAGCCGCACCATCGAGACGCCTTTCGCTGGTCGTCTCGACCGTCTGCGCACGGATTTCAACGAATCCCTACTCAATCTGCGCGATGCGCTGGGGCAGATCCGCGAGCGCACGCTCATCATTCAGCATAGTGGCTTTGAAATCGAGCAGTCGTCGGTCGATCTGTCGAAGCGTACCGAAAATCAGGCCGCCTCGCTGGAAGAGACCGCCGCCGCCGTGGACGAAATCACCGTCACGGTCAGATCCTCGGCTGAGCGGGCGCGGGAGGCCAATGAGGCCGTGCGCATCACCAAGCAGAGCGCCGACAGTTCCGGTTCGGTCGTCAGCAACGCCGTCGACGCCATGGGCCGCATCGAAGACGCCTCGCGCAAGATCGAGCAGATCATCGAGGTCATTGACGACATCGCCTTCCAGACCAACCTCCTAGCCCTGAATGCGGGCATTGAGGCGGCGCGCGCGGGTGAGGCGGGCAAGGGTTTTGCCGTGGTGGCGCAGGAAGTGCGCGAGCTTGCCCAGCGCTCCGCCGACGCGGCCCGCGAGATCAAGCAGCTCATCAACCAGTCGACGCATGAGGTCAGCTCCGGCTCGAAGCTGGTACAGGAGGCGGGCACGGTTCTTTCCGCCATCAGCCAGCAGATCGTTACCGTCAGCCAGCATGTCGAAACCATCGCGACGGCAACGCAGGACCAGTCCTCCGCGCTTCATAACGTCAACAGCTCCGTCAACCAGATGGACCAGATGACGCAGCAGAATGCGGCGCTTGCCGAACAGTCGAGCGCGGCCAGCCGGGTGCTTTCCGGCGAGGTGGAAGCGCTGCTCGATCTGGTGCAGCGGTTCCAGATGGAGCAGGGTTCGGCGACCGGCAGGGATCGCTACACTCAGGCGGCCTGATGGGTCTGTTTTTTTTGAAGGTCAAAACCGCTCCCGGATCGCAAGGTCTGGGAGTTTTTATTCGGCCGCTGCCCGCACTGTACTGGATATCTGGTTGATATAGGCCCGCAGCGCCGCCGGTTTGACCGGTTTGTGCTGAACTGAAATCCCATATTTTTCGGCATCGCTGCGCACTTCCGGGCTGCGGTCCGCCGTCACCAGCAGGGCAGGGATCGTCTTGCCGTAAAATGCCCTGATGAGACGGATGGCGCTGATGCCGTCGCCATCGTCCAGATGGTAATCGGCGACGATGACGTCGGGAGCTTCGGTCAAAGTGAGGAAGGGCTCCTCAAGCGTCGCCACGGAACCTGCGGGTAAAACCTCACAGCCCCATCCCGTCAAGAGTAGCGTCATGCCCTCTAGGATTTTCGGCTCGTTGTCGATGCACAGGACCCGGACGCCCTGAAGGCGGTCGCTGGCTGCGGGACTGGCTATCCCACTATCGGCTTTGGCCGGTACGAGGCGATCCGCCTCGCGCGGCAGGTGGATGCGGAAGGTCGTGCCTTTTCCGGGGGTGGAAATCAGCTGTACCGGATGGTGCAGCATGCGCGACAGCCGGTCGACGATGGAAAGGCCGAGCCCGAGGCCGGATGCCGTTCTTGCACCCTCGTCCAATCGGGCGAATTCCTTGAAGACGGTGCGAAATTTGGATGAGGGAATGCCGATACCGGAATCCGTCACCTGAATGACCACTTCGCCGCCCCGGCGGCGTGCGCCGACGACCACCTTGCCCTTCAGCGTGTATTTGATGGCGTTGGACACCAGGTTCTGTATCAGACGCCGCAGGAGATTGGGGTCCGAGCGGACCGTGAGCGAGGTCGGCATGACCACGAGGTCGAGGTTCTTCTCCTGCGCCATCGGCGCGAAATCGGTTTCGATGCGTTTCAGTAGCTCATTCAGCGGCACGGATGTCATACGCGCCTTCATCGAGCCAGTGTCGAGACGGGAAATATCGAGAACCGCGCCGAGAATGGTTTCGACCGATTCCAGCGCCGAATCGATATTATGGACGAGATCGCTTTCTCCCGATGCGCCAAGCCGTTCGACCAGCGAGGAAGAATAGAGGCGGGCGGCATTCAGCGGCTGGAGAATATCGTGACCGGCGGCGGCGAAAAACCGTGTCTTGCCGATATTCGCCTCGTCGGCGGATGCCCTCGCTTCCGCCAGTTCGCGGTTGACGCGGGTAAGCTCCACTGTTCGCTCCGCCACGCGCTGCTCCAGCGTCTCGTTCGCCTGTTTCAGCGCCTGATCGCTCGCCACACGCTGGGTGATATCGGTGAAGGTGGCGACGATGCCCTTGTCCGGCATGGTGTTGGAGCGCACTTCGATGATGCGCTCGCCGCCCGCCAGCACCAGCGAGAAGGGCAGGTCCATGGTCAGGAAGCTGGTAATCAGCTCATTCGTGTCGCCGTCAGGCATGTCGCCGCGTTCCTGCAGCATCGAAACGATATCCGTGAGCGGTACGCCGACCTGCCCGAATTGTTCGGGCAAATCCAGCAGCGTGCGGAAGCGCCGGTTCCAGATGGTCAACTGCTGCGAACTGTCGAAAACCGCAATGCCCTGATCCATCTGGGCGAGCGCGGTTTGCAGCATGTCCTGATTATATTGCAGGGCCTCGCTTGCCTGATCGAGCAGCCATGCCGTGTCCGCGCTGGTATCTTCCGCCTTCTGAAGAATGATCGAAAGCACCAGGCGGGCGGAGGAGGAGCCGATGGCGCTGCCCAGCAACTGTTCGGAGAAATGGATCAGCGCCATGTCCGCCGGCTGATCGTCATTGAGCTTCCTGCCCGCTGTCTTTTCATAGGTCGCGAGTGACCGCAACATGCGCTCCTCGCCGAGATAACGGGCGACCGCGCTTTTGAGGTCGCCGACGCTGACACGGGTTTTCCAGCCGCGCGTGGCGAATTGCGATTTCGAGTGGCGCTTGACGAAGATGCCGGACTGGATGCGCTCCACTGGCCTCGGATTGCGCGAAAGCGAGCCGAGCACGAAGGCAAGGCTGTTGACGAGCAGGCTGAGAATGACCGCATTCACGAACGGGTCGGCTTCAGGCCCGTTGAACACCGTGCTGCCGGAAAACAGGAAGCCGAGAATATTCGCCGCGACCTCGGAATTATCCGGCCCGCCGAAGCTCGGCAGGAACAGCAGATAGGCCCAGACGAAAAAGCCGGAACTCAGCCCGGCGATTGCGCCGCGCGCATTGGCGCGCCGCCAGAACAGCCCACCGAACAAAGCGGGGGCCATCTGGGCAATGGCGGCAAATGCCAGAAGGCCGATGGAGGCAAGGCCCGTGGCGCTGTCGGCGGCGCGATAATAGCCGTAGCCCAGAAGCAGCACCGCAAAGATTGCCGTCCTGCGGATGTTGAGCAGCGTCTTGGCGAAGTCGTCCCGGTGCGGAGAACGGTTCAGCAGCTTCTGCCGAAGGAAGATCGGCATGACGATGTCGTTGGAAATCATGATCGATAGCGCCACCGAGGCGACGATCACCATCGCGGTCGCCGCCGAAAATCCGCCGATGAAGGTGATCAGCGACACGACCGGCATTTGGTGATTGAGCGGCAATTGCAGCACGTAGAGGTCGGCATCGCCATTGGCGCCGAGCGTCAGAATGCCGGCCAGCGCAATCGGCAGCACGAAGATGTTGATCGCGATGAGATAAAGCGGCAGCAGGAACCCCGCCATGCGCAGCTCCTGCGGCGTGCGGTTTTCAACCACGGTGACGTGGAACTGGCGCGGCAGCAGGATGATGGCGAAGCCGGAAAGCAGCGTCATCACGATCCAGCGGCTGACGGGCGTGTGATAGGATATGGCCCGCATGGCCTGTTCGTTATCGGAGGCGAGCTGCCATAGGTGCACGGGACCGTCGAAGAGCACGAAGAGCACATAAAAGCCGACGGTGCACATGGCGACGAGTTTGACCAGCGATTCCATCGAGATCGCCAGAATGAGCCCGTCCTGATGTTCGGTGGCATCGGTGTGCCGGGTGCCGAACATGACGGCAAACCCCGCCATGACGATGGTGACGACCAGCGGCAGATCGAGGAAATAAAGATTGCCGCTGCCAATGCCGTAATCGCCGGGATCGACCATCGTCGCCACCGAGCTGGAAACGGCTTTCAGCTGCAGAGCGATATAGGGAATGGCGCCGACGAGAGCGATGATGGCGACGATCATCGCCACGGTGGAGTTCTTGCCGTAACGGGCGGCAATGAAATCCGCAACGGACGTCAGCTTTTCCGTTTTCGCCAGTTCGACGATGCGGCGGATGATCGGCATGCCGATGGTGAAGGCAAGGATCGGGCCGGTATAGATGCCGAGAAATTCCAGCCCCCTGTCTGCCGCGAGCCCCACGCCGCCGAAATAGGTCCAGGAGGTGCAATAGATCGCCAGGCTGAGCGCATAGACGAACGGACGCCCCTTGTTCGGAGCGTTTCTTTTACGGCTCTTCCTGTCCCCATAGCTTGCAACCGCAAACAGCAGCAGGACATAAGCGAAGGCCGAACCGAATATGATCCACCCAGGAAGCACGCATCCTCCCCATGCAAGAATTCCCTGATATCAAGCATAGGCGAATTCCGCGCCGTTGAGAATGAGCGCGGTCTGAGCATAAAGTTCAAGGTGAGCGTGCAAAAAAGCTAATAAATGCAATCCCGCGGATTCCAAATGAAGCCCGGACCCTATATGGTTCGACCCGTAGGGACAGTCACATAGCTTCAGCTCGCGAAGCAGGAGAGAGGGACAATCTGAATGCTTAACGAATTTAAAACCTTCATTGCCCGCGGCAATGTCATGGATCTGGCCGTGGGTGTTATTATCGGTGCGGCTTTCAGCAAGATCGTCGACTCCGTCGTCAACGATCTCATCATGCCGATTGTCGGCGCCATCTTCGGCGGGTTCGATTTTTCGAACTACTTCCTGCCGCTGAGCTCCAGCGTCAACGCCACGTCGCTCGCCGCCGCCCGCGATCAGGGCGCCGTCTTCGCTTATGGTAGCTTTCTGACGGTTCTCATCAACTTCCTTATCCTCGCCTGGATCATTTTCCTGATGGTCAAGGGCGTCAACAAGCTGCGCGATTCGGTTGAGCGCAAGAAGGTCGAGGAAAAGCCGGAAGCAGCGCCGCCGCCGGAAGACGTCAAGCTCCTCACCGAAATCCGCGATCTGCTGAAGACGCGTTGATTATCGCCATCGTCCCCGGCCTGATTTGCCGGCTCACGCGGCCGGCGGTCTCCTGCCGGGGGTGATCCATAAAGAAAATCCATGATCGCCTCACGGAATATCATGCACATGGCTGGTTCGATGCGATAAGAAGGCACCAAACGGAGTGTCTTTAATGTCCATTTTGAACAGTCTGAGTGCGCGCTCTCTGGCGGCTCCCGAGAGCGGCATTGTTGAAGTCGTGAATTATGCCCGGGGGCGAGACAATCTCCTGCCGCTCTGGGTCGGCGAAGGCGATCTGCCGAGCCCGGACTTCATCAATCAGGCCGCCATCGATGGGCTGAACAACGGCGAAACCTTCTATACCTGGCAGCGCGGCATTCCCGAATTGCGCCAGGCGCTGAGCCGTTATTATCAACGTCATTTCGCAGCGTCGCTGCCGCCGGAGCATTTTTACGCGACCGGTTCCGGCATGCAGGCCATCGTGCTTGCCGTGCAGGCGCTGACCTCGCCGGGCGACGAAATGGTCTATCTGTCTCCGACATGGCCGAATATCGTGGCTGCCATCGGCGTGGCGGGTGCGAAGGCGGTTCCGGTCGGTATCGATTTCCGCGACGGCCGTTGGGATCTCGATATCAACAGGCTGGAAAGCGCGATCACCGGCAAGACGAAGGCGCTTTTCATCAATACGCCCTCCAACCCGACCGGCTGGACGGCGACGCTCGACAATCTCCGCGACGTTCTGGCTCTCGCCCGCAAACACGATCTGTGGATCGTCGCCGACGAGATTTATGCGCTCTATCATTATTCCGGCAGCCGTGCGCCGTCCTTCCTTGACGTCATGGAGCCGGACGACAAGATCGTCTTCGCCAATTCCTTCTCGAAGAACTGGTCCATGACCGGCTGGCGCGTCGGCTGGCTTGTCGCCCCGCCGGCCATCGGTCAGGTGATCGAGAATCTCATTCAATATTCCACCTCAGGCGTGGCGCAATTCATGCAGCGCGGCGCTGTCGCCGCCCTCGATCACGGCGATGGTTTCGTCCGCGAAAATTACGAACGCGCTCTAACCTCCCGCGACATTCTCTGCGATGCGCTCATCGCGACGAACCGTGTGGAAACCCTGAAGCCCGACGGCGCCCTTTACGCCTTTCTCAAGATTGATGGCGTGACGGACAGCCGGGCGACGGCGCTCGATATCGTCGACAAGACCGGGGTTGGTCTTGCGCCCGGCACGGCCTTTGGCCCGGGAGGGGAATTGTTTCTCCGCGCCTGTTTCCTGCGCAACCCCAGGCAGATAGAAGACGCGGCCGAGCGGCTGGCATCCTATATCCTCGGCAGGTAAGCGTCGGCTTTCCGTTTAGTGGTTTCCCCTGCCGTGCCGGGATCGCGCTGCGGTAGGGAAATCGACAACAAAATCACAGCGAAGACCTAAAACTGCAACCCCACGGCGCAACCATCGACGTGGGGCATTTTCTGTGATATGCGCTCCTTGTTCCATTTATGAGAACATTTTCACTAATAGATAAAAAGCACTTCATTGCGCTAACCAATCGTAAGCCACCTTTTTAATGGGGCGGTGGATTGGCCGCGTATTCGCTGTGCAAGTAATCAATGATGAAGAATTATTGGCTTTGATGAGCTCAAGAAAAGCAAACAGGGAAGTAGTGTCATGGCTGTTCTGGTCACGGGTGGGGCCGGTTATATAGGAAGCCACATGGTGTGGGCTTTGCTCGATGCCGGGGAAGAGGTCGTTGTTGTCGACCGGCTTTCGACGGGGTCGCGCTGGGCAGTCGCGCCGGCGGCGCGTTTTTATCTGGGCGATGCGGCGGACCGCGCCCTGCTGGACCAGATTTTCGAAGAAAACCAGATCGAGACCATTTTCCATTTCGCAGGCTCTGTCAGCGTTCCTGAATCGATCAGCCAGCCGCTCGAATATTACGAAAACAATACGGGCACGACCCGCGCCCTCGTCGCTGCGGCGGTCGCCCATGGCATCCGCAATTTCATCTTCTCCTCGACGGCCGCCGTCTATGGAAACCAGCCCTTTGATGGCCCGGTTCCTGAAACCGCGATCCTCAGCCCGGAAAACCCCTACGGCCTGTCGAAACTCGCCTCTGAAATCATGCTGCGCGATGTCGTGCAGGCGCATGATTTCAACTATGTGGCGCTGCGTTATTTCAACGTCGCCGGAGCCGACCCGCAGGGCCGCGCCGGGCCTTCGCCCACGGGCGTGGCAAACCTCATCAAAGTCGCCTGCGAAGCCGCAACCGGTCGCCGCGACCGGGTGGAAGTTTACGGAACGGACTACCCGACCGCCGATGGCACCGGCGTCCGCGACTATATTCATGTCAGCGACCTGATCGACGCCCATATGCTGGCCATGGCGCATCTGCGCGCCGGCGGCGGCACCCGCACGCTCAATTGCGGTTATGGCGTCGGTTATTCGGTTCTGGACGTCCTGCAGGCCGTGCAGCGGGAATCGGAACGCGATTTCCCGATCATCCATTGTCCGCGCCGCCCTGGCGATATTGCGACCATGGTGGCGGATTCATCGCGTATCCAGTCGGAACTGGGCTGGCGTCCCCGCTTCAACGATCTGGCGACAATCGTTCGCACCGCGCTTCAGTGGGAGGCCAAACGTCAGGCCCAGCAAAGCGACAGGATTCCGCCGGTGCGGCGCAAGCTGGCTGCAATAGGCTGAGCGGCCTACGCCTCACCGGACACGGTCTTTCTTGACGGACGCATAGAGCGCCGGCCGATCCGGTGGAGCGGCTGGGCTAAGCCAGCGATCCCGGTCGAAGAAACTGCGTGTCAGCTTCAACCCCGGCGATTGTTCGTTTGCGAGCAAAATCACGTTCAGGCGATGCGGCGCCGTCGGTTCCGGTTTTATGGAAACCGAAATACCGAAATGTTGTGCCTGATAGGGCTGCATCCGGCGTGCCGGCTCAAGCATGTCCGCCAGATCGGCCCAGCGTGTCTGTCCGATAATCATGGCGAGCGCTTCATCGAGCTTCGTCAGAACGGCCGCGCCGTCCGGTGTCTTGGGCGCAACGGCCTTCATCCGGATGGAGCGAATTTCTCCCGAGGCTTCCCCCCTGATTTCAAGAAAGAGCGATGCCCGCTCGGCCGGGTCCGATGCGTTTCCTGCCGCAAGATCGGCCATGCATTCGAAATTGCGGATGTTGACCGGGCTCGCGTGCCAGCCTCGCGGGTTGGAGAAACCTGCGGCGGTAAAGCGGTCGCAGAGCTCCTTGCCGGAAACAACGAAATCGCGGGCGAAAGATGCTCTGTCGCCCACTTGCTCGAACTTCAGCAGATGCGGCGGCAGAGAGACTTTTTGGACGGCGAGTTTCTGCCGCTTGACGGGCTTCATCTTCGGTGGCGTGGCGGATTGTATGGCGGGCGCCAGATTGAGATAGGCCAGCAGGCTTTTGAGGTGCTTCTTGTCATTGGCCAGCAGCACCGTCGCGCCTATGGCAAGGCAAACGGCCAGCACCGCAAACAGCAGCGCGCCATGGCTCACTCTCTTTTGCAAGCCTGCGTCCATCGCAAGACCTTAAGGGGCTGGCGGAAAAAGGCGTCAGCCGGTTCTGATATGGTTTTTCGGGCTGTCGGCAACCCGGTGAATATGTGGTGTGAGCGGTGGCTCTGAAAATCTTATGCAATTCACCGCCGAGGTTTCCGGCGGTGCACGGTCTCATTCGGCGTTATTTTTAGCGCCGTCCTGTCCGCCGGCGCTGCTCTCATCGTCCGCAACCGGAATGGCGTAGGAGCCGTTCAGCCAGCGGGCGAGATCGAGCGAGCGGCAGCGATCCGAACAGAAAGGATAGTCTTCGCGCGTCGAGGGCCGCCCGCATTCCGGGCATGGCTGGGATTTGCGAAGCGGGGTGACGTTTCCAGCGCCTTCGGTGGGGGACTTTGCCATGGCCTATCCTTCGAGCCAGCCCGAAGTCACCTCAAATCCTTCTCCGGAAAGAAGCGACATGGTTTCATAAAGCGGCAGGCCGACGACATTGGTATAGGAGCCGGTCAGTTTCTGCACGAAGGCGCCGGCAATGCCCTGGATGCCATAGGCTCCCGCCTTGCCGCGCCACTGGCCCGACGCGATATAAGCCTCGATCTCCCGCGTGGAGAGGCGCTTGAAGCGCACCTTGGTCTCCGCCACCTTCTGGCGGATCTTGCCGCCGGGGGTCACAAGGCAGATGCCGGTATAGACCCAATGGCTGCGTCCCGAGAGAAGATGCAGCGCCGCCGAGGCCTCTTCCGTATATTCGGCCTTGCCGACGATGCGGCGACCGACGGCGACCACCGTATCGGACCCCAGAACATAGGCGTCTTTCCACGTCTGTTCGCTTTTCAGCGCCACCTGCGCGGCTTCCGCCTTCTGCAGTGACAGACGACGGCAGAGCGTGCGCGGATGTTCGAGCTTGGCCGGCGTCTCGTCGATATCCATCGGCATCAGACGTGCCGGTTCGATACCGATCTGATGCAGCAGCTCCAGACGCCGCGGCGAGCCGGATGCCAGAACGAGCTTTTGTTTTGAATTGGTCATTGCGCTGCCCGGGCGTCCGATGCGGAAGGTGGATTACTTGAAGCGATAGGTGATGCGGCCCTTGGTGAGGTCGTAAGGCGTCATTTCGACCAGCACCTTGTCGCCGGCCAGAACGCGGATACGGTTCTTGCGCATGCGGCCCGCCGTGTGGGCGATGATTTCGTGGTCGTTCTCAAGCTTCACGCGGAATGTTGCGTTCGGCAGCAATTCGGTTACGATGCCCGGGAATTCAAGGACTTCTTCTTTTGTCATGTAAGGGTTTTCTTCCTGTTGATAGTGCCGGACATATCGAGTCCGGGAAAATTGCGCGGAAACTACACAATCCCGGCACATTTGTGAACCTCTAAAGCATCGGCTTGAAAATCGCGATTGATTTTAACAGGCCGAGGCAATTTTCAGTCTTTTGAAAGCGTATCCGCCACCGGCTGCTGCCGCCTCGGCAGTCGTTCCGAGATCAGCTTTGCCAGATGGTCCCGCACCTCGCGATAGGCGTCGAGAATCTGCTCGCGCGTGCCGGTGATCACCGTTGGGTCCATGGTCGGCCAATAGACCACGTCGAGCGAATTCGAGCGCGTCAGTTCCAGTGCGGCGTGATGGGCTTCCGGCGTCAATGTAATGATCAGATCGAAAAAATCATCCTCGATCTCATCCAGAGTGCGGGGTTTGTGCTTGCCGAGCGAAAAGCCCTGTTCTTCCAGCACCGCATCCACGAATGGATCGCGCTCGCCCGCCCGCACGCCCGCGGACTGGATGTAGATGCCGGGCGCCACCAGCCGTTTGGCGATGACCTCCGCCATGGGGGAACGGATGGAGTTCATGCCGCACATGAAGAGGACCGATTTGGGCGCTCGTCCCTCGTTTGGCGCTGCGGCAGGATCGATCATCTCTAACCCCGCCAATAAAGCACGCAGACAAGGGTAAAGAGGCGGCGCGCCGTGTCGAAATCGATCCTGATCTTGCCCGAAAGCCGGTCCATCAGCGTCTGCGAGCCATCATTGTGAATGCCGCGCCGGCCCATGTCGATGGCCTCGATCTGGCTCGGCGTAGAGGAGCGGATCGCTTCGTAATAGCTTTCGCAGATCAGGAAATAATCCTTGATGATGCGGCGGAACGGCGTCAGCGACAGAATATGGGTCGCGACATCCTTCTCGTCTTCGGTGCGGATTGAAAAAACCAGCTTGGCATCGACCAGCGATATATGCAGCCGATAGGGGCCGCCATCATGGCCGAAAGGTTCGAAGCTGTTTTCTTCGATGAGGTCGAAAATGGCGACGGCGCGTTCATGCTCCACGTCGGGCGTGGACCGGCCGATGCTGTCGTCCAGTACCACGTCGCAAAGCCGGAAATCGCCTGAAGCCATCTTTTAACTTTCCGGATTGAGGCGAATGGAGACGGAACGCGCATGCGCGTCCAGTCCCTCGGACCGGGCAAGGGTGATGGCTGCGGGCGCAAGCTGTCGCAACTGCTCCGGTCCAAGCCGCAGGATCGAGGTGCGCTTGACGAAATCCAGCACCGAAAGCCCGGAGGAGAAGCGCGCCGACCGCGCTGTCGGGAGTACGTGGTTGGAGCCGCCGACATAATCGCCGATCACTTCCGGCGTATGGCGTCCGACGAAGATCGCGCCCGCATTGCGGATATGCGCCATCAGAGCATCCGGGTCGTCGACGGCAAGTTCCAGATGCTCGGCGGCGATGCGGTTGGCGAGCGGAATGGCGTCGGTGAGCTTTTCGACCAGAATGACCGCGCCGAAATCGGCCCAGCTTGCCGCCGCCGTCTCGGAGCGCGACAGGCGCTTCAACTGCCGCTCGACAGCGGCTTCAACGGCCTTGCCGAGTTCGGCATTGTCGGTGATGAGGATGGATTGCGCACCGCGATCATGCTCCGCCTGCGCCAGAAGATCGGCGGCAAGCCAGTCGGGATCATTGTCCCTGTCGGCAATAACCAGCACTTCGGAGGGACCGGCGATCATGTCGATGCCGACGGTGCCGAAGACCTGGCGCTTGGCGGCCGCCACATAGGCATTGCCGGGACCGACGATCTTGGCGACCGGCGCGATGGTTTCGGTGCCATAGGCAAGTGCGGCGACGGCCTGTGCGCCGCCGATGCGATAGATTTCCTCGACGCCCGCAATGCGCGCCGCAGCCAGCACCGCCGGATTGACCGCGCCGCCATTGGCCGGCACGACCATGACGATGCGCTCCACACCGGCGACCCTGGCAGGCACGGCGTTCATCAGCACCGAGCTTGGATAGCTGGCCGTGCCGCCGGGCACATAAAGGCCCACGGCTTCGATGGCGGTCCAGCGCGAGCCGAGACCCACGCCGATATCGTCCTCGTAAATATCATCCTTCGGCATTTGCCGCGCATGGTGTTTTTCGATACGCCGGGCGGCGAGTTCAAGCGCCTCGATGACGCTGCTGTCGACGGCGGCGAAGGCCGCATCGATCTCGTCCGCCGTGACACGCATCGAAACCTTGGTGAAATCGATACCGTCGAATTTCTGGGAATAATGGGCAAGGGCCGCATCGCCGCGATGTCGGACATCGTTAATGATGTCGCGAACGGTTGCGTTGACGTCTTCGGAAACTTCTCTCTTGGTTGTCAGAAAGGCCGCGAATTTCTGTTCGAAATCCGCCGACGCCTGCTCCAGCCAGATTGCCACGCCATTACCCTTTCATTGTCCCCGCGGGCGATCCCGCGAGGTGCACGAACTTACCGCAGAAAAATTGCGGCTCTGGTATGTGGCATAAATCGAAACGGTGACGAAAGGCAACCGTTGCAATGGCGCGGTGTGCTTATTCGCTATCGGGATGGTGCGGTTTGGCAGCGGTTTCCCAGGCGCCGCTCACATCGGTCAATTGCGCCTCGATGCATTCGACATCGAGCGCGATGGCGCCGCCGCCCGAAAGCGTCAATTCCACGGCTCCATCAGGTCCTTCGCCGTTCTGCACGAAGCGGATGGCAAGAAGCGACAGCACCTGTTCCCTGTCGGCGCGGTTGATGCCGTGCGAGCGGACGGCCGAGACGCGTTTCAGAAAAACGACGCTGCGGCAGCGTTCCGGTGGCAGGTTCTTTTTGTCAGTGCTTTCCCAGACGAAACGGTTGGCGGAAAGCGTGAACTGGCCGTGCTTCGGCTCGAAGGCAACATCCTTCAGCTTGAAGACACTGTCCTGCATATGCGTCGAGATGACGGAGAGATCTTCAGTATCCAGCGCGAGCAATTTCAGGCCGCTCATCTTTTTCTTCCTTCTTCTGCGGTGCGGACCGCTATTTCCATGACTTACATTGGAAATAGGCAGTCCGGGCCCACTCTGCAACGGGTAGAAAACGGATGAGCGGCAAAGACAGGATCAATCGCTGACGCGTTCGACCAGTGCACCGCAGCGGGTGAGCTTTTCCTCGAGGCGTTCGAAGCCGCGATCGAGGTGGTAGACGCGCGAAACCATGGTCTCGCCTTCCGCCACGAGGCCGGCAATGACCAACGACACGGAAGCGCGCAGATCGGTCGCCATGACAGGCGCGCCCTTCAGGCGGGAGACGCCCTCGATGCGGGCCATCTGGCCGGAAAGCGAAATCTTCGCACCGAGACGGGCGAGTTCCTGCACATGCATGAAGCGGTTTTCAAAGATGGTTTCGGTGATATGCGAAACACCCTGCGAGCGGGTCATCAGCGCCATGAACTGCGCCTGCAGGTCGGTGGGGAAGCCGGGGAAGGGCTCGGTGACGATATCGACCGGCTGGATGCCGTTGCCGTTGCGCACGACGCGAAGGCCTGTCTCCGTCTCGCTGATCGTGGCGCCTGCAAGCCTCAGCGTGTCGAGCGCGTTGTCGAGCAGCGCTGCGCGCGTGCCTTCCAGCACCACATCACCGCCGGTCATTGCCACTGCCATGGCATAGGTGCCGGTCTCGATACGATCCGGCAGAACGCGGTGGCGCGCGCCGGAAAGCGAGGTGACGCCTTCGATGGTGATGGTGGAGGTGCCGGCGCCTTCGATCTTCGCGCCCATGGCGATCAGGCATTGCGCCAGATCCACCACTTCCGGTTCGCGGGCGGCATTGTGGATGACGGTGGTGCCGCGGGCAAGGCTTGCGGCCATCAGCATCACATGCGTCGCGCCGACGGAAACTTTCGGGAAGGTGTAAACCGCGCCGATCAGGCCGCCCTTGGGCGCTGTGGCGTTGATGTAGCCGCCATCGATCTCCATCGTTGCGCCGAGCGCCTCAAGGCCCTCGATGAACAGGTCGACCGGGCGCGTGCCGATGGCACAGCCGCCGGGCAGGGAAACGCGGGCGCGGCCCTCACGCGCCAGAAGCGGGCCGATGACCCAGAAGCTTGCGCGCATCTTGGACACCAGCTCGTAAGGTGCGGTGGTATCGACAATGGTGCGGCAGGTGAAGTGCACGGTGCGGGAATAGGCTTCGCCCTGGCTTTCGCGGCGGCCGTTGACGGAAATATCGACGCCATGATTGCCGAGAATGCGGATGAGCTGCTCCACGTCCGCCAGATGCGGCACGTTTTCGAGCGTCAGCGTGTCGCTGGTCAGAAGCGATGCGATCATCAACGGCAAGGCGGCGTTTTTGGCGCCGGAGATGGGAATGATGCCGTTTAGCTTGTTGCCACCCGTAATTCTGATGCGATCCATGCGTCCCTACGGGCCTGTGCCCGCCTTTCTTTATCGTGCCTTGCGGAAAGGCGCGTCCTTAGACCAATTTCCGCGGCGTTTCAATTTATGCTTGGTGAATTCTCTATGAGGATGATTCGTCCGTTTTTGCGGCAGGCAGGCCAATCGTCTCGTCCTCTTCGCCGGCACGGCGCGCGCGAACCTGCTGTTTGCGCTTTAAAAGATTTTCACGAAGCTTCTTCGCCGCCCGCGCCTTGCGCTCCGCCTCGCGCTGCCGCGCCTTTTCGCCAGGCCCCGCCTGCGGCTTGCCATCGGCCACCGGGGCGGATGCTTCCGCGGAGGCGCTGGCGGAAACCGCTGCCTTTGCCTGTTTGTCATGATGTTCGTTCATAGATTCAGCAATATCTGAAAAATGTATTTTTCAACAGGGGGCACGCTTTTTTGCCCCGCTTGATGAAGAATATCGTTTTGCGACTTGCGCTCGCCAAAAACCTATGGCAATAGGCCGCCACGCTTGATGCTGAAGCAAACGCTTCGGCACCGGATGCTGCTATAGCTCAGGGGTAGAGCACTCCCTTGGTAAGGGAGAGGCCGAGAGTTCAAATCTCTCTAGCAGCACCATTTTTCTTCAATAAATTCAGTTTTCTACAAATCCCCCGTTTAGTTGTTGCGTGTAAAGCCGCTTAAAGCGGCAGAGCAATTCATGAATCCGCATTAAAATCCGTGTGATTTGTTCTTCGTTCGCCGTCGTAATCATCGTAGCCGCAGTACGTAGAGAAATATTCGACGCATTAGTTACTCCCTCTGATCCGTGCTCTAGCGTTTGCCAATCCTCAACGACTGTCCTGGGGTTGCAGATTGCAATTTCCAATATACTCTGCGCTGGGGTAAATAGATTAGGGTTGGGAAATGCTCTTAGATTTGAGTTTCCAAGGCGGGCTGGCAGACGCTCACAAACTACCTGCCTACGACGGCGCGAAATCGCTGGAAGGCCTGACGCGATCTGTGCTTATCGTCACAAACTTCCTTGTCGAAGGAAAAGTTAGACGACGAGATTTCGGCAACGTTCCTTTGACTTTCAACATCGTGGCGCATCAGCCTGGCAGCTTCCAGACAGTTCTGGAAATTGCATATGCGACAGCGGTAATAGGTGCCCCGTTAGCGTCCGAAATTGCTGGAAGTGTCGCCAGCAATCTTCTCACTGATCTCATCAAGACCGTGTTTAAGCGGGCTACTGGAGAAGAAGAAACAAGTACACCGACGCGCGTTGCCGAATTGGATGAGGACAGGAGTGGAGACATGGCAGCGCTCGTCGACGCCATTGAGCCGGGACTTAGGCAAGGACACACCGTCATTAATCATGGCGTTATGAATATAACTATCAATCAATACGGTGCAACGGGTGCTCCGGTCGCTCGATTAAACCGGCAGACTAAGGAGTACATGTGGGAAAGCGTTATCGATGACCAAATAAGGATCAAGCTTTTCAGTATTGCGAGCTTCAATGCAAACCAAGGCACCGGGCGAGCCTTTGATTTGGAAGAGGGGCGCTCTATTCCATTCGATCTGACACCAGAGGCTGATCGGCAAACAGTAGATACTCTCTTGACTAGTATTTCTCTGTACACAAGGAGGCGAAGGCTCGGTGACAACTTACGTTCAGCGGTTGCCATTAGATATACTTGTATAAGGGCCGCCGATGGGAGGGTGAAGAAAATCCGCATTCTGACTGCGCGAACCGAAATGAGCGAGTTTTGACGGTGAGACAGCGAGCGTCAGTCAGGTCGAAACGGCAATCTCCGGCAGGCTCAGTAAAGTAAATACTTGCCTGTTGTCCTAAGTTCACCGTGTAGCTAGGCAAACATGAAAACCGCGCCCCTTGCGAAGCGCGGTTTCCATATCCGAATATTCTGTTGCTGCCAGAGCGGGACGAAACCGCCCGTAGCCATCGGGCGCCGCTTACTGACGGAATAGCGACAGGATATTTTCGGAACTGGTATTGGCGATGGAAAGCGATTGGATGCCCAGCTGCTGCTGTGTCTGCAATGCCTTGAGGCGGGTCGATTCTTCGTTCATGTCCGCATCCACTAGGCGGCCGATGCCGCTGTCGATGGAGTCGGTGAGCTTGGAGATGAAATCTTCCTGCAGGCCGATGCGCATCTTGATGGAGCCGAGGGCGGAAGATGCGCTGCTGAGCGACTGAAACGCGGTTTCGACATCGGTGAGAAGATTGCCGATCGTGTAGGTCGGCGGCGTTGCGCTATCGAAAAGCTTGAGATCGATGTCCCATACTGAAATGCCCGAGGCTACGCCGGCCTCTCCGATGATGCCTTTCGTGGTGTCGAGCGTCGCGGGCGTGCCGGTCAGGCCAAAAATCACATTGGGTGTTTCTGTCGCGGTCGTCGTATCGATAAGCGTATAGTCGGTTTTCGTCACGTTGACGGAACCGCTGCCGTCACGGACAAAGCCGGAAACGACGGTCTTTGCGCCGGTACCCAGCAACCAGTTTTCACCGCTGAAAGACGCGCCCTGCGCAATCGATTCCAGCTGCTTTTTCAGCTGGTCGATTTCTTCCTGGATCTTCGTCTTGTCGACGCCCTCTTCGGTTGCCGCAACGATTTTCGATTTGATTTCTTTCACGACTTCGACGGCGCTTTCCATTGCGGAATAAGCGACATCGATCTTCGCCGCACCCAGTCCCAGTGCATCCTGAACCGCGGAAAGGGCCATATTGTCCGAACGCATGGTGGTCGCGATCGACCAGTAAGCGGCGTTGTCGGAAGCCGTTTTAACGCGCAGCCCGGAAGAAACTCTGGATTGGGTGTCTTCGAGCTGGCCGCTGATTGCACGCAGTGTCTGAAGCGCCGACATGGCGGCGGTGTTTGTCAGAATACTTGTCATAATTGCCCCTCTGAGCTGGCTAAATGGGAAGGGACATTCCGGGATCGCCGGAAACGACAACGCGGCGTGATGCCTGTTAACCTCTTTTTCGTCTTGGTTAACGAGTCGTTTCGATGGCTTGATTTAGCGGTGATTTGGTTAATGAAGTCTTAATCAAGAAATTCATGAATTTTGCAATCAATTGCACAAACAAAAACCGCGCCTTTCGGCGCGGTTGATTTTTTCGCTTTCGGTCTTCGATTAACGGAAGAGCGACAGGATGCTTTCGGAGTTGCTGTTGGCGATCGAGAGAGCCTGAACGCCGAGCTGCTGCTGGGTCTGCAGGGCCTTGAGGCGGGTGGACTCTTCGTTCATGTCAGCGTCCACGAGGCGGCCGATGCCCTTGTCGATGGAGTCGGACAGCTTGGAAGCGAAGTCTTCCTGCAGGCCGATACGCATGGAGAGCGAGCCGAGCTTGGCTGCGGCGCTGGTCATTGCCTTCAGGGAGTTTTCAACCAGCGTCAGTGCTTCGGCCATGTTGGTGGCGCGGTCTGCGGCTGCATACTGGGTGATGTCCAGTGTGTAGACGGACTGGGCGGCGACGGTCGTGAACGTTCCGGTCGTGCCGAGGATGCCGGTCGTATCGGGGACGCCTGCGGAGTCGACCGAACCGAAAAGAGTATTGCCGGTAGCGGTGTTGTCGAGGGCGTATTTCGTGGTCGTGACGTTAACGGCACCGCCGGTGGAGCGAACGAAGCCAGCGACGACCGACTTGTCCGGGTCCGTACCGGGCGTGGTAGCGCCGAGCGTCGAAGCGCCTACGAGCCAGTTTTCGCCGTAGAAGGATGCGCCCTGTGCGATCGATACGAGCTGGTTCTGCAGCTGATCGATTTCTTCCTGAACCTTGGTGCGGTCGACGCCTTCTTCAGTTGCCGTGACCAGCTTTGCCTTGATTTCCTTAACGACTTCGATTGCCGATTCCATACCGGCAGAAGCGGTGTCTACCTTGGCAGCGCCGAGGCCGAGAGCGTCGGAAACCGAGGAAAGCGCCATGTTGTCGGAGCGCATGGTGGTCGCGATCGACCAGTAGGCAGCATTGTCAGCAGCTTCGCCAACGCGGAGGCCGGAGGAAACGCGTGCCTGGGTGGATTCCATGTTCTGGCCGATGGTGCGCAGAGTCTGGAGCGCAGACATTGCTGCGACATTGGTAATAATGCTCGTCATAGTAGTGTGCCCCTTGAATGGCTGATTAAAGAAGGGACATTCCGGTTTCACCGGGAACGGCGCACAGCATCATGCCTGCTAACTGGCTGATTTTTAACGTTAGCTCGCCGTTTCGATGAGCTTAGGTAACGCCAGTTTGGTTAATGAATTGATAAGCGGGAAAAGAAAATCAGCATTATGAAAATTCAAAATTACAACTCTCGCGCGTGCGCGCGCGTATCCCGAAATATTTAAAAAAAAGATAAGGCCGCATCCTTATTCGGGATGCGGCCTGTCTGGTGCATTCGGTTCGATTCAGCCTATCGAACCTTTATGCTTTCTGCCCGGATATGCATTTGGTCAGCCCCCGAATGCATGTGGGAAGAAAATGGGTCCCCCAGCCCCGAAGGGCTATGAGAAGCTCAGCTCTTAGCGGAAGAGCGACAGGATGTTCTGCGAGTCGCTGTTGGCGATCGACAGAGCCTGAATTGCCAGCTGCTGCTGCGTCTGCAGAGCCTTCAGCTTGGTGGACTCTTCATTCATGTCGGCGTCGACGAGGCGGCCAACACCCTTTTCGATGGAGTCGGACAGCTTGTCGGCGAAGTCGGTCTGCAGGTCGATACGTGCAGACAGCGAGCCGAGCTTGGCGCCGGCGCTGGTCATCTTCGTCAGGGCCGTTTCAACGGAGTAAAGAGCGTTGTCCAGGTCATCGGTGCCGACGTTGAGGTCGAGAACGGAAATCTGGGTGTAGGTCTTGGCGCCGACGGTGGTGGTTGCACCGGTAGCGTTCAGGATACCGGAGTTGGCATCGATCGTGCCCGGCGTCGCTTCGGTGTAGAGCATGGACGATGCATCCAGCGCATAGTCCGTCGTCTTGACGCTGACATTGCCGTTGTCGTCACGGACGAAGCCGGATACGACCGTCTTGGTGGCGTTGGCGGTGGAAACGAGCCAGTTTTCACCGTTGAACGAAGCGCCCGTGCCGATCGACTTCAGCTGATCGAGAAGCTGGGTAACTTCTTCCTGAATCTTGGTCTTGTCGACGCCTTCTTCCTTTGCGGCAACGACCTTGGCCTTGATCTGGGTGACAACATCGATAGCGGCTTCCATACCGGCAGATGCGGTGTCAACCTTGGCAGCGCCCATGCCCAGTGCGTCAGATACTGCACCGAGAGCCTTGTTGTCGGAACGCATGGTGGTCGCGATCGACCAGTAAGCAGCGTTGTCCGAAGCCGAACCAACCTTCAGGCCGGAAGAAATGCGGTCCTGCGTGGTCGACAGGTCGGAAGCGATGGAACGCAGGGTCGAGAGAGCGGCCATTGCGTTGGTGTTGGTGAGAATGCTTGCCATAATAAATGTGTCCCTTGTTTTTACGAGATACTGGAGTGGGGACATACCGGGTTTGGTATTACCGGTCGCAACGTTTCGGCTTCATGCCACTCGGTTCGGAAATGCTTAGTTTCAGAAACCAAACCCGCTGCGTGTAGAAAGAAATTCGCAGCGAAAAATTGCCCAATTATTAATTTGGTGGCCAAGAAATATTGGAAAATACTTATGGTTACTTTTTGATTTAGTTAAATGGTAATTTTTTTATTTAAAAAGATAGTTACCAAGTCGCCAGAAAAACTGGTAACCAAAGCGTAAAAACGCGCAAAACCCGCGTACCTGGGCACGCGGGGTTAAAAAACAGGGTTAACGGGTGTCAATCAGGCACAGAGGCCGTCAGTTGAACGATCTGACGAGACTGCCGACCAGCAGGTTCCAGCCGTCGATCAGCACGAAGAACAGGATCTTGAACGGCAGGGAAATCGAGGTCGGCGGCAGCATCATCATGCCCATCGCCATCGTGATGGTGGCGACGATCAGATCGATGACCAGAAACGGCAGGATGATGAGAAAACCGATCTCGAAACCGCGCCGGATTTCCGACAGCATGAAGGCCGGAACGAGCACGCGGTAATCGACGACATTGTCGGTCATCACTTCCTGGCCGCGCTCGCGGGCGATGTCGACGAAAAGCTTCAGATCCTTGTCACGCGTATTGGCGTTCATGAAAGTGCGGAAGGGCTCGGCGATGCGCTGCACGGCCTGCTGTTCGTTGATCTGGTTCTGCAGAAGCGGCTGCACGCCGTCGGTCCAGGCTTTGTCGAAGGTGGGCGACATGACGTAGAAGGTCATGAACATCGCCATCGACAGCAGGATCATGTTGGAAGGGGTCGAAGCCAGTCCCATGCCGGATCTGAGGATCGAAAAGGCGATCACGAAGCGCGGAAAGCTCGTGACCATGATCAGGATGCCCGGCGCGACCGAGAGAACCGTCAACAGGCCGAAGGTGCGGATGATCCATGCCGCGACGGAGCCGTCTATCTGCGTGTTGAACAGATCGGACGGGAATTGCTGGGCACTGGCAAGACCCGGCAAGGCAAGGAGGACGGCGATGGTTACAAGAAATCGAATCATTCGATGACAAAGGTCCGGAACATGACCTTGGATACGCGCCCTTGAGAGCGCAGGTCAACTCGTTCCTGAATGTCATCCTTAAGATATTGAAAGCCGCGCGGCCCTTCCAGCTGCTGAAGGGAAACGGTGCGGACATAGGCCATGATGTCCTGGTGGATATCTTCCGCCAGACCCACCTCGACCGGCCCCTTGAACATCAGCGCCACTTCCAGCCGCACCCAGTTCGTCGCGGGATAGGCGAGGTTGGTGGTGATGGGATCGAGCTGGACGATGCCGTTCGCCTCGGCCGAGATTTTCTCGATACCCTCTTCCTTTTTCTCGCCGTGTCCGCCGGCGGCAGCCGGGGCATGCGCCTCCGCGCCGGCGATCTTCGGTGCGATCATGCCGCCCACCAGCCAGCCGCCGCCCGCGCCGAGCAGGGTGAGGATCGCAACGCCTGCGATGGTCATGACCAGAGGGGAGGATTTTTTCTTGCCCTCAGCCTGTTCGTTTTCCATGGGTCAGTCCCGTTCCCGTGTGCCGAGGTCAGAGCGGCGAGAACAGGTCGACGACCTGTTGCCCGACCGGGGGCTGCTGCACTTCCGTCAGACGTCCGCGACCGCCATAGGAGATGCGCGCTTCGGCGATGCGCTCGTAGGAGATCATGTTCTGTGCATCGACATCCTGCGGCCTGACGATACCGCCGACATTGAGGATGCGGATTTCGTGGTTGACGCGCACTTCCTGCGAACCGCTGATGATGAGATTGCCGTTTTCCAGAATGCCGGTCACCACGGCGGCCACCAGCAGCGTCAGCTTTTCAGAACGCTTGGTCTTGCCCTTTGCCTGGGTGTCGGTGTCGGAACCGTAATTGATGCTGGAATCGGCCTTCGGGTTCCAGCCGAACACCTGCGCATCCGCCTTCCAGTTCAAACCGCTGGAATTGGTGCGGTTGCGCTCGGTCTCGTTGTCGAAATCGGCCTTGTCGTTGATCTGGATATTGACGGTCAGGATGTCGCCGATGTTGAGGGCGCGCAGATCCTTGAACAGGGCGCCCTGGCTGTCGCTCCACAGCGAATAGCCGCTCGCCATATGTTTCGGCTGCTTCGGATACATGCCCATTTGCGGCGTCTGGCTGAATTGCAGGCCGCTGCCGATCGGGCTCATCGCGGGTGCGTTGCCGATTTCCTTCAGGGTCTGGTTGTTCTGGCAGCCGGCAAGCAAAGCGAGCGGCAGGAGGAGGGCCGGAAGACGACGCGTGCTCATGAAGGATCCTTCGAAGTGTTTTTATCGGTTGCCTGCGACATGATGCCGGCGACGACAGCGGCCTTCTGCGCATCCATCTCGCTGAGGATGAGGCCCGACTGGCGCGGGGGCAGCTGCATGATGATGGCGGCCGCTATTTCCACATGCATCTTTTCGAGCTGGGGTGCGGCGGCATCGGCCTTCATCGTCTTGTAGATATCGACGAGATTGCTTTTCGCCTGATTGAGGAAGTGTTCGCGGCGGGCCAGCCAGTCCTCATATTCCGCCTTGCGGTCTTCCAGCACGGCAATGCGCTCGTTGACGTCGGACTGCAGCTTTTCCAGCTCCTGCTTTTGCAGCAGATAGCGCTGGTCGCGGGCCGCATCGGCGATGTTGGTGCAGAATTTCTGGATTTCATCCTGCGTGCTGAGTTCCGAAACCACGTTCTGCTGGCTTTCGGCGCCAGCAGCGGGAAGCAGGAAAAGCAGCGAGGCGACGGCCGCGAAGCGGACAAGGCCATTCGGGAAAGCGTTGTTCTTCCGAGTTTCCATCATTGCAGCACAAGCTCCGCCTGAAGGGCGCCGGCGGATTTGATGCCTTGCAGAATGGCGATGATGCCGTCCGCCTTGAGCCCGATGCTGTTGAGACCGGCAACCAGCGTGCGAAGGTCAGGCCCTTCGACGATGGCGACCTTGCTGCCTTCCTGCAATGCCATGATATCCGTCTGCGGCTGCACGGCCGTCTGGCCGCGCGAGAAGGGCGCCGGCTGGATGACCTGCGGCGATTCCGTCACCTGCACGGTCAGCGTTCCGTAGCTGACGGCGACGCGGGAAATGCGCACATCCGCGCCGATGACGATCGTGCCGGTGCGCTCGTTGATGACGACCTTGGCCGGCGTATCCGTTTCCACGGTCAGGTTTTCGATTTCCGCCATCAGCCGGGTGAGATCCGCGACGCGGGGCTTCTGCACCGCGATTTCCTGCGAATCGCGCGGCTCGGCGATGGGATCGCCATAACGGGCGCGCGCAAAGGCGTTGACGACATCGGCAACGCGCACCGCCGTTGAAAAATCGGGATTGCGCAGCTGAAGGACCAGATTGACCGAATCCTTGAACTTGGAGGCAGCTCCCGCTCGATGATTGCGCCGTTCGGCACGCGGGCGGAGGTGGTGACGCCCTGCGTCAGCGTCGCGGCATCGCCCTGCGCGGAAAAGCCATTGACGATCAGCGCACCCTGGGCGACTGCGTAAATCTGCCCGTCCGCGCCGGAAAGCGAGGTCATGATAAGCGTGCCGCCGCGCAGCGACGAGGCGTCGCCCAGCGAGCTGACCGTCACGTCGACACGGCTGCCGGGGCTGGCGAAGGGCGGCAGATTGGTCGTCACCATCACGGCGGCGATGTTCTTGGCGTTCGACTGGCCGCCCTGCGTGGTGATGCCGAGATTTTGCAGCATTGCGCGCATGGATTGCTCGGTAAACGGCGAGGAGCGCAGGCTGTCACCCGTGCCCTGCAGGCCGACCACGAGACCGTAACCGATCAGCTGGTTGTCACGCCCCGCCTGCAGCGATGCGATATCCTTGATGCGGGATGTATCCGCGTGGGCTGCCGGAACGGAAAGGAAGGGCTGGGCCGAAAACAGAATGGCCGCGGCCAGGATACGAAGCACTCTCATTTCGCCATCACCTGAATGGTTCCGTCCTTCATGACCGTGCCGTTGACGATGACGCCGGAATCGATGTTGCGCACCCGCACGATTTCGCCGAGCGAGCCGTCGGTCATCGGCGTTCCCGAAGCCATCAGCGTCATATTGCCGATGGTGAAGACGAGTTTGACGCTGGTGCCGCGCACCACAAGCGAGGGTTCGCGAAGGGCGGCAACGGGGATCGTGCGTCCGGGAAGCAGGGTCTGCTTGGAGATCATGCCTTCCACTTCGCTGATATCGCTCGCATAACCCGAGGAAATATTGGGATTGGTCACTTCCACCGGCTTCACCTGTTCGGGCGTGATCGTCTCGCCCGGATAGATCGTGCGGGTGGGAACCAGCGCCATCGGCGCCTGGGCAAGAGCGGGCGTCAGGGCGCCCAGTGAAAAGGCAGACGCAAGGCATATACGGACGAGCGCCGTTCTGCTGCTGCTATGTTTCCGGCCAAACCTCATGTTCGCCTGCCTTTCCGTTCTTACTTCAGGTTCTTGCTGACAATCGAAGCCATTTCGTCAGCGGTGGTGATGACCTTGGAATTCATCTCGTAGGCGCGCTGCGCCGTGATCAGGTCGGTGATTTCCTTGACGGCGTCGACGTTCGAGCCTTCGAGATAGGACTGCTTGATGTAGCCGTAGCTCGGATCGTCAGGCACGCCGATCACCGCGTCGCCGGAGGCCGGCGTTTGAGCGAAGAGGTTGTCGCCGAGCGGCTTCAGGCCGGCTTCGTTGGCAAAGTTGGCGATGGTGAGCTGGCCGAGTTCGGTGAATTCCGTGGCATTGCCGATACGGGCGGTCACCTGTCCCGTGCGGGTAACGGTGATGTCCTGCGCATCGGTCGGGATATTGATGTTCGGAATGACGTTATAGCCATCGATCGTCACCAGATTGCCGTCGGCATTCTTGTTAAAGGCGCCGGCGCGGCTGTAGAGCGTCGAACCGTCCGCCGCCTCGATCTGGAACCAGCCCTGGCCGATGATCGCGACGTCCAGCTTGTTGCCGGTCTCGATCAGGTTGCCCTGGGTGTGGATGTTGCGCACGGCCGAAGTCTGCACGCCGAGGCCGATATTGGCGCCTTCCGGCACGATCGCCTGGTTGGCGCGGTTCGGCACGCCCTGCATGCGCTCGGTCTGGTAAAGAAGATCGGTGAACTCCGCACGCGCGCGCTTGTAACCGGTGGTGTTGATATTGGCGATGTTGTTGGCGATGACTTCCAGATTGGTCTGCTGGGCGTCCATACCGGTGGCAGCGATGGCAAGAGCTCTCATGTCAATATTCCTGCTGGGCTAGATCTGCATCTTGGTAATGTCGAGATAGGCCGACACGATCTTGTCTCGGAGCGCGATGGCGGTCTGCAGCGACTGTTCGGCCGAAAGCATGGCATCGACCACTTCACGCGTATTCGCCTTACCCTGAATGCCTTCGAAGGAAGCGACTTCCGCCTTCTTCAGATTGTTCATCGCATCCACCGAAATATTGCCGAGAACGCTGGCGAAGCTGGCGCCCGTCTGCTGGGCGGGCGTCGTCTGCTCGCTGCCGAAAACGCTTTCCGTCAGTGAGGAAATGCCGCTTGCGCCGCGGGTGAGCGAAAGGGAACTGACTTGCTTGATACCGTCGATCATTGCGATGCCTTCAGAAGGTCGATTGTGGAGGCGACGAGGTCGCGTGTCTGGCGGATGACCTGAAGATTGGCGTCGTAGCTGCGGTTTGCTTCGCGCATGTCAGCCATTTCGATCAGGATATTGACGTTCGGCATCTTCACCATGCCGTTGCTATCGGCGGCCGGGTTGCCGGGATCGTACTCGTTGACGAAATCGCCACGGTCGACGCCGAGCTTCTTCACCGTTACCCGCTCCACGCCGCTGACACGGTCGAGCTCGGAACCGAAAGTGATGGTCTTGCGGCGATAGGGGTCGGCGCCGGGGGTGTCGCCGGTTGATCTGGCGTTGGCGATATTTTCGGAGACGATGCGCAGTCGCGTGGACTGCACTTCCAGGCCGCTGCCGGCAATCTTGCTCGCCGCACTCAAGGGATCCATGGCTTACCTCTTAACCGTCATCAGCATCATGCGATGGAAGGATTTGACGAGATTGGCGTTCAGCTCGTACTGCCGCTTGATCTCGCCGGTCTTGGTCATTTCTTCCGCAAGCGCGACCGAATTGCCCGATTCCTGCATGCCGATCTCGTTATTGACCGGGTTGTCGCGCACCGCGATATTGTCGCTGAGGGTGCTCTCGCCGAAGTGGGCAGGGTTGGTCCTCGCCATGCCGACCTGCTGGCTGGTGGCCTGCATGACCGCTTCGAAAGGGCTGACATCCTTGGCGCGGAACTTGGGTGTGTTGGCGTTGGCGATGTTGGTCGCCACGACTTCCTGCCGCACGCTCAGCCATTCCGCTTGGCGGGATGCCAGATCGAACAGTTGAATCGGTTGCATAGACTTCTCCATCTCGTATGGCCCGAACCTACGGGGCTAATCTTGCGTCAGACTTGCGGGGAGGGGATAAGGCGCGGAACGGCGCAAGACGCGGATATGGATGCGGCCTACCCAAACAAAAAAAGGCGCGCCGGCAGATGCGGCGCGCCTTTCGAACCAGAGAAAAATCTTCTATTTTTCAGGGCGATAGGTTTTCCCGGAAGACGTCTCTATCAGCCATTCGCCGTTGCGCTGCTCGATCTTCGTCAGCAACGCATTGTCCGGCAGGGTAGAGCCGACCCTCACCATATACATGCCCGAACCGTCCTCGATCAGGGCGCGCCCGTTGGAAACATGCAGCAGACGGAAGGAGGTCTGGCCGGGGAAAGGCTGATCCTCGATCCCGGCTGCCAGATTGTTCTGTTTTTCCTTGCCGCCTGCGTTCACGGTCGCCGTCGTCAGCATGTCGGGCAGATCCGCCGGCGGCGGGGTGTCTTCCTTGTTGCGGTTGGTCATGGCCATCGGCGAAACGCTGAAGACCTCCCGCGGGCCGGTATGGGGCAGATCGCGGGTGCGGTCGCCGCCCGCCACCTTCATGCCGAATTTTTCTTCGTTGAAAAACACGTACCAGGGGAAAAAGGCTGCTGCAGCGGCAAGCCCGATGCCCGTCCATGCGAGAATACGGTCGGGCGTAAAGAAAACGGGCCTGGGAAGCACGTCTTCATCGTGGCTAGTGTCGTTCCGCTTCTTGTTCACGGGTCAGCCTCTCATTCTCGGGTTTACCTGGGGCTGGCCATTCTGTGCTCCCCCGCGCAATGCGGTCGCCAGATCGGCATAGGCATCCTGCGCCGCCGGTTCGCTCGGCAGCTGTTTCAGCGTTTCATAGATGATCGGGACCTGCTTCACCGCCATGTCGAGATCAGGATCGGTGCCGGGCCGATAACCGCCGATGAGGCGAAGATCGCGCGTTTCCTCGAAGCGATGCACCAGCGCCTTGAGGCGCGACACCAGCTTTTCCTGATCCGGTGTCCAGGCCTTCTTGGCGAGACGCGAGATCGAGGCGAGCGGATTGATCGGCGGGTAACGGCCTTCTTCGGCAAGGCTGCGGTCCAGCACGATATGGCCATCGAGAATACCGCGCGTCGAATCGGCAATCGGGTCGTTGTGATTGTCGCCATCCACCAGAATGGAGACGATGGCGGTGATGGTGCCGGTGCCTTCCGCGCCCGGTCCCGCCCGCTCGAGAAGGCGCGGCAGTTCGGTGAAGACCGAGGCGGGGTAGCCGCGCGCCACCGGCGGCTCGCCCGAAGCGACCGCCACTTCGCGGATCGCATGGGCAAAGCGCGTCACGCTGTCGATGATGAGAAGGACATTGTCGCCCTGATCGCGAAAATGTTCGGCGATGGTGACGGCGGAAAGCGGCGCCATCTTGCGCAGCATCGGGCTTTCATCGCTTGTCGCGACGACGGCGATGGACTTGCTCATATTCTCGCCCATCGTGTCTTCGATGAATTCGCGCACTTCTCGGCCGCGTTCGCCGACAAGCGCAATCACCACCTTGTCGAAGGCGTCTGCCTTGGCGAGCATCGACAGCAGCGTGGATTTGCCCACACCGGAACCGGCGAAAATGCCGAGGCGCTGGCCGAGGCAAAGCGGCGAGAAGATATCGATTGCCCGCACACCGGTTTTAAAGGGCGTCTCCACCCGCTTGCGCGTCATCGAGGGCGGCGCATTGTTGGAAATCGAACGGCGCTCGATGCCGGAAGCCAGCGGCCCCTGGCCGTCGATGGGTTCGCCGAGCGCATTGATGGTGCGTCCGCACCAGCTATCGTCGGGCGAGACGCGGAAGGCGCCCTTGCGAATGACGGTATCGTGTATGCCGATCGGCTCGCCGGGCTCGATGGGGCAGACATAGCAGATGTCCGGTTCCACACGCACCACTTCGCCGAGATGAATGCCGGTCGCGCTGCGATGGGCGACGAATTCTCCGAGCCGCACATGCCGCGACAGGCCGGAAACCGTATAGTGCCCGGCGGCGATGGTGCGGACATGGCCGCCATGCGCCACCGAAAACTCCGGATCGGCATAATGCCCGGCAAGGCTGGCGAGCTGTGCGAGCTTCGGTGAAATGGCATCAGCCGAGAGCATGGATTCCGGCATTGTCATTACTCAGTTCCTCAACGCGCGCCGCCAAGCGTCTTGATGCCTTCGCCGAAGGTCGATTCGGTATCGCGCATCAGCGAGGAGATGCTTTCAAAGGCGCGGTTGACCTGGATGAGCTGGGTCATCTGGGAGATGCCGTTGACGTTCGACTGTTCGAGATAGCCCTGAACGACGCCGACTTCATGATTGTTGACCACCGGAACCGGCTGGGCCACCGGCTTCACGCCGCTATTGGGATGACGCAAGAACCCTTGCGAGAAATCCGCTTGGAAGATGCCGAGGGTAGCGACGATGTTTTCGTTCTGCCGGATGGCGCCGTCGAGACCGACGGTGATCGGGCCGCCATTCGGATTGAGCTGGATCGGACCGCCGCCGGCATCGAGAACGGGATAACCGTTCGAGGAGATGAGCGCGCCGTCCGGACGCATGGTGAAGCGGCCGTCACGGGTCAGAATCTGGCCATCGGGCGTATCCAGTGAAAACCAGGCGTCGCCCTTGATGGCGAAATCGAAAGAATTGCCGGTCTGCTCGAAAGCGCCCTGGCGGGTGGAAAGATAGTCGTTGCCCTGCGAAACGAAGGCCACCCGGGCATTCATGTCATTGTGGTTCTTGGCGACCATTTCGTCGAATTTCACTTCGGAGCCGCGAAAGCCGACCGTGTTCACATTCGCCATATTGTCGGAAATGGTGGTGAGACGGCGCTCCAGCGCGATCTGCGAGGACAGGGCGACGTATAGTCCGGATTGCATATCATTTGCCTCCGAGTTTCAGGGAGTTGATGGAGATCAGCAGGTCGGGGGAAATGCCGTAGCCGCTGGAGGAGCCGAAAACGGCGAGAGGGTCATAGGTCGTCGAGGGGTTTTGCATTTCCCACATGATGGTGAAACGCTCGAGCAGCTTGCCGACCTTTTCGGGATCCTGCAGATCCTTGATATCGATGGTTTTTTCGATGAGCGCCGCCTGTTTGTCGACATCGGCGGCGGCAAACTCGTCGGGAAGGTTGTAGGCCGTGCGAAACACCTGCGCGAGCGCATCGTCCGCCAGAAAGTCGAGGCCGGATGTAATGGTTGACGCCTTGCGTTCGAAATAAAGGGCGAGCCGGACGCCGTTATTGTCGTCGCCCGCTTCCTGTTCCAGCGTCTGGCGGGTGTATTTGCCGATGACGCCCGATTTGGCGGCGTCGGTGGAGGTTGCCGCGGCCCCCAGGCCGGCAAAATCCAGCGACTTCGCAAAATCCGCATAGCGGCTGTCGGAAAGCTTGTTGGCGAAGGCGTCCTTGTCCGAGGTGCCTTCCGTCAGCACCTTGCGGATGAAGGCCTTCGCATAGGCCATATCCTCGAGCCCGTGGGCTTTCAGCGCGTAATTGTAAAGGCGCGTATCGGCCATGAAGTCGTCGATGGATTTCACATCGCCGATCTTCGCGCGGTAATATTCGGTCTCGCGCGCCACGTCGGGCTGCTCCGACACCCGCTCAAGCGATTTGCCGATATCCTGACTGATCAGTCTGTAGCTGGTGTAGGTGGAAGTCACTGAACCGCCGCTCTCGTTTGATCCCGATCTCAAGGCGCACGTCCGCCTTTGCCGGCATAGTGCCGTGGCTTGCTTGTGCGAAACTGGCTGGAGGCGGCAGCGCGGGAGAGGCTTTGCGGACAGGTTCACGCAAGCCACATTTTTTAGACATGGCGGCATGGAACACTGTTCGGGCGTGGTCGATCAATGAATATTGTAATTGGACTTATAATCACCTTCGGCTGCATCATCGGCGGCTATATGGCGATGGGCGGTCATCTGGACGTGCTGATTCAGCCGTTCGAATTGATGATCATCGGCGGCGCCGGTCTCGGCGGCTTCATCATGGCGAACCCCATGAAGGTCGTGAAGGACTCGGGCAAGGCGCTCGGCGAGGCCTTCAAGCATTCGGTCCCGAAGGAGCGAAACTATCTCGACGTGCTCGGCGTGCTTTATTCGCTGATGCGCGATCTGCGCACGAAATCGCGCAACGAGATCGAGGCCCATATCGACAATCCGGAAGAATCCTCGATCTTCCAGAGCGCGCCCTCGGTTCTGAAAAACAAGGAACTGACCTCGTTCATCTGTGACTACGTCCGCCTCATCATCATCGGCAACGCCCGCAGCCACGAAATCGAGGCGCTGATGGACGAGGAAATCGAGACCATCCTGAACGACAAGCTGAAACCTTACCACGCGATCACCACCATGGGCGATTCGTTCCCCGCCATCGGTATCGTCGCGGCGGTTCTCGGCGTCATCAAGGCCATGGGCAAGATCAACGAATCGCCGGAAGTGCTGGGCGGCCTGATCGGCGCCGCACTCGTCGGCACCATGCTCGGCATCATCCTGTCCTATTCGATCTGCAACCCGCTGGCGTCGCAGGTCAAGATCGTCCGCACCAAGCAGCACCGCCTCTACATCATCGTCAAGCAGACGCTGATCGCCTACATGAACGGCTCGGTGCCGCAGGTCGCGCTCGAATACGGCCGCAAGACCATCTCCAACTACGAGCGGCCGTCGATTGACGCCGTCGAGCAGGAGATGATGAACCCCGGCGGCGAAAACAAGGCGGCATGACGATGGCAAAAGCTGCAGCGCAACAAGCACCCGCCATCGACACCGCCCTTCTCGCAAAATTGACGGGAGGGCTGTCCGACCGCAAGACGATCGCCAAGATCGGTTCCGATATCGGCCATCTCTACAGCGAATTCCTGCCTGATATCTTCCACAGCGAGACCGGCATCGCGATCGACGTCGAATATGTCGGTTCCGAATCGGGACTGATGACCGACCTCATCGCCAATGTCGGACGCAATGTCGCGGTTGCCGATTGTTCCCTGCGCAACTGGTGCCCCAATTTCATGATGACGGTCGGCAACGGCTTCGTCATCGCGCTCATGGAGCGCATGCTGGGCGCGTCGCCGGACATGATCGGCGAACCGGACGAGCGCAGCCTGTCCCATATCGAGCTCGACCTCGCGGCCATGGTTCTCGGCCGCATCGCCGGTGTCCTGCGCTCCGGTGTCAACGCGCCGGGCGGTTTTGAGGCGGCCATCGATCCGCCCTTCAATTCCAACGGTAAAAGCGCCTTCGACGAGATGATCGCCGGCCTTTACGGCGTGACCATCCGCCTGAAGATCGATATCGGCAAGGTATCGTCGGAATTCTCGCTGATCGTGCCGCAGCGACCCCTGCTCAAGACCTCCATCGTTGCCCCCAAGGCTTCAGCCCAGGCGCTGAAGAAACAGGAGGAATGGATGGAGATGATTTCGGAGCAGGTGAAGCGATCGCAGGTCACGCTCGAGGCGCGCATCAAGCTCGAAACGCTGACGCTGCGGACGATCTCGAAGCTGGTGGCCGGCGACGTCATTCCGTTCCAGTCTCTGAAGCAGGACGATATCGGCGTCGAGGTCAGCGCCAACGGCTCCAAGCTCTACAATTGCGAATTCGGCAAGTCCGGCGACCGCTACATGGTTCGGGTGAAGAACAATGTCAGCACGGACGACGAGATCTTACGACATTTGATGGGTTAAAATCCTGCCCGGCCTTCGGGGATTTGGGCAGGCTGACGCAAGTTTCAAAGGGAATAATCAGCGCATGGCTACGAAGAAAACACCTGTGACCGATGATGCGGCGCTGCCGTCGTTTGAAGACGGCGGCGACCTCGACCAGGCTATCGGCGATCTGCGTGGCGTCCTCAAGACGGATGCGGAAGGTTCGCTCTCCGATTTCGGCGACTTCGGCGATTTCGGAAGCACGGACGAGGTTTCGACGGATACCGACCTTTCCGCTTTCGGTGGCGGAACGGCCGATTTCGGGATGGATGATTTTGCCGCCGCCCCGCAGGTTGCGGGCGTGAAGGCGCCGCTTGGCAGCGGATTGTCCGAAAACATGGAAATGATCATGGACATCCCGATCGATGTCCAGATCGTTCTCGGCACCAGCAGAATGCTCGTTTCGGGGCTGATGAGCCTTGAAGAAGGAGCGACGATCGCACTCGACCGCAAGATCGGCGAGCCGGTCGAAATCATGGTGAATGGCCGCCGTATTGCGCGCGGTGAAATAACGGTTCTGGAAGACGACGATACGCGCTTCGGCGTAAAATTGATTGAAGTACTGAGTACGCGAAAAGCCTGATCCCTGTGGGGACGGAGAGGAAAGACCATGATGGACTTCGAGGATTTCGGTAACCCCCTGGCAGGGAAACCGTTGTCTCAGGCCGACAAGGCGGCCGCGGTGCTTCTTGCCATGGGCAAGGGCGTCGCCGGCAAGCTGCTCAAATTTTTCACGCAGCACGAATTGCAGATGATCATTTCCTCGGCCCAGACCCTGCGCGTCATTCCTCCCGATGAGCTTGCCCAGATCGTAGCCGAGTTCGAGGACCTGTTCACCGAAGGAACGGGTCTGATGGACAATGCCAAGGCAATCGAGAGCATTCTCGAAGAGGGCCTCACCCCTGAAGAGGTGGACAGCCTTCTCGGCCGCCGCGCCGCCTTCCAGGCCTATGAAGCATCGATCTGGGACCGCCTGCAGGAAGCCGAGCCGGAATTCGTCGGCAAGTTCCTGCTGCGCGAACATCCGCAGACCATCGCTTATATTCTCTCCATGCTGCCCTCGTCCTTCGGTGCGAAGGTTCTCCTGACCATTCCGGAAGAGCAGCGCGCCGATATCATGAACCGCACCGTCAACATGAAGGAAGTCAGCCCCACGGCTGCCCAGATCATCGAGAAGCGTGTGGTCAACCTCATCAACGAAATCGAAGCCGAGCGCAATGCCGGCGGTTCCACGAAGGTTGCCGATCTGATGAACGAACTGGACAAGCCGCAGGTCGATACGCTGCTCAGCTCGCTCGAGACGCTCAGCAAGGAAGCCGCAAACAAGGTCAAGCCGAAGATCTTCCTCTTCGACGACCTCATGTTCATGCCGCAGCGCAGCCGCGTCCTGCTGCTCAACGATGTTTCGGCCGATGTTCTGACGATGGCGCTGCGCGGCGCCACGATGGAAATCAAGGAATGCGTGCTCTCCAGCATCAGCCCCCGCCAGCGCCGCATGATCGAATCGGATCTTGCGGTGCCGCAGGCCTCGATCAACACCCGCGAAGTGGCGATTGCACGCCGCGCCGTCGCGCAGGAAGCGATCCGGCTCGCCAATTCCGGCCAGATCCAGCTGAAGGAAGCCTCCGCGGAGGAACAACCGGCCGCGGCTTAAGCGGAAGCCGGTTGATAACCCGCCCTTACGGCGGAAGCGGCCATTGCGATGGCCGGTCACGGACGCTAGTTTCGGGGATGACGGCCTGCCGGGATCGGCGGGCCTTTTTTTGATCCCGGGGACGTGCCTTGGCAGACGATCAGGACAAGGACAGTAAAACAGAAGCCCCGACGGAGAAAAAACTCCGCGATGCGGCGGAAAAGGGCAATCTTCCCTTTTCCCGCGAAGTGCCGATCTTTGCCTCGTCGCTTGCCTTTTATTGTTACCTGGTCTTCTTCCTGCCCGATGGCGCCGGTCGTCTTGGCGTCACATTGAAGGACCTGTTCGGCCAGCCCGAACAGTGGGACCTCAGCACCCGGCCGGATGCCCTGTCGCTATTGTATTTTCTCGGCACCTCGATGGCCTATCTGCTCATGCCGGCGATGATCATGTTCATCGTCTTCGGGCTGGCCTCGTCGTTTTTCCAGAACCTGCCGTCGCCGGTGCTTGAGCGGGTGCGTCCGCAATGGTCGCGCGTCTCGCCGGCGAAGGGCTTCACGCGCATCTACAGCAAGCAGGGTTTCGTTGAATTCGGCAAATCCGTATTCAAGATCATGATTGTCTCGGTCATCATGTTCCTTGCTTTGCGTGGCGACTTTTACAGCCTCATCGATCTGATGTTCTCCGATCCGCAGGTGATTTTCGTTCGCGTCGTCGAGATCGTCAAAAAGATGATGGTCGTGATTCTGCTTTCGACCGCGCTGCTTGCCGCCGTCGACGTTTTGTGGACGCGCCATCACTGGTTCAGCCAGCTGAAAATGACGAAGCATGAGGTGAAGGAAGAATACAAGCAGTCGCAGGGCGACCCCGTGGTCAAATCGCGCCAGCGCTCCATCGCCCGCGACCGCGCGCGCCGCCGCATGATCAACAATGTGCCGCGCGCCACACTCGTCATCGCCAACCCGACACACTTTGCGGTGGCGCTGCGTTATGTTCGCGAAGAAGGCGACGCACCTGTTGTCGTCGCCAAGGGTCAGGACCTTATCGCATTGAAAATCCGCGAGATTGCGGAAGAAAACAATATCCCCGTTTTTGAAGACCCGCCGCTTGCACGCTCCATGTTTGCGCAAGTCTCGGTAGATAGTGTGATTCCACCAGTCTTTTACAAGGCTGTGGCTGAGCTCGTTCACCGGGTTTACGCCATGAAGTCATCGAAAATACGGGTTCAATAAAACCAATGAAAAAATCCGCCTATTCCGAACAGCGGGAAATGATCGTCGCAGAGGCGATCAACCCGATCGCCACCGAACTTCGATTGTTAGACCCGGCAGACCTGATTTCGCTGCTTAGATTCGAGTGCTACGGCAGTATCGCCGACCTCGTTTCATCGGCTGCGGAGCTTTATTATCATCCCGGTACGATCAATTTCGGCGCCGGCGGCGAATATAAGCTCGAATGGGAAGGCGCGCCGGAGATCGTCCTCGATCTCGAACTGAAGCCGAAGGGCGCCACGGTCTATGCGCGATTGACGCTCGCCAACGAACATGCGGCGATCGAGATCAATCACGTCTCGTTTCAGAACCCTTCCGAAAATCCGGACGAGAACACCGAGTTTCTTCGTCAAAGCCTGACGGCTGCCCGATTCGTGCCCACCCGTCAGGGCGAAGCGGCTTAACCGGATCACCCGCTCCCTATTTCCGTCATGTCCGTTGCGCGCGCCGAAATCGCGGGCGCAACGGCCTCGTTCCGGTGCGTTTTAACCCGAGCTTGCCTGAAGCCTGCCGGTTTATGCGAAACCCGGCTGCGAAAGCGAGGAACGCCTTGCAAATCAGTCTCGTTGTTTGTTACCTATCGCATTAACGATTTGTTAACGAACGGCAGGTCGCGGTGGTCGGTTCAGACCATTGCCGATGCGCATGATGCCCCTGCTCGTTGTCGGCACAGCGCCGGATTTTTTCTTAAATTTTGAGTTGGGTGGACCCCATGACCAGCATTTTGACCAATGCGGCGGCAATGGCCGCGCTGCAAACCCTGCGGATGATCGACAAGAATCTGGAAACGACGCAGGCGCGCGTGTCCTCCGGCTATCGTGTCGAGACTGCGGCGGACAACGCGGCCTACTGGTCCATTGCAACGACGATGCGCTCCGACAATAATGCGCTTTCGGCCGTGCAGGATGCTTTGGGTTTGGGTGCGGCCAAGGTCGATACCGCCTATGACGCGCTTGAAAGCACGATCGAGGTCGTCAAGCAGATCAAGGCCAAGCTCGTCGCCGCCTATGGCGTGGGCGCCGACCGCAGCAAGATTCAGGATGAAATCAAGCAGCTTCAGGAACAGCTGAAAAGCATCTCCGAATCGGCTTCCTTCTCGGGTGAAAACTGGCTGCAGGCCAGTATCAGCAACGGTGGCACGCCGCCGGTTGAAGAATCGATCACCAAAAAGGTCGTTGCATCCTTCACCCGCACAGGCTCGGGCAATGTCGGGGTCACCACCGTTGACTACACGCTCGACAGCAGCACCGTGCTTTTCGACCTCAGTGGCGGAAAGCTCGGTATTCTCGACAAAAACGCCGTTTTCGTCAGCAAGACGGAATATGAAGTCACCCAGACGTCAACGACCGCCGGCACGGCGACGGAGGCGGGTTATGTCGTACCGAAGCTCACCGATGCAGAAATCGGCGCGCTGAATGCCGCGACGACGGATACGAATACGGATCCGAATGTCTACAGCGACGGCACCGCCAATTATCTCCGCCTTGCCGAAAATGTATGGGTCAAGGTGACGGGGACGGATCCGTCGAGCGGCGGCACCACCGTTTCTCCCGCCTATCGCGACACCAGCAGCAACGACTGGTTTTACGATATCAGCAGCGGAGCGGCTTCCGCCGATCGTTCCCTCGGCTTTTCCGTCTCCACCCTCGATCTCGGCAATCTCGATATCGTTGCCGCAGCCATGGGCGGTTTTGCCGGCGGCGGAACGACCTATACCGACGCAGACGCCATCGACATGATGATGTCCTTCGTCGACGGGCAGCTTGAGGCGATGACCAGCACGGCTTCCAGCCTGGGTTCGCTGCAGAGCCGCATCAGCATGCAGGATAACTTCGTTTCCAGCCTGATGGATGTGATCGACAAGGGCATCGGCCGTCTCGTCGATGCCGACATGAACGAGGAATCGACCAGGCTGAAGGCGCTGCAGACGCAGCAGCAGCTCGGCATCCAGGCGCTCTCCATCGCCAACGCCAATGCGGAAAATATCCTCCAGCTCTTCAAGTAACGGGCCTGGCCGGCGTGGGTGCGCGGGGATGAATGGGCGCAGGCTTCCTGATCGAGCCCGCCTTCATCCTCGCACAAGTTTGAACACCTAACGTCGGGTCAATATGGGGCGGATCGCATGGCGTGATCCGGCCGGGAAACGTGGAAGAGACGGGCAGGGTAGCAAGGATGACGGTGGTGCCGCCAAACGGCTTAGAGCATTTCCAGGAAAAGTGGACCCCGGTTTTCCGTCCGGAAATGCGGCGAGGCTTTTGCGATTCGCGCGGGCAACGAAACATGTCTGGCCCCTTTCTCCTGTTTTGCCGGGGGCAGGCATGAGCGCGTCCATTGCACGGTTTCTCAAGGACTTCGGTGAAGCGCAACCGCAACCGGCGGCGCAGGCCTTCGGCGACCCGTTGGCCGACACAGATTTCCTGTCCGGTTTTGCCGACGGCGCTTCCGGTTTCGACGAATTTGCTCCCGTCGATGTGGAGAGCGAGAAACAGGCGGCCTATGACCGCGGCCGCGAAGATGCTACCCGCGAGATCACCGAGAAGATGCAGGCGGAGCGGGAAGAGCTGATCGCTGCCCATGCGGCCGAGCTGGAGGCCATGCGTTCGGGACACCTCGAAGAAATCGCGGCTACCCTGTCCCATGGTCTGCGCGAGGGTATCGACGCGATTGCGGCCAATCTCAGCGAACAGACCGCCAATATCCTTGCTCCGCTCCTGACGGAAAAACTGTCGCTCAAGGCGGTCTCGGCGCTGGCGGATGTGGTGCGTAGCGCCATGCCGGATGGCGAAGGGATCACGCTTGTCGTGAAAGGCCCGAAAGATTTGTTCGAGCGGCTGAAGACGCAGCCGGGCTTTGAAGAAGAAACGATGAAATTTACCGAGACCACCGATATCGATCTTTCCGTCGAGTTGGGTGAAAGCGTGTTCGTGACGCGCATGTCCGCCTGGGCGTCCAGTCTTCGCAAGGTGATGAAATGAGTGAAGGCGAAAATCACCACCACGGTAAAAACGAGATCATCATCGTCAAGCGCCACAAGGGCGGTCATGACGGCGCCCATGGCGGTGCGTGGAAAATCGCCTATGCCGACTTCATGACGGCGATGATGGCGTTCTTCCTCGTCATGTGGCTGGTCAATGCCGCCAATGAGGAAACCAAGGCCTCGGTCGCCAGCTATTTCAATCCGATCAAGCTGTCCGATGAGAAACCCTCGTCCAAGGGGCTGGAAAAGCCGGTGGACAAGGAAGAGGGCGTCCAGAAGAAGGACCAGTCCAACATCCAGGCGGAAAAGGTCACCAAAGGCTCGGCCGCGGCGACGGGCGAAGACCTGACCTCGCAGACCGGTGAGCAGTCGAACTTCTCCGAAGCGGACTTTTTCGAAAATCCCTATTCCGTGCTGGCGGAAATCGCCCAACAGGTGGGCCAGCAGGCCAATGTCAGCGCCAAGGGCGAGGGTGGCGCTGCCGATTCCGGCCCGGCGACGGGCGCTAGCGGCGGTGAAGCCTATCGCGATCCGTTCGATCCCGATTTCTGGACCCAGCAGGTGAAAATCACCCGCGCCGATCAGCCGCAGAAACCGGTTGAACAGCAGCAACTCGCCGAGAGCAAACAGGAGGATGCGGCCGAAAACGCTCAGGCGGTCGCGCTCAAGGCGTCCGAGACACCGGCCGACAAGGCGGAAGACGGCAAACCGATGGAAGTCGCCGCCGTTGTACCGCAGCAGCGCCCGGATGCGGCCGAGCAGGCTGCGCTCGCGCAGCCAAAGCCGGATGAGCCGCGCCAGGCGAGCGATGCAGAGCAAAAGGCCAGCGACGCAGACTGGGAAAAGGCCGACACGCTGCGCGAGGAGATCGAGAAGCAGATATCGGGCATTACCGGCAAGCTTTCCGAAGGTCTGGTGGTGACGCCGGCCGAAGGCGGATTGCTGCTCACCATTTCCGACCAGACGGAAACGCCGATGTTCAATATCGGATCGGCCGTTCCCCGGCGTGAAATGGTTCTGGCCATGGAGAAAATCGGCAAACTGCTTCAGGAGCGCGGTGGCAGCGTTGTGATACGCGGCCATACCGACGGACGGCAGTTCAAGGGCGAGGCCAATGACAACTGGCGGCTTTCCATGGATCGCGCTCACAGCGCCTATTACATGCTGGTGCGCGGCGGCCTGTCGGAAGAGCGGGTAAAGCAGGTCTCGGGTTTTGCGGACCGCAGATTGCAGGTGCCGGCGGACCCTCTGGCGGACGCCAACCGCCGCATCGAAATTCTGCTTGAGGCCGATCGGGGGTGAGTGTGACGAAAACCTCGAAACGCTGGCTTCTTCTTGCGGCGACGCTTTGCGGTCTCGGCTTCGAGTCGGGCCGGGCGTTTTCGCAGTCGCAAGACAATCTCATGCCCTATTCCATGCTGCGCTCCCTGCAATTCGTGCAGGATTCGGTCGCCATGGGCGACCATTCCGCTTCGGAAATGCAGCGATTTCTACTCCAGACCATCGATGAGCGGCTGAAGAGCGCGCCTTCGGCGATCTTCAAGGATCCGCGCAATGTCGATGCGGCGCTTATCTATGCGATGAGCGGCGGCAATCCGGCCACGCTGGAACTGCTGGTCGCGCGCGATGTGGATGGCAATTTCGACAGCCGCGTTGCCGATATCCTGCGCAAATACCTCTCCGGCAAGGGAACGCTTGTCGCGCAGAGTATTGCGGCCATGGTGCCGGAATATCGCGGCAAGCGGATTGGCGCTTATCTGGCGCTGATCGGCGGCAATGTGACGATCCCGCGCGATCCGTTGGCGGCGCTTGGTTTTTACGATATCGCCCGGCTCGAAGCGCCGGGCACCATCGTCGAGGAGGCGGCATTGCGCCGTTCGCTCGCCATCGCGGTCGAGGACGGCGATGCGGCACGCGGCGTCGATTATGCGCAGCGTTATGCGCGGCGGTTCCTGCATTCGCCCTATGCCAGCCAGTTTGCGGACCTTCTGGTCTCGCTGGTGGTCAAGCGCGCCGATTCCATCGGGGAGGAGGCGATACAGGAAACCTTCGCCATGATGGATACAGAGAGGCAGAAGGAAGCCTATCTGCGGCTTTCCCGCCTCGCGGCGATCAGCGGCAAGGATTCGCTGGCGCGCATGGCGGCTTTGAAGGCGAAGGCGCTGTCTCCTGCGCTGCCGGGTGAGCCGGAAGTACAGGCAAATCTCTATGAAAGCCTTTCCAACATCGGCACGCCCGATGTGGTGAGCGCAATCGAGACAATAGGGCAGATTCCCGAAGCGCAGCTTTCGGATCGGGACAGAGCCTTGCGGGAGGCGGCAAGGGCGATTGCCGAGCAGGTGGTTCGTCCTCCTTCCCCGCAGTCCGGCGTCGAGGCCGACACTGCGGCCACGAAGGACACCGGGCGGAATGCGCCCGAACACGAAGCGAACGCTGCCGATGCAAGGAGCATATGGCGGGTCGAAACCCAGAAGGCTGACGACGAGGGCGACAACGTGCGGCAACTCGTGACGAGCGGTCGCAGCAAGCTCGATGAAATCGACAGCCTGTTGAAGAAAGGCGAGGGGGCACCATGATCGACGCAACCATCAACGCGATAATGAATGCGCCGCCATCCGATCCGCGCGCCGGCAGCGCCAGCGTCAGGGACGACGCCAAGGGCGGCAGTTTCGGCGATGCCCTTTCCACCGTTCGGGACGAGCGCCCGCCGCAGGCGCTGCATTCGCGGCATCAGCAGGACGAGAACCCGGCTGAAGAACAGCAGGCGCAGCCCGATGGCGAGGCGGAAAAGATGGATGTCCCGGTCAAGCGGCCCGCAACATTCCTCAATGTGATCGTCAACGAGCATGCCGGCGAAGGTCGTGCCCAGGAGACGGTGGCCGAGTTTCAGAGCGCGGTGAAAACGGCCCGCACAACGCCGGAAAACGGCAAGACCGGCAAAAAGCTCAAGGACGACGCCGACAAGGACGCCGAGGTGACGGATGATACGATCGATCCGAAGCTGGCGGAACTGCAGCTGGTGACGGCCAATGCTGCCGATATGGCGGCGGCCAAGACACCGCTTGAGGAAATTGCACAGGCGATTGCCGGCAAGGCCGACACGGTGAAATCAGACCGTGCTGAACCTGTCCGGGGCAAGGTCGAGCATTCGGTCAAGGACATGCCGACAGGGATCGCACCGGCCGGTAATGAGGCGGGCTCGGCTTCGGAAAACGAGGGCGATGCCTCGGCATTCCGTTTTTCGTCTCCGCGCTCAGGCGTGGCCCGGGCTCTGGATATGAGCACCGTTCAGCGTGAAGGCCGTGTCGAGTTCGATGCACGCGAAAGCACCGGCAAGGCGGCCGACACCATAACGGTTCTCGATTCTCGGCGGTTCATCGGCCTGGCGCCCTCGACCAACGCTTCGGCCCTGACCGGCCTGATCGTCAACGATCCGGAATGGGTGAGCGCCATGCAGCCCGGTTCGTCGCTCTCCAATGCGGCCGCCCAGAGCAGCACCGGCAAGGTCGTCCATACGCTGAAGCTGCACATGACGCCGATCGAGCTTGGATCGGTGACAATGTCGCTGCGTCTTGCCGGTGACGAGCTTGCCGTTCACATGACGGTGGAGAGTGTTGCGGCCTATAAAAAGCTCCAGGAAGACAGCAAGAGCATCCTCGATGGTCTCAAAGCGCAGGGTCTGACGGTCGATAACATCACCATCAGCATCGCTTCTTCCGACAAGAGTGACCAAACGGGCACACAAGGCAACAATCAGCAAAATCAGCAGGCGCAGCAGCAGGGCCAGCAGGCCGCCGCCGGGCGCAACCGTGACGAGTCCGGAGCACGGGGCGACCGGCAAGGCAATGGCGATAATTTGGGGGTGCATAATGAAGGGATGGATGGCTTTTCTGGCTCTGCCCGCTCTTCTGCTGACAATGGCGTCTACCTCTGAGAACGCGTCCGCTTCGGCAACGTCAGGTGTCTGTGAAAGAGAGATCCAGTCGGCGGCCCGCAAATATGGCGTGCCGGAGGGAATTCTCTATTCGGTGGGGCTGACCGAAACGGGCCGCAAGGGGCGTCTCGACCCCAACGCCATGAATATCGAGGGAAAACCGGTATTTGCCTCCTCCACAGAGGAGGCTTTGACCACTTTTGAGGCGGCGAAGCGCAACGGCGCCAAGCTGATCGACCTCGGATGCATGCAGATAAATCATTATTTCCATGGCGAAAACTTCGCATCCGCGCGGGAAATGTTCGATCCGCGCCGCAATGTGGAATATGCCGCCATGTTTTTGCGCAACCTTCACAACAGGCATGAAACCTGGACCATGGCGGTCGCCCGCTATCATGCCGGCCCCAACAATGACCCGGCGCAGAAGAAATATGTCTGCCGTGTCATCGCCAATCTGGTGGCGACGGGCTACGGGAAATGGACCGCCAACGCGAAAAATTTCTGCGACGGTTGACAACCTGAAATTGCTTTCAGGCGCCGCAGGACTCGTATTTTGAAATGTGGCGATAGATTGATCGAAAAAAGGCATTTCAAGCGGTTTTTTCGGAATTTTGAAATTTCTACACAAAAATTTTGTGCCATATATGGTTAATACCCACTATATATAGATCAAATCGGCACAAAATGGTTAATCAATTATTAATATCTATCGATGATTTCCTACAGTTGTCCCTGAATCGCCCGATTCGTACCAATGCCACATTGGAAAACACCACACTGATTCGGAGGCGGACGAATGATCGTAGTGGTTGATGAGCGCGAGCTCGTTAAAGACGGCTATACATCTCTATTTGGGCGTGAGGGCATTCCCTCGACCGGGTTCGATCCGGTCGAATTCGGGGAGTGGGTCTCGACGGCGGCGGAAAGCGATCTTGCGGCTGTGGAAGCCTTCCTGATCGGCCAGGGCGACCGGAGCTTTTCTTTGCCGAAGGCGATCAGGGATCGCACGACGGCCCCGGTGATCGCGGTCAGCGACCAGCCCTCGCTGGAATCGACGCTGGCGCTTTTCGACAGCGGCGTCGACGACGTCGTGCGCAAGCCGGTGCACCCCCGTGAAATTCTTGCACGTGCGGCGGCGATCCGTCGCCGATTGCAGGTTATCTCGAATTTCACCGATGCTGGACCGATCCGGGTTTTCTCCGATGGCCGCGACCCGGAAGTGGGTGGTGAAGTGTTCCCCTTGCCGCGCCGTGAGCGCCGCATCCTCGAATATTTGATCGCCAATCGCGGACGCCGCGTTTCCAAGGCGCAGATTTTCAATGCCATCTACGGCATCTTCGATGATGACGTCGAAGAAAACGTCGTTGAAAGCCACATCAGCAAGCTGCGCAAGAAGCTGCGCAAGAAGCTTGGCTACGATCCGGTCGATTCCAAACGTTTCCTTGGCTACAGCATTGATTGGCAATGATTTTCATTGACCCGCGTGGTCTTTTTCAAACGCGGTATTTCCGACAGCTTCACGCAAGCCAAACGCTTTACCTTCTCCCTGAAAGATGACCACGAGGGTTTTTGAATGAGTATTTTCGGCACTATGCGAACCGGTGTGTCCGGCATGAATGCACAGGCGAACAAGCTGGGGACCGTGGGCGACAACATCGCCAACGCAAGCACCACCGGCTACAAGCGCGCATCGACGTCGTTCTCCTCGCTCGTTCTGCCCTCCTCGTCGGGCAGCTATGCGTCCGGCGGCGTGCAGTCCAACGTTCGTTACAGCATTTCGGAGCAGGGCAACCTCTCCTACACCACCTCGAGCACCGACCTCGCCATTCAGGGCAACGGCTTCTTCGTGGTTCAGGATGGTTCGGGCACGCCCTACCTCACACGAGCCGGTTCCTTCGTGAAGAATTCCGAAGGCTATCTGGAAAACGCAGCGGGCTTCCAGCTGATGGGTTACCCTTATGGGTCCAACCCACCGGCTGCCGTCGTTAACGGCTTTACCGGTCTTGAGGCCATCAACGTCAACAATTTCGGTCTGACGGCATCGCCCTCGACACAGGGCAGCTTCCCGGCCAACCTTAACCGTGATGAGGCAATCGTTGCCGCTGGATCGCGTCCAAGTGACAACGTCGCGACGTCGACGGTGGGCAGCAAGACGTCGCTGACGGCCTTCGACAGCGGCGGTGCCAAGGTTCTTTACGACTTCTATTACACGCGCATTGACAACGATGCGTCCGGCAATCCGCAGTGGGAAGTGTCGGTTTATCGTCAGGATCAGTCGACGGATGGCGGCTTCCCCTATACGGCAACCGCACCGGCTACGCTCGTCAAGGAAACGGTCACCCTGACCTTCGATCCTGCGACCAACAAGCTCACCAGCGGATCGGATAGTTCGATCACGATTAACGACAGCAACAGCGGCGTGGCGCAGGCGATTGAGATCGACCTGTCGCAGATGACGCAGTTCTCCTCGAAGTTCACGCCGGGTGACGCGATCCTGAACGGCAACGGCCCAAGCCAGATCAAGGACGTCGAAATCGGCAAGGATGGCCTGGTGACGGCGGTCTATCAGGATGGCGGTCGCCGCAACATTTACCAGCTGGCGCTGGCCACGGTGCCGAGTGTCGACAATCTCAGCCCGCAGAACGGTAACGTCTATCTGCCGAGCAACGAGTCGGGTGTCGTCACCATCGGTTTCGCGCAGACGGGCAGCTTCGGTTACATCCAGAAGGGTGCGCTGGAAGGCTCGAACGTCGATATCGCCAGCGAACTCACCGACATGATTGAATCCCAGCGTATCTACACAGCGAATTCGAAAGTCTTCCAGACTGGATCGGATTTGATGGACGTCCTGATCAATCTGAAGAGATAATACTTCTCACGAGGACAGATGAATGTCGCTCACGTCAGCAATGAATACTGCGCAGTCGATTTTCAATAATACAGGTAAGCAGACGGACGTTACCTCCAAGAACATTGCCAATGTCGGCAATGCTAACTACGTCAAGCGAACCGCCATTCTCGGCACGACCACGGCTGGAGCGAGTATCGTCTCCAACGGCCGTGCCCAGAATGAAAGTCTTCTCAGGCAGACGATTTCCAGCTCTTCTCTCGCTTCCGGCCAGAGCACGGTTCTGACCGGTCTTGAGGAAATGAAGAGCATTTTCGGCGGCAACGATTATGAGAGTTCGCCGGCCACCTATATGAAGGAACTGCTGAAGAGCCTGGACGCTTACGCCGCCAAGCCGAGCGATGCCGCTCTGGCCGCAACGGCCGTCACCTCGGCTACCGATGTCGCCAGTTCCCTGAATAAGGCCTCGAACGAATTGCAGGCGATGCGTCTGCGCGCCGACAAGGAAATCGCCCTTCAGGTCGACAAGCTGAACGGGCTGCTTGCGAAGTTCGAGGAAGCCAATAACGAGGTCAAGGCGCAGACGGCGATCGGCGGCGATCCAAGCGACGCTCTCGATCAGCGCGAGACGCTTCTGAAGGATATTTCCTCCATCATCGGCATCAATGTCGTCAATCGTCCCAACAACGACGTGGCGCTTTATACGACGGATGGCGCGACGCTGTTCGAAGTCGTGCCGCGCAGCGTCACCTTCAAGACGCAGCCGGGCTTTGATGCGACGACCACGGGCAACGCAATCTATGTCGATGGCGTAGCGCTGAAGGCAGGAAGCGGCAGCAACACGACGTCTGAGGGGTCGCTTCAGGGCCTGATGCAGGTTCGTGACGATCTGGCGCTCACGATGCAGAGCCAGCTCGACGAAATCGCCCGCGGCCTCATCACCATGTTTGCGGAAAAGCCGGCCGACGCGACCAGCGGCCTGCCGGATATGCCGGGTCTCTTCACCTACGGCTCGCCGGCGGCGACGACCATTCCGGCAGACGGGATTGTCTCTCCCGGGCTCGCGGCCAGCATTACCGTCAACCCGGCGTTAATTATTTCCAAAGGTGGCAATCCGGAATTGTTGCGTGACGGCGGTATCAACGGTACCGATTACGTGATCAATACCGCAGCGTCGGGGGGAACCGGTTTCTCCGAGCTGATCCGCAGCTATGTTACTGCTTTCGACGCGCCCATGAATTTTGCCGCGTCGACACGTATCGATACGAATACCAGCATCCTGAAATACGGCACCAACTCGATGGGGTGGCTCGAACAGGAACGTTCCGGCGCGACTTCTGCGAACGAAGCGAAAAGCGCGCTTTATGAGCGCTCCGCCACGTCCTATTCGAACAATACGGCGGTCAGCCTGGACGAGGAACTGTCGCTGCTCATGGATATCGAGCAATCCTACAAGGCCGCGACCAAACTGGTGACGACCGTTGACGAAATGCTCAAGTCCCTGATGGACATGGTGAGGTAAACGATGAAAACGTCATTCATTTCATCGCTGGCGATGCAGAACAGCATGCGCAGCACCATCCTCAAGGCTCAGCTCGAGATGACCAATCTCAATACCGAGCTGACGACGGGCAAGCATGCCGATCTCGGCGTGACGCTGGGCGCCAACACCGCCCGCAGCCTCGATCTCAATCGCGATATCGACCGCATTACCTCGCTGGTCAGCGTCAATTCGATTGCAACGCAACGTCTCAAATCCTCGCAGACGGCGCTGGACGGCATGGCGCAGGCCGCACAGGAAATTCAGAAGGTTCTTGTCCCCAATACCAGCAGCGAAGCGCCGACGCTGACGACGGTCGCCAAAACCATCTCGAATGCCTTCAACAATTTCACCAGCTTCGCCAATACGGCGGTCAATGGCGAGTTTCTGTTCTCCGGCATCAATACGGATGTGAAGCCCGTCGATGACTATTTCGCTGAAGGGTCTACCCTGAAGGAAGCCTATGAGACCGAGCTGAACGCATTCATGGCGGCGCAGACGCCGGCGGTTGGCGATATCACCGGCCTGTCCAAGACCCAGGCCGAAGCCTTCATGACCCATATCGAAGGTGTGTTCAACGGCACCACGACGGTAACGAACCCGCCCCACAGCAGCCTGACGGCCGGCCAGAACTACGATTTCTGGACGACCTTCGGCTCCAAGGCGAGCGACACCAACATGACGAGCCGCATCAGCCAGAACGAGGTCGTGGAAACCTCCAGCAACAGCAATTCGCAGGGCATGCGTTATTTTGCACTGACGGCGATGACGGCGATGACCTTCCTCGACGAAAAGGTGGATAGCGGCGTTCGCGAAATGGTGGCGACCAAGTCGGTGACCAATATCGGCACCGCCATCAGTGGCCTGAACCAGCAGCAAAGCCAGCTCGGCCTTTCCGAAAGCCGCGTTTCGAAGGCCAATGATTCGCTGGCGGCCCAGAAGAAGATCATCGAAACGCATCTGCTGGATATTGAGGGGATCGATACCTACGAGGCGAAGACCCGCCTCGATCTGCTGCAGCAGCAGATTGAAATCGCATACAGCCTCACGTCGCGTCTGCAAAAAATGAGTCTGGTGAACTACCTCTGATGAACAGGGGTGGCGGCAGATAAAGGATACATGAATGTACCAGTTTTCCTACGCCGAAATCATGGAGGATGGTGTCGCCAACGCGAAGGATCGCGAGCGGCAGGCGTTGACAAAATCGATCGACCTTCTGGTGGAGGCAAGGGATTCCTCTTCGCAGCGCCACACGATCGAAGCGCTTTTTTACACTCGACGGGTCTGGATCCGCTTCATTGAGGATCTCAAGCAACCCGACAACCAGCTTGCCATGGAGCTCAGGGCGAATCTGATTTCCATCGCGATCTGGATATTGAAAGAGTGCGAACTGATCCGGAAACGTCAGTCGACGAATTTCCAGGGCATAATTGACGTGACAACCATCATCAGGGATGGACTGAAATGAAAAGTACACTTCGGATTTCGCTGAAATCGGGCGAAAAGATTTTTATCAACGGCGCGGTTCTGCGTGTGGATCGCAAGGTGGCGCTCGAATTCCTGAACGATGTCACGTTCCTGCTTGAAAACCACGTTCTGCAGCCCGATCAGGCGACGACGCCGCTCAGACAACTTTATTTCATCGCGCAGATGATCCTCATCAACCCGGAAGGGCGCGAACAGTCCACCAACATGTTCCGCAAGTCGGTCAGCATGCTGCTGAACTGCTTCCAGCATGACGAGGTTCTGGCGGAACTCAAGCGGATCGACGGGCTGGTTGCCTCGGGCAAGGCTTTCGAAGCGCTGAAGGCCATTCGCGGTCTCTACCCGATCGAGGAAAAAATCCTCAACAATCAGGAAATGACCCCCGCAACGATCGAACAGATTCGCAAGGAGATCGCACCATGGCGGTAGATGCAGTCACTTCGGCAGCGTCAAATCCCTGGGCCAATGCCGGGGCGAGCAGCTCCGACAGCAGCGCGGCGTCGCTGAACTACGACAGCTTCCTGAAGCTTCTCATCGCCCAGATGAAGAACCAGGATCCGACCAGCCCGATGGATGCCGGCGAGCAGATGTCGCAGCTCGCAAGCTTCTCGCAGGTCGAGCAGACCATCAAGACCAACACCCATCTGAAGAGCATGCTGCAGGCGGAAGCCCTGACGCGCGCCTCCGATCTGGTCGGCAAGACGGTCAAGAGCGCCGACGACACCGTCACCGGCGTGGTGAAGGAAGTCGAGGTCTATTCGGACGGCGTTGTCGCCATCACCGAAGCTGGTGACAAGGTGCTGCTGCAGGCCGGCGTGACCTTCTCCAACGGCCCGATTACGAGTACATCTGATAGCGGAACCGATTCGGATAGCGCGACCGGTTCCTGACATTGAAGAGGCGGCATGACGCCGCCTTTCCGGATTGAGGATGCGACGATGAACGAGGCCGATGCGCTTGACATCATGCAGGCGGCTGTCTGGACGGTTCTCGTCGCGGCCGGTCCCGCGGTTCTCGCCGCCATGATCGTCGGTGTCGTCATCGCCTTCATTCAGGCCCTGACCCAGGTTCAGGAAATGACGCTGACCTTCGTTCCCAAGATCGTCACGATCATGCTCGTGCTCGGCGTTGCCGCCCCCTTCGTGGGCGCGCAGATATCGCTCTTTTCCAATCTCGTCTTCTCCCGCATCCAGTCCGGCTTCTGACGCCGTCCGCTGCAGATGCCACCTTCGCGCAAGCTTCAGCCGCTAGGGATAGGCGGAAAGCATCGGGCCGAATTGCGTGCGCTTTTCGAAAACCGTTGCTACGGAACCGTGCGGCGGCTTTTCCGTCGCCCTTCTCATGAAGAGACAGGACGAATTTATGGCGCAACCACCAGTCATCTCCTTGCCCAAGGTCAGTCCGAGCACGCGTGACATCGGTTTCGCACTGGGCATCGTGGCGATCCTCTGCGTTCTCTTCCTGCCCATTCCGGTCATGCTGGTGGATATCGGTCTGGCCTTTTCGATTGCGCTTTCGGTCCTCATCCTCATGGTGGCGCTCTGGATTCAGCGGCCGCTGGATTTCTCGTCCTTCCCGACCGTGCTGCTGATCGCGACGATGATCCGCCTGTCGCTGAACATCGCGACGACGCGCGTTATCCTTTCCCACGGCAATGAAGGGCCGACGGCGGCGGGCGGCGTGATTGCGGGCTTCTCCAGCCTCGTCATGTCCGGCGATTTCGTGATCGGTCTGATCGTCTTCCTGATCCTGATCACCGTCAACTTCATCGTCATCACCAAAGGTGCGACGCGTATCGCCGAAGTCGGCGCGCGTTTCACCCTGGACGCCATTCCCGGCAAGCAGATGTCGATCGATGCGGATCTGTCCGCCGGCATCATCGACGAAAAGGAAGCGCAGCGCCGCCGCCGCGAGCTGGAAGAGGAAAGCTCCTTTTTCGGCTCAATGGACGGCGCCTCGAAATTCGTGCGCGGCGACGCCATTGCCGGCCTCATCATCACCGCGATCAATATTTTCGGCGGCATCATCATCGGTTATTTCCGCCACGGCATGCCCATTGGCGAAGCGGCCGACGTTTTCGTCAAGCTTTCGGTCGGTGACGGTATCGTTTCGCAGATCCCGGCCCTGATCGTATCGCTGGCCGCCGGCCTTCTGGTCTCGCGCGGCGGCACCGCCGGCTCGACGGACCAGGCGGTCGTCAACCAGCTGAGCGGTTATCCGCGCGCGCTGATGGTCTCGGCCATGCTGATGGGATTGCTCGCCATCATTCCGGGCCTTCCCTTCCTGCCCTTCATCTTCCTCGGCGGCATCATGGCCTTCGGCAGCTGGTATATTCCGCGCCAGGCGGAGGCCGAAAGCGCGCTGCGGCGTCAGGAAGAGGAGAACAAGGTTCTCCAGACCACCGAGGCGGAAAAGGATTCGGTCAAGCAGGTGCTGAAGACGGCCGAGATCGAACTGGCGCTCGGCAAGCAGGTTTCCACCCGCCTTCTCGGGGCGCATCAGGAACTGGCCTTCCGTGTCGGCAAGATGCGCAAGAAATTCGCGACCCAATACGGTTTCGTCGTACCCGAGATCAAGGTTTCCGACGATATCATGATCCCGGAAAAAGCCTATCAGATCCGCGTTCACGGCACGACCATCGCCTCCAGCAACCTGCGCGTCGGCGACGTTCTTGTCGTGACCGGGGCAGGGCGCAAGCCGAGCATTCCCGGCGACGAAATCCGCGAACCCGCTTTCGGCATGCCCGCCGTCTCGATCCTCGAAACCTTCACCGAGGATCTGAAGCGTGAAGGCTTCCACCCGATCGACAACGTCTCCGTGGTGCTGACGCATCTGAGCGAAGTCATCCGCAACAACCTGCCGCAGCTCCTGTCCTACAAGGATGTCAAAATCCTCATCGACAGGCTCGATCCCGAATACAAGAAGCTGGCCGACGAGATTTGCTCGTCGCACATGTCCTATTCCGGCCTGCAGGCGGTGCTGAAACTGCTGCTCGCCGAACGCGTATCGATCCGCAACCTGCATCTCATTCTCGAAGCCGTCGCCGAACTTGCGCCGCATGTGCGCAAGACGGAACAGATTGTCGAACATGTGCGGGTGCGCATGTCGCAGCAGCTCTGCGGCGATCTTGCCGACAATGGCGTGTTGCGCGTCCTGCGCCTCGGCAACAAGTGGGACATGGTCTTCCATCAGGCGCTGAAGCGCGACCAGAAGGGCGAAATCGTCGAATTCGACATCGATCCGCGCCATCTCGAGGAGTTTTCCGAGCAGGCGTCGAAAGTTATCCGTGAATTCATGGATCGCGGCCTGCCCTTTGTCCTTGTAACCTCGCCGGAAACGCGGTCCTATGTGCGCATGATTATCGAGCGACTCTTTGCGACCCTGCCGGTTCTTTCGCATGTGGAACTGGCCAAGGGTCTCGAGATCAAGATTCTGGGCGCCATTTCATGATAACCGACCCGCAGGGGACAATCATTGCATTGTTCCTTGCCATCTGCCGTATCGGCGCATGCTTCATGACCATGCCGGGCTTTTCAAGCTCGCGCATTTCGCCGCAGATTCGCATGCTTCTGTGCGTCGCGGTGTCCATGGCGCTTCTGCCCGTGCTGTGGGACACGATCTATCCGAAAGTTTCCGGCGCAAGCCAGGGCACGGTCGTCGGCCTCATCTTTACCGAGGTCGTCATCGGTTCGATGTATGGCCTGATCGCGAGGTTCTACACGCTCGGTTTCCAGTTCACCGGTGCGCTCATCGGGGCCTCCATCGGTCTCAGTGCGCCGGGCGGTGCCGATGTCATCGAAGACGTGCAGGAAAACCAGATATCCAACTTCATCACCTTCGGCGGCCTGCTGGTTCTGTTCATATTCGATTTCCACCACATCGTCCTCAAGGCGCTGGTGGATTCCTACACCGCCACGCCGGTCGGCGCACTGATCAGCGGCCAGAAGATGCTGATTACGCTGACCGACACGCTCAGGGCCTCCTTTTCGATCATGCTTCGGCTCGCCAGCCCCTTCGTGATTTACGGCCTGATGTTCAACGTCGCGGTCGGCCTCATCAACAAGCTCGCGCCGCAGATTCCGGTCTTCTTTATCTCGACTCCCTTCGTTCTCGCGGGGGGGCTTTTCATGCTTTACCTGTCGGTCGCGGCCCTCATCCGCCAATTCGTGGATGGTTTCGGCCCGGTCTTCATCGGCTTTTGATCGGGGGAAATGCGATGGCTTCGGACAAGCGCTCTGCCAAACTCAAGCGTCTGGTAACCGTCCAGCGGCACATGGAAAAAATGGCCGAGGTGGAACTGGCCGACACCACCCGCACACGGGCGGAAGTTGCGCAATCCATGGAGAACGTGCTGGAGGCCATGAGTTCCATGGAGCCGGTGCACCAGACATTTTCCCGGCACTATTCGGACCGCTACGGCCGTCTCGTCGTCCAGGACCGCCAGCTTGAAGGCGTTCAGCAATTTCAGGAAAACAAGGTCCTGAAGGAAAAGACCAAGGCTGACCGGCTGGAGGACAGGATGCACCTTGCGCGCGATCTTGAGGACCGCGAGGCCGACGATAATGCAATCTATGATTTGTTAGAAATTACGAATGTTTCCCACACACCAGCCTCCAGCAAGGTTGGCGATCCATAGTCTGTCCCATTGTTGCATCGCGGGCGTTTTTGAGGACGTCTCCGGCGATGTTTCTTGATTGAGCGAATGCGCCGGCTTTCTGTGCCGCCCATTCGTCAGCTCGGGAGATCTGGACGTGGCGATATCGGTGATAAGTGATCTGGTGATGGATGTAGTTCGCGCTGCGGACCCCCAGGAAGTTCAGGTCGCCCAGGAAAAACTCAAGGCGAACAAGGCGGCTTTTGCCGCAACCAGCCTTGCCGATGCCGGCAAGGGTTTTGGCGCCGCGGTCGAGATGCTGGATGGCGCCTCCTCGAAGGCTGGTCTCGGCGACACCAATATTCGCGCGGCCCGCACCGAAATCCCGGAAACATACCGCAAATATGAAGCCTCGGTTCTCCAGACCTTCGTGGCCAACATGCTGCCGAAAGATAGCGAGGAAGTTTACGGCAAGGGCAATGCCGGCGAGATCTGGAAGAGCATGATGGCCGAACAGTTTGCCGACACGATTTCCAGAAATGGCGGCGTCGGCATCGCGGAGCAGGCTTACAAGGATGCGCTTCGGAAGGCTGAAAGCAAAGGCATTACCGACGTATCGATGAATGAAAAAGACAATAATGCTGCAATTCGGATGGTGGCGGAGTTCGAGCGGCAGGTCCTCGGCGTTTCCAATGAGAAAACGGACGAGGCTTGAGAATGAAAAACCTTAACGAGGAGACAAGCATGGACCTTATGTCGAACGACCACCGTATCCAATCCGTTCTCGGCCGCCTTGAGATGATCATCGACAACGAGAACGACAATATCGGTAAGGACCCCCAGTTCGACTTCAAGGTCTCCAACGCCCACAAGAGCCGTTGCCTCTATGAGCTGACGATGCTGTTCCGCGATACCCCGCGCGAGGAAATCGCCGCCGGTTACATGGAGCAGGTCAAGGGCATCAAGTCCAAGCTCGCCACCAATGCCAGCCGTGTCGAGGCGCATCTGAATGCGGTTCGCGCGGTCGCGGACCTCTTGAAGAACGCCATCCAGGAAGCCGATACGGACGGCACCTATTCGCAGGAACAGTTCATGTACGGCGCAGCCTCCTGATGTTGAAGCTTCTTCTCACCGGTGTCTGGGTTTGCGCCGTCACGCTCGGCGCGGTGTATTTCTCCGTCCAGTTGGCGACGGCGCCCGCGCCGGATGAGGCGGGGGCAAAAAAGGCCAATCTGCAACTGGTCAAGGGCGAAAGCATCACGATCCCCGTCATCAATGATGGCGGGGTGAACGGCTATTTCCTTAGCCGTATTTCGCTGCGTGTCGACAAGACCAAGATGGCGAAGATCGAGCTGCCGGCAACGCAGCTGATGACCGATGAATTGTTCACGCTGCTTGCGGGTTCTTCCATGGTCAATATCGCCAATATTTCCACCTTCGATCCCGAAGCCTTCAAGCAGCGCATCCGCGAGGGGCTGAACAAGAGGCTCGATGACGAGGTGGTCGAGGACGTGCTGATCGAACAGCTCGATTATCTGTCGAAAGCCGACATCCGCGAGCAGAACGGCAATGGCACGCCCCGCTCGGTCAAGCTCGTCGAGGGCGAGAAGGCCGAAGCCGGGAAAGAAGCGGCGCCAAGCCACTGACGATCAGGAGGCGAGGGGCGTCGGTGGGACAGGGGATGCGGAGCATCCTTCTGGTTAATTGTCTCTTGCCGTATCCCCAGGCATTCTAGAGATTGCTTTCAAGCTAAATTCAACCTGCACCTGTATAACAAACCCATGAACCACCGTCCCGCAGACCATGTGTCGGATCGGTGGCGATGGGTTTGACATTTGGGGGTTGGTAATGAGTTTCGCGTCAGGTTTCGCGCGGCCGGAATCGCAACGGAATATCCACGGACTGCGCGTCTGTGATCTCGACTGGAATGGGGCGCTGGAATTGGTCAGCGGCAGGGCGTCTGCCTGTGAAGGACACACGATGCTGTCCTTTCTCACAATCGAGAAGGCGAAGCTTTCGCTCAAGGACAACGCCTACCGGCAGATTCTGGAAAGCTGCCTGCTTCTGCCGCAGGGCAAGGCAATGAGGGCCGCCGCGCGCAGCGAGAATGGTGAGCCTTTGCCTGCGCCCATCGATGGCGTCGCCTTCACCATGGCGCTTCTGACCTATATGGCCGTGCCGAAGCGTATCGGTGTGGCGGGAGATGATGCGGCGCAGATCGGCGAGGTTCTCGCCAGGTTGCGGGCGCACGCGCCCTGGCACGATTTCGTCATGCTGAACCGGGATGCATCGGGCGTTAAGGTGGATGTTCTGCTCGCGGGAATGTTGAAGGAAAACCAGGAGACATGGCTGCACCGCACCGTCAGCCGTGAGAATGCACGGGTCACCATCGCGGTTGGCCCTCTGTTCAAGGTTCTGTCGTCGGAAGTGGCCGGCATGCCGGAAATTTTCCGCAAGCTTCATATGAGCTGGCTCTACAGCCTCTGCGCCGAACCCTGGCACATCGCGCTCGGCAAGAGCTGAGGCCGTTCTCGCAGGCGTTGCGTTAACCATTTGTTTGCCACGATCCTTTAACCTCTCGTAAGGTTTTGACAGTCGCCCGTTGCGGGCGGCACCGAGGGCGGTAGACGGCTTCAGATGGTTGATGACAATCCGGACATGATGGCGATCCGCCCTGACGAGGATGATGTCGCTGCGCCCGTATCGCAATGGCGCAGACATTGTCGGCGGCTCCTGACGTCCGGCTGCATCGCCGCCGCCACCGTTGCCGGGGCTGCCCTTCCGCTTCTGCTCGTCGATTCGGGCTTTCGCGGTTATGTTTCGCAGGCCCGGATCGAGGTCTCCCAGACCGCTTACGATGCCCCCGACGCCGCCCGCTTTCTGGCGATGGCGCGTCGTACCCTGCTTTCATCCTCCGGGCTCGACCGCATAACCGCCGATCTCAAGCTGAAGTCCGCCGATATGGTCGGCGTTCGCAATCAGGGCGAGCTTGGCCTGCTTTTTGACCTTCTGACCGGCGCGGATGCGCGTCCGCTGTCTGAGCGTGAGGCGCTGAACGGTGCGGTGGGCGAAGCGATCCGGCTGGAACTGACCCCGGATGAAAATACGCTGATCGTGACCGGCAAGGCCGCAACGCCGGAAACCGCCATGCGGCTGACCGATTATCTCTCGATGCGCGTGATCGCGGATGGCAAGGCCGGCACCATGACGCCCGCCATGCGCGAGACGGAGAGGGCGCGGACAAGGCTCGATGAGGCGGAAGCGGCGCTGAACGGTTTCCAGATGCGCCACGGTGACACCGTGATGGCCGAGGCGCAGCAACTCGAACAGCAGCTGCGCGACGTAAACGACAATCTGGCGCGAACCACCCGCCAGCAACTGTCCATTCAGGCCGATCTGACGGCGGCTTCGGCGCTGAAGCCGAATGATGTCTTTGCGAAGCCTCTGCCGGCTGGCGTGGGTTTTTCGGCGCTTGAGGATATCAGGCAGAAGCATTCGACCGCCAGCATGGCGCTTGCTGCGGTTTCGGTCGATTACGGCCCGAAACATCCCCGCCGCATCGCCGCCCAGAATGCGGTGGATGCCGCACAGGCGCTTGCCGCCCCAGCATTGCGGCAATTGCTGGAAGGTCTGCGGGCGGATGAAAAGCGTATCTCTCAGGAGATCGCGACCGCCAATGGCGAGCGAAAGAAGTATCTCGGCCGCCTGAACGAACTCGGTCTCGCCCCCGGCGAATTCTCCAGATTGCAGGGTGAGCTGAAACGGCGCGAAACGCCTATCTCGAGGCAAGCGAACGCCGCGACCTCTCCGCCTCCGCCACGCCCGCGGTCGAAACCCGTTTGGCGAAGAAGGCCGCACCCGGCGAGTTGACCCGCGACTTGACGCAGGCCGCCATGCTGGCTGGCGGCGGCGCCTTGATCGGCCTGCTGGGCAGTCTTTATCTCCTGAGCTACCGTCGCCATGACGAGGAAGAGGAGGGTGCATTGCTCATTGAAGAGGACGCGCAACTTCCGTCCTCCGTCGAGCCGCCGGTCCAGTCTCTGCAGATTTCCGAATTCGAACCGATCGAACCGGCTGTGTTCGACGATCTGCCGGATCTTGCCGCAGAGGACAACATCGAGCCGGAGAAAGACGGCTTTGCCGATTATTACGGCGAGGCCGTCAATGACGACGACGACATGCCGCTGGACGAGCGCGTGCGGCAGGTCCTGATGGGCAACCGCACGGTCAGGAGTGCTGATCCGGCCTCTTCCGGACTTCCACCGCTTCTGGCCGAAGCCCTCGCCGGAGACTTCGACCATGCCCAGGCCGAAGCTGAGGAACTGATGGAATTGCGGCGCGAACTGGCGTTCCTGAGAGAGCGTCTTGCCGATTACGCCGATCGCCGCGAAGACTACCGCAAAACAGCCTGAAAACGCCGCATTTTCGCTTGCATTCCTGCGAAGGGGGCACCATACGGAGCCTACGTAACCCAGCAGGAGCAGGACGCATGGCAGTTGTGATTGACGGGAAGGCGAAGGCGGCTTCGGTAACGGAGGCGGTCCGCAAATCGGCAGAAGCGCTTGAGGCGGAAAAGGGCGTAAAGCCCGGTCTCGCGGTTGTCATCGTCGGAAACGATCCGGCCAGCCACGCTTACGTGAACTCCAAGAGCAAGATGGCCAAGCAATGCGGTTTCAACTCCATCCAGCACACGCTGCCGGAGGAAACCACGCAGGCCGCACTCCTCAAGCTGGTCAGCGAATTGAACGCCGATGCCTCCATCCATGGCATTCTGGTGCAGCTGCCGCTGCCGAAGCACTTCAATTCCGATGAGATCATCCAGTCGATCCTGCCCGAGAAGGATGTGGATGGCTTGAGCGTGCTGAATGCCGGTAAGCTCGCGACCGGCGATCTCGCAACCGGTCTCATTTCCTGCACGCCTGCCGGCGCCATGCTTCTGGTACGCGGCATTCACGGCGAAGACCTTTCCGGCCTCAACGCCGTGGTCATCGGCCGCTCCAACCTGTTCGGCAAGCCGATGGGCCAACTTCTGCTGAATGCCAATGCCACGGTGACCATGGCGCATTCCCGCACCAAGGATCTGGCCGGTATCTGCAAGACGGCGGATATTCTGGTCGCGGCGGTCGGTCGCGCGGCGATGGTGAAGGGCGATTGGGTAAAACCCGGCGCGACGGTCATCGATGTCGGCATCAACCGCATTCCCGCGCCGGAAAAGGGCGAAGGCAAGTCGAAGCTGGTGGGCGATGTCGCCTATGACGAGGCGAGCGCCGTCGCCGCCGCCATCACGCCTGTTCCCGGCGGCGTTGGCCCGATGACGATCGCCATGCTGATGGCCAACACCGTCATCGCTGCTCATCGCGCACTGGGTCTGACCGCGCCGAAGTTTTAAGCCTGTCGCGTTCAATCGAACTACGCGGCACAGGAATTTTTGTGCGCTGCCCGCTCACTTCCGTCATTCCGGCCTTGAGCCGGAATCCAGCCGACGCGCGTCTGCGCGGCGAGACGACTCTTTTCAGCCCAAGGACTTGGGCTGGCTGGATATCGGCTCAAGGCCGGTATGACGGCCGGGGGATGGAGGCCAGCCTTTACGTTTTCGGAGCCGGCCCCGTCGAAGCGCGCACCACCAGTTCCGCCTTCCAGAGTTCCTGATGCGGTTCCGTCTGGTTGAGCTTGATCCGGTTGATCAGGCGCTGGCCCACGCGCACCCCCGCCGCCCGGAGCGACGAACGGGTGGTGGTGAGCGGCACGGAGAAATTATCCGGTTTCAAAAGCGGCAGCACGTCGTCATGGGCGATCAGCGAAATATCCTTACCCGGTTTCAGGCCGCGCTGGTTGAGCGAACGGATCGCGCCGAGCGCAAGCGCGGTACTGGCGCAGAGGATGGCGGTCGGCTTTTCCGGGCGTGACAGCAAGGCTTCCATGCCGAGATAACCTTCCTCGTCGGTCATGCTGCTGTGTCTTTTGTTGTTCGCATGCAATGTCAGGCCATTTGCCGAAAGCGCCTTTTCCACCCCGAGACATCGCCGGTAGGTGAAGTCATAGCCTTCCGGGCCGTTCAGAAGCCCGATCCGCGTATGGCCAAGCTGGAGGAGAAGCTGGGTCGCATCACGGAAGGCGCCCTCGTTGTCCACGTCGAGATAGGGATAATCTTCCTCCACGCCGACGGAGCGGCCATGCACGAGGAAGGGCAGGGAGAGCGACTGCATCATGGCGATGCGCGGGTCGTTCTTTTTCATATAGGCGAGATAGATGCCATCGACGCTGCCGCTTGCGGCAAGCCCCCGCAGGGCTTCGCGTTCCTTTTCCGGCTCTGTCGGCATGATGACGAGATGAAAGCCGCTGCGCGATGCTTCCTCACCGAGACCGCTCAGGAATTCGCCGAAATGCACGTCGGAACGATGGTGTTCGCCAATCGGCATGACAAGCCCGATGGAGCCGACCTTGCCCGTCGCCAGTCGTTGTGCCGCGGCATTCGGGCGATAGCCCGTCTTTTCGGCAGCCTCCATGACGCGGCGGCGCGTTTCGGCGCTGACCTCGGGATAGCCGTTGAGCGCCCTGCTGATGGTCGTCTGCGAAATGCCAAGCAGTTGCGACAACTGTTTCAGGTTCATGTCTCTCATTTCCTCCATGCGCGCGCCCGAGAATACGGCAAAGCCTCTCCTCAATTCCCAAAGCGCTTTAGATTTTTACCAGCCTCCACCGTATTTCTCAATCGAAAAGGATAGCCGCCTTCCGAATTAAATATGATTATTCATAAGGCACTGCAACGTTTCCGCAGAAAGAGCCTCTTGACTCCGTCTTAATGACAATGAGATGAATAGGCAGCCAAAGCGCTTTGATTGGAGAGGACGCTTTGAGCCTTTTATGTGATGGGAGGTAAATCACATGCAGAAGACTCTTTTGGCGACGGCTGCCGTCATGGCTTTGCTGTCCGGTGCGGCCTTTGCCGCCGACCTGAAGTTTGCACCCGGCGGCGACGCCAAGTTCAACTGGAAAAGCTACGAAGACTTCAAGGCGGCCCATGCCGACCTGAAAGGCCAGACGCTGACGATTTTCGGCCCGTGGCGCGGTGAAGACGAGGCCCTGTTCCAGTCGGTGCTCGCCTATTTCGCCGATGCGACCGGCGTGAACGTCCGTTATTCCTCGTCGGAAAATTACGAGCAGCAGATCGTCATCGATACGCAGGCGGGTTCGCCACCCAATATCGCCATCCTGCCGCAGCCCGGTCTTCTGGCCGATCTGGCCGCCAAGGGCTTCCTCGTGCCGCTCGGCGACAAGACCGCCGACTGGGTCAAAGAAAACTACGGCGCGGGCCAGTCCTGGGTCGATCTCGGCAGCTACAAGGGCAAGGACGGCAACAAGGCCTATTTCGCCTTCCCCTTCAAGGCGGACGTGAAGTCGCTCGTCTGGTACGTGCCTGAGAACTTCGAGGAAGCGGGCTACAAGGTGCCCGAGAGCATGGAAGACCTGCTCAAGCTGACGGACCAGATCGTTGCCGATGGCGGCACGCCCTGGTGCATCGGTCTTGGCTCCGGCGGTGCGACCGGCTGGCCGGCAACGGACTGGGTGGAAGATCTGATGCTGCGCACGCAGCCGCTCGACGTCTACCAGAAATGGACGACCAACGAGGTCAAATTCACCGATCCGGCCGTGGTCGAGGCGATCAACGAGTTCGGCAAATTCGCCAAGAACGAAAAATATGTGAGCGGCGGCGTCGCGGCTGTGGCCTCCACCGACTTCCGCGACAGCCCCAAGGGCCTCTTCGACATTCCGCCGAAGTGCTACCTGCATCATCAGGCGTCGTTCATTCCGTCCTTCTTCCCTGAGGGCACCAAGGTCGGAACGGATGCGGATTTCTTCTACATGCCGACTTACGCGTCCAAGCCTGACCTCGGCAAGCCGGTTCTCGGCGCTGGCACGCTGGTCACCATCACCAAGGAAGCGCCGGCTGCCAAGGCTTTTGTCGAATTCCTGCAAACGCCGATCGCCCATGAAGTCTGGATGGCTCAGTCCAGCTTCCTGACACCCTATAAGGGTGTGAATGTCGATGCCTATGCCAATGAGCAGATGAAGCGACAGGGCGAAATCCTGACGACCGCGACAAGCTTCGGCTTCGATGGTTCCGACCTCATGCCCGGCAAGATCGGTGCCGGCGCATTCTGGACCGGCATGATCGACTTCGTCGGCGGCAAGTCCGCCGATCAGGTCGCGAGCGATATCCAGAAGGCCTGGGACGGCCTGAAGTAAAGATATCGGACCAGGCCCGGCGGTTTGCTGCCGGGCCCTTACCAACGGCGCTGCCCGACGACCGCATAAATCAGCGCGGCGCGGAGAGGATCAAGGGAGGGAACATGGCTCAACAACTCGTTTCGGCCATCGGCGTGATGGTGGCGGGGGTCTTTGCCTGCGCTGCCTATTACTGGCTATCCGACAAGGTGCTTCAGGCGATCTTTCCGGTCCGCTCGGGAGACGTGCTGCAGGCATCCCGCAACCTCAATCGCCGCGCGGCGGTCCGGCCCTGGCTGTTCATCGGCCCGGCTTTGATCCTCCTGCTGGTCTATCTGGTCTACCCCGTCATCGCCACGCTGATCCTGTCCTTCTATGACCGGACCGGTAGCGAATTCGTCGGTCTCGCCAATTATCGCTGGGCGTTTTTCGATGCCGGTTTCCGCCAGTCGATCTTCAACAATATCCTCTGGCTCGCCGTCGTGCCGGCCGCCTGCACCTTTTTCGGCCTCGTCATCGCCGTCATGACCGATCGCATCTGGTGGGGCAACATCGCCAAATCCATCGTCTTCATGCCGATGGCGATTTCCTTCGTCGGTGCCTCCGTCATCTGGAAATTCATCTATGAATACCGCGCTGAAGGTCAGGTACAGATCGGCCTCTTGAACGCCATCGTCGAGTTTTTCGGCGGCAATCCCGAGGTCTGGATTTCCATGCCCTTCTGGAACAATTTCTTCCTGATGATCATCCTCATCTGGATCCAGACCGGTTTTGCCATGGTCATCCTGTCAGCGGCGCTGCGCGGTATTCCGGAAGAGACCATCGAGGCGGCCGTCATCGACGGGGCCAATGGCTGGCAGATCTTCTGGAAGATCATGGTGCCGCAAATCTGGGGCACCATCGCCGTCGTCTGGACGACGATCACCATTCTCGTGCTCAAGGTCTTCGATATCGTACTGACCATGACCAACGGGCAATGGAACACCATGGTTCTCGCCAATCTCATGTTCGACTGGATGTTCCGCGGCGGTGGCGACAGCGGCCGAAGTGCGGTCATCGCGCTCATCATCATGGCGGCCGTCACCCCGATCATGGTCTGGAACATCCGCCAGGCGAACCGCGAGATGGAGGGCCGCTGAGATGAATATTTTCAAACGCCTTCGCCGCGTCGGCCTGCCGCGCCTCATCGTCCATGCCAGCGTTCTGGTCGTCGTGCTGCTCTGGCTCCTGCCAACGCTCGGCATTCTCGTCAGCTCGCTGCGCGACAAGGACCAGATCACCGTGTCGGGCTGGTGGACGGCCTTCTCCAGTTCCGAACAGACTTCGGCGGTTCGCCTCGCCGATGCTTCCGTGCAGAAGCAGGATGGCAGCCGCTATGTGATATCAGGCAATGTTTTCGAAAACGGACAGGGCGGCAAGGTTGCGGCCTTCGGCGTTCGCGTACAGGAGCCCACGGCGTTCAAAGCCGGCGAGGCGGCCGATATCGGTGACGGCGAAACATTGCTCGTCAATACGGACGGCACCTATGAATACAGCAAGGCATCCAGCTTTGAAGGCTCTCGCGGCAAGCGCGTTTACATCTCCGTCGCGACGCCGCCCGTCTTCACGCTCGACAACTATCGCACGGTTCTGACCTCGGAAGGCATCGGCCAGTCCTTCGTCAACTCGCTGACCGTCGCCGTGCCGGCAACCGTCATCCCGATCCTCATTGCCGCCTTTGCTGCCTATGCGCTGTCATGGATGAGCTTTTCCGGCCGCAATCTCCTGATTGCCATGGTGGTGGGCCTGATCGTCGTGCCGCTGCAGATGTCGCTGATCCCGCTTCTCAGGCTCTATAATGAAATCGGCACCATCTTCGGCGTGCCGTCCAAGACCTATGCCGGCATCTGGCTGGCGCATACCGCCTTCGGCCTGCCGCTCGCCATCTATCTGCTGCGCAACTATATTTCCGGCCTGCCGAAGGAGATCATCGAAAGTGCGCGTGTGGATGGCGCGAGCGATTTTGAAATCTTCGTCAAGATCATCTTGCCGCTCTCTTTTCCGGCGCTCGCCTCCTTCGCCATCTTCCAGTTCCTGTGGACCTGGAACGACCTGCTTGTCGCCATGGTCTTCCTCGGCACGCAGAAGGACGAGCTGGTGCTGACCGGCGCGCTCAATGCGCTGCTCGGTTCGCGCGGCGGCAATTGGGAAATCCTCACCGCCTCGGCCTTCGTCACCATCGTTGTGCCGCTCTGCGTTTTCTTCGCCCTTCAACGTTATCTCGTGCGTGGCCTGCTGGCAGGCTCCGTCAAGGGAGGCTGACCATTCCATGAACGCCCATACCAGACAGGACACTTCCATGACCGCTTCGGTGACTTCCGCTTTGACGCCCAACAAGGACTGGTGGCGCGGCGCTGTTATCTATCAGATCTACCCGCGCTCCTATCAGGACTCCAATGGCGACGGCATTGGCGACCTCAAGGGCATCACCGACCGTCTGGCGCATATCGCCAATCTGGGTGCCGACGCGATCTGGATTTCGCCCTTCTTCACCTCGCCGATGAAGGATTTCGGTTACGACGTCTCGAATTATGTCGATGTCGATCCGATGTTCGGTACGCTTGCCGATTTCGACGGCCTGATCGCCGAGGCCCATCGCCTTGGCATCCGCGTCATGATCGACCTTGTGATGTCGCATACCTCGGACCAGCACCCATGGTTCGTGGAAAGCCGCGCCAGCCGCAGCAATCCGAAATCGAACTGGTATGTCTGGTCGGATAGCAAGCCGGACGGCACGCCGCCCAATAACTGGCTGTCGATCTTCGGTGGTTCCGCCTGGCAGTGGGATCCGACCCGCATGCAATATTACATGCACAACTTCCTGACCTCGCAGCCGGACCTCAACCTGCACAATCCGGAAGTTCAGGAAGAGCTGCTGAACATCACCCGCTTCTGGCTGAAGCGCGGCGTCGATGGTTTCCGCCTCGACACCATCAACTTCTATTTCCATGACCTCGAGCTGCGCGACAACCCGGCGCTGGCGCCGGAGCGCCGCAATGCCTCCACCGCCCCGGCGGTCAATCCCTATAATTTCCAGGAACATCTCTACGACAAGAACCGCCCGGAAAACATCGCCTTCCTGAAGCGCTTCCGCGCGGTGCTGGACGAGTTTCCTGATATCGCCGCCGTCGGCGAAGTGGGTGACAGCCAGCGCGGTCTCGAAATCGTCGGCGAATATACATCCGGCGATGACAAGATGCAGATGTGCTACGCCTTCGAATTCCTCGCGCCCGACGCGCTCACCCCGCAGCGCGTCGCCGATGTGCAGGCGGATTTTGCGAAAGCCGCACCGGAAGGCTGGGCTTGCTGGGCCTTCTCCAACCACGATGTCGTGCGCCATGTCAGCCGCTGGGGTGAGCATGTCGAGGACAAGGACGCCTTCGCCAAGGTGCTTTCGGCGCTCTTGATGACACAGCGCGGCTCCGTCTGCATCTATGAGGGCGAAGAACTCGGCCTCACCGAAGCGGACATCGCTTTTGAAGATTTGCAGGATCCCTACGGCATCCAGTTCTGGCCGGAATTCAAGGGCCGCGACGGTTGCCGCACGCCGATGGTGTGGGATGCCGGTCATGCACAGGCGGGCTTCTCGACGTCGGAAAAGACGTGGCTGCCCATTCCGGCCGAGCACAAGCAGCGTGCCGTCAGCGCCCAGCAGGGCAACGAGGCTTCGGTGCTGGAACATTACCGCCGTTTCCTGAGCTTCCGCAAAAAGCACCCCGCTTTTGCCAAGGGCGGCATCGAATTCCAGCCGGTTGAGGGCGAGGTGCTGAGCTACACCCGCACGCTCGGCAACGAAACCGTGCTTTGCCTCTTCAATCTGTCCGCGACACCCGCAAAGGCGACGCTGCCGGAAGGGAACTGGGAGGTTCTCGAAGGCCACGGCTTTGCAGGCGGCCTTGAAGGCAGAAGCGTAGAACTTCCGGCATGGGGCGCATTCTTCGCCCGTTACGCCTGACAGATGAGGGAGGAACACCCATGACAAGTCTCGTTCTCAAGGATATCCGCAAATCATACGGGCAGGTGAAGGTCCTGCACGGCATCGATCTGCAGATCGAACAGGGCGAATTCATCGTTTTCGTCGGCCCCTCGGGCTGCGGAAAATCGACGCTGCTGCGCATGATCGCCGGTCTGGAGGAAATCACCGGTGGCGAGATGTATATTGACGGCCAGCTCGTTAACGAAATCCCGCCCTCGCGGCGGGGTATTGCCATGGTGTTCCAGTCCTATGCGCTTTATCCGCATATGACGGTTTACGACAACATGGCCTTCGGCATGAAGATCGCGAAAGAGAACAAGCAGGAGATCGACCGCCGCGTTCGCGCCGCTGCCGAAATCCTGCAGCTGACGCAATATCTGGAGCGGCTGCCCAAGGCGCTCTCCGGCGGCCAGCGTCAGCGCGTCGCCATCGGCCGCGCCATATGCCGCAATCCGAAAGTCTTCCTGTTCGATGAGCCCTTGTCTAACCTCGATGCGGCGCTGCGCGTTGCTACCCGCATTGAGATCGCCAAGCTCAACGAGCAGATGGCCGATACCACGATGATCTATGTTACCCACGACCAGGTGGAGGCGATGACGCTGGCGGACCGTATCGTCGTTTTGAATGCGGGCCGTGTGGAACAGGTGGGTGCGCCGCTCGAACTCTACGAAAGACCGGCCAATCTTTTCGTGGCGCGCTTCATCGGCTCGCCCGCCATGAACATCATCGCTGCAAAAGTCACCGGAACCGGTGAGAGGACCTCCATCGAACTTGCCGGCGGCAAGACGCTCGCCGTTTATGTTCCGACGCCCGCAACCGAAAAGGGCAAGGCGGCGAGCTTCGGTGTCCGGCCGGAAGATTTGAGCATCGTCACCGGGGAAGATTATCTTTTCGAAGGAAAAGTCGCGATCGTCGAAGCGCTCGGTGAAGTGACGCTGCTTTATCTCGAAGCGCCCAAGGGGCAGGAGCCGATCATCGTCAAGGTGCCGGGCATCGTTTCCGTCGGCAAGGGCGAAACCCTGCGTTTTGCCGCACCGCAGGAAAAGCTTCATCTCTTCGACGCCGAGGGCAAGACCTATCGCAGCTAGTCGCCGCCGATACCGAAACCGTGCCCCGGAACCTCCTCGTTCCGGGGTTTTTCCTGATCTTTTGCCGCTGTGGAAAAATGTCGGAAATGTCCCGCTTCCGGTCTGTTTAAGCCTGCGCTGATATGAATTGTTAAAGACTATGACCTAGTCTCAATCCATTGATCGAGCATGGGAGTCTGGGCGTGCAGAGCGGTACGGGTGTCATCAGGAACCATTACCTGAGCAAGGAAGAATCCTTCATGTATGATCGCGAAAGCCGGTTTCGCATGGAAGATACCATGAACGCCGCACGCATCGAATATACCGAAAAGGCCGTGATGCACATGGCGGCGCGCCGCTGCGATGTCATCCGCATCTCCCAGACCGAAGCGGTGCTGGCGCTGCTGACGAAATATAACCTGCCGAACCAGTTCTATCTCGATATTCCCGACGCCCGCATCACCAAGATCGGCTGCGTGATGTTGCGCGTCAACGCCAACAACACCATCCACGTCCGCTTCCTGCGCATGCTGACGCAGAAGGAGCTGGACCGCATTTTCGTGTTCAGCACGCATCCGGCGCATAGAGACCGGAAGCTCGATATCCGGTCGTTCTGAAGTCCTCCCGATCATTGGCAAAAATGGTCTGACCGGTTGTTTTAACGGTTTGCGTTGTCGTGGCCGTCTCCTGTCGTTGCTAACTATTATCATCGGATGGTATAGGTGAAGGCAGAGAGGATATCGGCATGGCAAGCAGTGCAAATCTCGGCCGTCACCTTGAAGGCTATGTTTCCGATCTTGTGAAGTCGGGACGCTACAACTCGCGCAGTGAAGTACTGCGGGAGGGCGTTCGGCTGGTTGAAGAGCGTGAAAAGAGGCTGGCGGCTCTCGATTTAGCGATTGCGCGCGGTATCGCCGATGCAGATGCCGGACGGACTACACCAATAGACGATGTTGCCTCTCAACTCAGCGCCAAATACCGGAAGATGGCGGAAGAACGCGGACTGTGATCGTTGTTCTGACCAACGAAGCCAAGGCAGACCTGGAGCGTATCGGCGATTTTATCGCGGCCGATAATCCGCGACGGGCGGAAACATTCATCGCCGAACTGCTGGACCGCTGTCTAAGACTGGCGGAAATGCCGCAAGCCTATCCTCTGATACCCCGTTATGAGCAAAGCGGCATTCGCCGTCGTCCCCATGAAAACTATCTTGTTTTCTATCGCGTCACCCAAACGCGTGTGGAGATTTTGCACATTCTGAATAGTGCTCAGGATTACGAATCCATTCTCTTCCCGCAGTCCTAATTCGTGCCGTACCCTCAAATCGTAGCACAATCGCGCGCGGCCAAGAATCAGTCGTCTGTGGAACATTGAGGAGGACTGTCACCACTTGCGGCATATGCGACCTTAAGAAAGCCCGCCCAGAACCGTCTGCTTCAGCTTCACATCCGGCACCTCGGTGAACGCAAGGTCGCTGCGGCCGAAATAGGATTTCTGGTTGGTGGCGGACCAGTCGTTGCAGACCAGCTTGTAGCGCTCTTTGTTTTCCGGCTTTTCCGGCATGGCGTAGAGATAGTCGCCGGTGCGCGCGGCGAGCGGAATGTCGCCATCCTGATTGCAGCGCTTGAGGATTTGAGCGAGAGCCTCGCCATTCACTTCCGCCACCATCAGCTTGCCGTCGAAACGCAGCGAGGCGTTGAAATCGTAGCGGCGAATATCGCCCTCGGGCAGGCCGGCACCAAACGAAGTATGGCCGATGAAGCCGACATCCGCACCGGTTTTTGCAGCGATGAGTTGCGCCACACGGCGGCCGGCCTCGTCGACGGTCATCGCGCTGGCGGATTTGCCGACGATGGCCCGTTCTTCGGCCGTGAGGTGCTTTTCGAGCGTCTGTTCGATCAGGGTCTTGAGGGCCGATGAGCTGGGAGCGCTGCGATTGATCGTAACGGTCTCGATGGCCGCAGCCTTACCGGGAGCCGCAATCGTCGCCACCGTCATGGAGGTGCACCATGAGCCGGTATGGACATAACGGGTAGCACCCTGTTCATGCACGAAGTTCAGATGGTCATGGCCGCCGACCAAGAGGGTGCCGTCCGGCAGCAGCGGCAGTATATCGCGGTCGGCGACGACGCCGGCATGGCTGAGAACGATGTTGATCGCATCCGGTTTGACAATCTCAGGCAGATTGGCCTTCGCCCATTCGACCGGCTGCGGAATATCGAGCATCTCGCGCGTGGCCTTCGGATAGGTGTTGATCGCATTGGTGGCGAGACCCGCCACAACGATCTTCCGTCCGCCGACGCTTACTTCGGTGCTGGCCGCCGCATAGGGTTTTCCGCTGCGCTTGTCGATGATGTTGGAAAGCACGGTGATGCCGAGGGTCTGCGCGCGGGTGACGAAATTGGAAAGGTCGTTGTCGATATCGGACTCATGATTGCCGATATTGACGACGGTGGGGGCGAGCTTTGCGAGCGCCGCCAGGAAGGTCCATTCGATTTCGCCGGCCGAACGGGAGGCCACGGCATTGCCGATTTCGAAAAGATCGCCGTTCAGCAAGATGATATGGGGCGCCTTGTCGGCGGCGATGCGCGTTTCGATGGCCGCGAGAAGCTGGCCGATGCGCTCATAGGCCGAATGCAGGTCGGAGATGACGATTGCACGCAGCGCCACGTCCTGCGCCATAGCCGGCGTTGCCGCCACCATCAGCGGCAGCAGGGCGGTGCCCGCCATAAGCTTCAGCACATCGCGGCGTTTGCTTGAGAAAATCGTCATGTCAGGCCCCATCATCCGAAACTGCGCCGCCGTCCCGCGGCCGGCTGAGAAGGCCCTAAAGGGCGATCATCACAGCCGCATGACAAGTCTGACGTTTAAGACGTGGGAAATAAAGCGGTTTCTGCGCCAGCTTTCGGTGATGAGGCGTGCATTCAGGCGATGCCGCAAAGTGGGGTTGAAAGGCGAAAGCCGCATCCGGCCTTCGCCCTTCAAAAATCAATGGAACAGAACGCTCGCGCCCTGATCGGCCGGACCGGCATTGCGGCGGAAGGGGGCGAAAAGCTCGCGGCCCATGCCCCATTCATTGCCGGAAAGATCGGCGCGCGCCGGTTCGCGTTTCGCCAGTTCGGCGGCGGAAACGAGCACTTCCAGCGTGCCTGAGATTGCATCGAGACGGATGATGTCGCCATCGCGGATAAGCGAGATCGGGCCGCAGTCGGAGGCTTCCGGCGTGACATGGATGGCGGCCGGCACCTTGCCGGAAGCGCCGGACATGCGCCCGTCCGTCACCAGCGCCACCTTGAAACCGCGATCCTGCAGCACACCGAGCGGCGGTGTCAGGCGGTGCAGTTCAGGCATGCCATTGGCCTTCGGTCCCTGGAAGCGGACGACGGCGATGAAGTCGCGGTTGAGCTTGCCGTCCTTGAACGCGTCCTGAAGCTCCTGCTGGTCGTGGAACACGATAGCCGGCGCTTCGATGATGTGGCGTTCCGGCTTGACGGCGGAAATCTTGATGACCGATTTGCCGAGATTGCCGGTCAGCATCTTCAGACCGCCGGTCGGCTGGAACGGGGTCTCGATGCTGGAAAGCACCTTCGGGTCGTGGCTCTGCTCGGGGGAGGGCTGGCGTACAACCGCGCCCTTCTCGTCAAGCATGGCATCCACGGTGTAAGCCTCGAGGCCCTGTCCGAAGACGGTACGCACATCGTCATGCACGAAGCCTTGTTTCAGCAACTGCTTGATGAGGAAACCCATGCCGCCGGCGGCGTGGAAGTGGTTCACATCGGCAAGACCGTTGGGGTAAACGCGGGCGAGCAGCGGCACAATGTCGGAAAGATCGGAAATATCCTGCCAGGTGAGGATGATGCCGGCGGCGCGCGCCATGGCGATCAGATGCATGGTGTGGTTGGTGGAGCCGCCCGTCGCATGCAGGCCGACGACGCCGTTGACGACGGACCTTTCATCGATCATCTCGCCTGCCGGCGTGAATTCGTTGCCCTGCGCGGTAATCGCCAGCGCCCGCTTCGTTGCCTCGCGCGTCAGCGCATCACGCAGCGGCGTGCCGGGATTGATGAAGGAGGAGCCGGGCATATGGAAACCCATGATTTCCATCAGCATCTGGTTGGAATTGGCGGTGCCGTAAAAGGTGCAGGTGCCGGGGCCGTGATAGGATTTCGATTCCGCTTCCAGAAGCTCGGCGCGGCCGACCTTGCCTTCGGCATAAAGCTGGCGGATGCGGGATTTCTCGTCATTCGGCAGGCCGGATGTCATCGGGCCGGCGGGAACGAAGACGGCGGGCAGATGGCCGAAGGCGAGGGCTGCGATGACGAGGCCGGGCACGATCTTGTCACAGACACCGAGATAGACGGCGGCGTCGAACATGTTGTGCGACAGGCCGATGCCGGCCGCCATGGCGATGGCGTCGCGGGAAAACAGCGAAAGCTCCATGCCGGGCTGCCCTTGCGTCACGCCGTCGCACATGGCGGGAACCGCGCCTGCCACCTGCGCTATGCCGCCCGCTTCCTTGGCAGCATCGCGGATGATCGCGGGGAAGGTTTCATAGGGCTGGTGCGCCGAGAGCATGTCGTTATAGGCGGTGACGATGCCGAGATTGGGAACCCGGTCGCCGGCAAGGATGTCCTTGTCGGCGGGGGAACAGACCGCAAATCCATGCGCAAGATTGCCGCAGGAAAGCACAGAGCGGTGAACGCCTTTTGAGACCTGCAGCCGCAGCCGCTCGAGATAGGTCTCGCGGTAAGGCTTGGAACGTTCGACGATGCGGGCGGTGATGGCCTGAATGCGGGAATCGGCGGACATGGGCGTTCATCCTGTTCGTTGGTCGGCAACCGGCGTTCCGGGAGGTGAGCGGCCGGTTGTCGTGTTTCAGTCTTCATGTCGTCGGGGCGCTTTTCGCGGGCCGCAGAGGCGGCAACCGCGTTGGCTTATGGCGCCCAGTATATATCCACGGGCGTTTCTGCCCGGTTCAGCACGGCGCGGATCGGCATTTCATCCTCATCCTCGCCCGACTGTGCCTTCTCCAGCGTCGCCTTCTTGGCAGCACCTTCGATATGCAGCACCAGAAACTCGGCATCGTGCAGGCTGGAGAAGTTGAAGGTCAACCGCTCCTCTCCCGCATTCTCCGCCGCCATGGTCAAAACGCCGCGCGGTTCATCGAGGTCCAGCGCTTCGTAGAGATTGTCTCCACCGGGGAAAAACGATGCCGTGTGGCCATCCGTTCCCATGCCGAGAATGACGACATCGAAGGGATCGCAGATCGCCTCGGTCTTGACGGTCGCAAGCGTCGCGGCATCTTCCGGCGAGGCCGCCGGCTGGAACAACGGCACGAAATAGGCCGACTTCGCCTTGTCCTGCAAAAGGTTCTCGGCAACGAGGCGGTGGTTCGAACGGTCGCTTTCCGGCGGCACGAAACGCTCGTCCACCAGCGTCACGCTGATATTGGGCCAATCGAGATCGTGTTTGGAAAGCGCCTGAAAGAACAGCTTGGGCGTCGAACCGCCGGAGACGGCAATGCTTGCCGCACCGCGATCCTTCGTTGCCGCATCAAGGCGTTTGGCAACCTCCGCCGAAAGAGCGGTTGCCAGTTCGGCGGCGGTGTCGAAGACGTGGATCGTTTCGCTCATCGCCAGGCCCTCAATCGGCATCGTGCCAGGTGCGGCCATCGCGCTCGATCAGCGCGATGGAACCGCTCGGGCCCCAGGTTCCGGCAGTGTAACCCTGCACGCCCTGTCCCAGATCTTCCCAGCTCTTGAGAATGGGGTCGATCCAGTCCCACGCCGCTTCCACTTCGTCGCGGCGCATGAACAGCGTCTGGTTGGAGCGGATGGTGTCCATCAACAGCCGTTCATAGGCATCGGGGCTGCGCACGTTGAAGGCTTCGGCAAAGCTCATGTCCAGCGAGACCTGACGCAGGCGCATGCCGCCCGGGCCGGGGTCCTTGATAAGCAGAGACTGCTTGACGCCCTCATCCGGCTGCAGGCGAATGACCAGCTTGTTGGCTTCGATCTTGCCGGCCGCATCGTCGAAGATCGAATGCGGGATCTGCTTGAAGGTGACGACGATTTCCGAAACGCGGGTCGCGAGGCGTTTTCCCGTGCGGATGTAGAAGGGAACGCCGGCCCAGCGCCAGTTGGCGATTTCAGCCTTGATGGCGACGAAGGTTTCGGTGTTGGAAACGCCGCCTTCCAGCTCTTCCAGATAGCCCTTGACCGGGCCACCGGCGGAAGCGCCGGCGCGGTACTGGCCGCGAACCGTCTGCTTTTCGACATTGCTGGTGTCGATGGGCTTCAGCGAGCGCAGAACCTTGAGCTTTTCGTCACGCACGGCTTCCGCATTCATGGATGCCGGCGGCTCCATGGCGACAAGGCAAAGCAACTGCAGGATATGGTTCTGTACCATGTCGCGCAGCGCACCGGCCTTGTCGTAATAACCGGCGCGGCCTTCAAGACCGACCGCTTCGGCAACGGTGATCTGAACGTGGTCGATATGGGCGGAATTCCACAGCGGCTCATAGAGCGCATTGGCGAAACGCAGCGCCATCAGGTTCTGCACCGTCTCCTTGCCGAGATAGTGGTCGATACGGAAGATCTGCTCTTCCTTGAAGACGTGGCCAATGGTGTCGTTCAGTTCCTGTGCGGAAGCCAGATCGCGGCCAATCGGCTTTTCAACGACGATGCGGGTCGAGCGGGTGATGAGCTTGTGCTCGCGGATCTTGTCGGCAATATCGCCGAAAATGCCGGGCGCAACAGCCAGATAGAAGGCGCGCACGCGCTCCTTGCCCTCGTCCAGCAGCTTCTTCAGCACGTCCCAGCCATTATTGCCCTTGGCATCGACTGGCACGTAGAAAAGCCTGTTCAGGAAGATGGCGACCTGCGCATCGTCATATTCGCCGGCCTTCAGGTGCTCCTTCAGCGCGTCCTGCGCGAATTTGCGATATTCCTCGTGGGTCATGACCGAGCGCGACGCACCGATGATGCGGGTCGGCTCCGTGAACTGGCCTTCGACCTGCCGGTGATAAAGGGCCGGCAGAAGCTTGCGCTCGGCAAGATCGCCCGTGCCGCCGAAAACGACACAATCAAAAGGTTCAACAGGAATGATCTGACTGCTCATATCGATTCTCTCGATCTTCAAAGGTTGGGGCATCAATAATCTAATCGATTTAAAAATGCCAGACTCAGTTATGTGAAATTATGAATTTTGCTTCCGGCAACTCGTCCGCCGCCGGCAACAGTCTGTAAACATTGGCCTAAAACCTGTCTCGCAACGCGTACCAGGAGAGCGCGAGGAAAAGCAGCGGCGCGCGCAGCGACGCCCCGCCGGGGAAAGAGGGCACCTTCAGCTGCGCGAAGGGCGCCAGCATGTCCTTTTTGCCGAGAACGAGATCGGCATAGAGCTTGCCGCAATAATTCGACAGCATCACCCCATGGCCGGAATAACCGCCGATGGAGGTGACGCCGGGCATGACGTCGCGCACGAAGACTTTGCGCGGCAGGGTAATGCCGACGGAGCCGCCCCAGGAATGGCTAATCTCTATATCTTTCAGCGCAGGATAGATTTCCGCGATCTGCCGGCGGATGTGGCTGGAAATATCGCGGGGCGTATCGGCCGTATAGGCTTCGCGGCCGCCGAACAGCAGCCGGTTATCGGCCGTCTTGCGGAAATAGCGCACCACGAACCGCGAATCCGCCACGGCCTCCCGGTCGGGAATGATGTCGGGAAACGCATCCAGCGGCACGGTGGCGCCGATGAAGGAACGGATCGGCATGATATGGGCGGCCGTTACCGGTTCCAGATTGCCGATATAGGCATTGGTGGCGATCAGCACCCGCGGCGCGGTGATCGTACCGAAAGGCGTGTCGATGATGGTCTTGCCGCCCGCCTGACGGATGGATTTCGCCGGCGTCATTTCATAAATGCCGGCACCCGCCGCTTTCGCCGCCTTCGCCAGCCCGACCAGCAGCTTCAGCGGGTGGATATGGCCGGTGCCGGTATCGCGCGTGCCGCCGAAATAATGGGTGGAACCGACGCGTTTGCGTGCTTCTGCACGTTCCATGTAGGAAATATGCGGATAGCCATAGCGGTTGTTCATCGCATCGACGCTTCGGCGATAATCGTCCTCGTAGGCGGCCTTGTGCGCCACATAGAGCTGCCCGGGAAGATATTCCATGTCGATGCCGCGGCTGACGGCGAAGCCGCGCAGGTAGTTTTTGGCGTCCTCGGCAATGTCAAACAGCAGCTTCGATTGCTCGAAACCGATCTCTTCTTCCATCTCGTCGGGGAAGGAACGCTGGCCGGTGCCGAATTGCCCGCCATTGCGGCCGGAAGCGCCATCGCCGAAGCGATGTGCTTCGATGAGGGCGACGGAGACGCCGTTTTCGGCGAGGTTACAGGCGGCCTGAAGGCCGGTATAACCGCCGCCGATGATGGCCACGTCCACCTCTTTCGAGCCGTCGAGAGCGGGATAGTCCGGCCGCTCGCCAACGGTTGCCTGATACCAGGAAATTCCCGGCGCAATCGGGCTTTGCCATGTCATGCTCGGGGTTCCTCACACGTTGAGAAGCAGGAATTCCCGCTCCCAGGGGCTGATGACCTGCATGAAGGTCTCGAACTCCCCGCGTTTCAGACCGGCATAGAGGCCCACGAATTCATGGCCGAACACCCGGTCGAACTGCTCTTCGCCTTCCAGCAGCGCCACGGCTTCCAGAAGACCGCGCGGCAATTCGATGGAGCCTTCATTGGCCGTATCGGCGGTGGGTTCGGTCGGCTCGATATTGTTGACGATGCCGAGCCAGCCGCAGCCGAGCGAGGCGGCAAGCGCGAGATAGGGATTGGCGTCCGAACTCGGCAGGCGGTTTTCGACACGCCGCGCCTGCGGGCCGGAAATCGGCACGCGGAAGGCGGTCGTGCGGTTGTCGTAACCCCAGGCATTGTTGACCGGGCAGGCCATGTCGGGCGTCAGGCGGCGATAGGAATTCACATAGGGCGCCAGCATGACGAGCGCGTTCGGCACATAACGCTGCATGCCGCCCACGAAGGAGAAGAATTCTTTCGAAGGGCTGCCATCGGCATTGGAGAAGATATTGCGGCCGCTGTCGATCTCCACCACCGACTGGTGGATGTGCATGGCCGAACCCGGCTGGCCCTGCATGGGCTTGGCCATGAAGGTGGCGTAGATGCCGTGTTTCAGCGCCGCCTCACGGATGGTGCGCTTGAAGAGGAACACCTGGTCGGCGAGCTCGATCGGGTCGCCATGGCGCAAGTTGATTTCCAGCTGCGCCGGGCCTTCCTCGTGGATCAGCGTATCGATCTCGAGGCCCTGTTTTTCGGAGAAATGATAGATGTCGTCGATCAGCTCGTCGAATTCATTGATGCCGGCGATGGAATAGCTCTGCCCGCCGACGATGGAGCGGCCGGACCGGCCCTTCGGCGGATGCAGCGGATAATCCGGGTCGTCATTCATGGCGACGAGGTAGAATTCGATTTCCGGCGCGACGACCGGCTTCCAGCCCTTTTCGGTATAGAGCGAAAGCACATTCTTCAGCACGTTGCGCGGCGTGTAGGGCACGAAATTGCCTTCCGCATCGACCACGTCGCAGATCACCTGCGCGGTAGGGTCCGTTTCCCAGGGCACGACGGAAAGGGTGGAAAGATCGGGCACCAGCTTCAGGTCGCTGTCGCGCGGTTCGTAACGGAAATTGGCGGTCTCATCGGGATATTCGCCGGAGATCGTATGGCGGTAGAGCGCGGAGGGCAGGGCAAGCGAGGTGTCGCCCGTGAATTTCGCCGTCGGCATCATCTTGCCGCGCGGAACGCCGGCAAGGTCGGGCGTGATGCATTCTATGTCTTCGATCCCGCGCGCTCGCAGCCATTGCGCGGCTTCGCGCCAGGAGGAAACGCCACGGGGGGAGGAAAGGTCGAGGGGAGGTGTCTTTGCCATGGTTGCCTGTTTCTTCGGGCGGAGCATGGTTTTCTTGGCGGGCATGTATCACCGGGTCTGTGTTTCGACTGGCGCCATCATAACCGTAGTTTGGCAATTGGCGAGGGGGAAAGCGCCATTGACAAGCGGCGGCACTTCGAAAAGAGGAAAGGAAACGGATCGGATGGAATGATGACAGAGAAATGTGACGTGCTGATTTTGGGGGCGGGCGCCGCCGGCATGATGTGCGCCATCCGCGCCGGCCAGCGCGGCCGCTCCGTCGTCATTCTCGACCATGCGAAAGCGCCGGGCGAAAAGATCCGCATCTCTGGCGGCGGCCGCTGCAACTTCACCAATATCCATGCCGGGCCGAAGAATTATCTCTCCGCCAATCCGCATTTCGCCAAATCCGCGCTCGCCCGCTATACGCCGCGCGATTTCATCGCCCTTGTCGAAAAACACCGCATCGGCTGGCATGAAAAAACGCTCGGCCAGCTCTTTTGCGATGACAGCGCCAAGGACATCATCCGTATGCTGCTTGGCGAAATGCAGGCGGTGAATGCGAAGCTGCGGCTCGAAACGTCAGTCTCGGCCGTCACCCATGATGGCGCCCGTTTCCGCGTCACGACATCCGCCGGCGTTATCGAGGCGGAAAGCCTCATTGTGGCGACGGGCGGCAAGTCGATCCCGAAAATGGGCGCGACCGGTTTTGCCTATCAGATCGCCGAACAATTCGGCCTCAAGCTCATCGAGACTCGTCCGGGCCTCGTGCCGCTGACACTCGATCCCGCCTCGCTGGAAAAGCTGAGCCCGCTTGCCGGCGTCGCGGTTGCGGCCGAGGTTTTCCACGGCAAGACCTCGTTTGAGGAAGCGCTGCTCTTCACGCATCGCGGTTTGAGCGGACCCTCGATCCTGCAAATCTCATCCTACTGGCGCGAAGGTGATGTGGTCCGGCTGAAGCTCGAGCCGCATCGCGATATAGCCGCGCTGCTGAAGCAAGCGAAGCAGAAGAGCGGCCGCCAGTCGCCCCAGACGGCTCTGTCGGAAATCCTGCCGAAACGGCTTGCCCAGCACGTCGTCGAACAATCCGGTCTCAGCGGCCATCTGGCGGATATGTCCGACAAGGTGTTGGCGAAGCTGGCGGGCGAGGTGCAGGACTGGCAGATCAAGCCCGCCGGTTCGGAAGGTTATCGCACGGCGGAAGTCACGCTCGGCGGCGTGGATACGACCGGCCTCGATTCCCGCAGCATGGCGGCGAAGTCCGTGCCCGGCCTCTATTTCATCGGCGAATGTGTCGATGTGACCGGCTGGCTCGGCGGTTATAATTTCCAGTGGGCATGGGCCTCCGGGCAGGCGGCCGGCGAATTCGCGTGAGGCCGCGCCCGTTAATGCCTTGTTAACGGGCGCGGAGTCATCCTGACCAAATGCCAGCAAGGCCGGATCGCTCAATGATCCCGCTGCACATGATGTCCTGCTGGAGGCCCTCAACAGGGCATGGGTCGGTTGAGTTTTTCGTCAGGAACCCGCGCATGAACAGATCTGCACATCGCCGCCCTCGCGCCATTGCCATCGCCCGCACCGACAACGAGAGCCGTCAGCTGGCCTTTCGCCTGAGCCTCATCGCCGCCGGGGCTCTGGCAGCCCTGATCGCCCTCTTTCACTGATCCGCGGCTCTTTGCCTTCATCCGGCTCACAAGCGCGCTGAAAAGCCGCCACGGCCGAGATGCCTCGGCCATATCGGCATAAAACTTCTCTTCCTGCAGAATGGCTTCGTGCCGTGTGCGCGGTTGCTGGTTTTCGATGATAATGCGGGCTGCAAAAATCGCGTGCATGTCGCTCTCCTTCTAATGCGGAGGGCCATGATGCGCGCCGTTTTTTGATTTATCTGCGCAAGAAAATGCGCTACGTTTTTCACCCATGAAAAACGTCACCTGGGATTCCTATCAGCTTTTCCTCGATGTGTCACGCAGCGGCGGCCTGACGGGTGCTGCGGCGCTGACGGGCTTGAGTCCCGCGACGGTGGGGCGGCGCATGGTCGAGCTGGAGGAGCGTATCGGCAAGGCGCTGTTCCAGCGCAGCCAGACGGGATACGCCTTGACGGCGGATGGCCGTACGCTGTTCGACCGGCTTCAGGCGATGGAGAATGCGGCAAGGGACATCGAGGGATGGCAGAAGGCGTCGTCGGCCTCGTCCGTCGTGCGCATTGCCGTCGGCACCTGGAACGCCTGGCTGCTGACCGGAAATTTCTCCGCCATCTGCACCGATCGCGACGATTTCCGCATCGATCTTTTCATTGCCGAACAGAGGGCGTCTCTGGCCCATCGCGAAAACGATATCGGCATCCGCGCTTTCGAGCCGCAGGAAAAGAACCTTGCCGCCATCCGAACGGGGGAGGTGGCTTATGCGCCCTACAGGCTGCGCAACGCCGCCGTTTCCGTCGCCGACCGCTGGCTGGCGGTGGCGGAGGAAAACGCCATTTCAACCTATCTGCGCTGGCCGCATGAAAATCGTAACAACGAGATCGTGGTAACGGTGAACCGGCCGACGGCGCTTCTCGATCTGGTGCTGGCCGGGGCGGGGGTCGCGGTGCTCCCCTGTTTCGTGGGCGATGCCGATGCGCGCCTCGTTCGGGAAGGTGACGAGCTGGAAACCCTTCGCCACAATCAATGGATCGTCATGAACAATGACGACCGCCACCGCCGCGATATCAGGGCGGTGGCGGATCGGATGACCCGTCTGATCAAGAGCCATTCCGATCTATATGCCGGACGTAAGAGCCGCCCCGCATAGGTGAAATTACTTTTAGTTGCATAAATAATTTTAAATAATTTATAGTTGCGTGTGCGTCAAAATATCCATAGGTTGCCTTTTGTAAGTTTAACCCCTTTAGGTTGAGGCCGCCATGATAATTTCAGCATCATATGTAAATGCGATGTCCGCAGCAGGAACGCCGGAAGAAGCAGCAAAGCTCTTTTATGCAGCAGTCAGCAAGGGTCTCGCGGCAGTCGTTGCCGATGCTCTTTCGCAATCTGTCACGGCAATTGCGCCGGGAGCCGCAGGCACCAAGATCGCAGGCTGGGAAAAGCTCGTGGGGGGTGTGGCGATGCATCTGGCGTGGGAATCTCCCGCCGTTTTGAACCCGATTCCCCTGACGCAGCTTGCCTGCTTCGCTCCCTATGCGCCTCAACTCCAGGGTAACGTCGAGGCGATGGGCGTCAATGTAAGCATCGGCGTTTCCGTATCGGCGAGTTTCTGAGGCGGCCACTTCTGACGTTTGCATTGAAGACCGGAGCATCGATTATGATGTTCCGGTCTTTCGTTTCAGGCGGCGTCACGCCCCTGCGCGACGATGACGGGGATAAGCAGATCCCCCCAGTTGCCGCCGCCGCCATGGTGGCGGGCTGAGCGGACCAGCTCGACGGAAACGCCGGCCTCGACGGCTTTCATGACGGCCTGGTTGAGGCGGTGTAGATCATTGGCCAGCATACGGATGGCGGCCTGCTGATCCTGCGTCATGGCGGAGGACTGCTCCTCGGCGCGTTCCTTGACGTGGGTTTTGATGGGGTTATGGGCATTCATGGCATTTCTCCTCTCATTATTGGTTGGGGTTCTTGATCCGGTTTGCAAGCCCTTCCCGTCACCGGGAAGGACAGTTTTTCGATTTTATTCGGCCGCCGGGCGGAACTGGTCGTGCTCGGTGGATTCCTTCATGGCGGTGGTCGAGGACGTGCCGCCGGAAATGGCGAGCGACACGGCGTCGAAATAGCCGGTGCCGACTTCGCGCTGGTGCTTGGTGGCGGTGTAACCATTGGCCTCGGCTGCGAATTCCGCTTCCTGAAGCTCGGAATAGGCCGCCATCTGCCGGTCCTTGTAACCGCGCGCCAGTTCGAACATGCCGAAATTCAGCTGGTGGAAACCGGCAAGCGTGATGAACTGGAACTTGTAGCCCATCGCGCCCAGCTCGCGCTGGAACTTGGCAATCGTCGCGTCGTCGAGGTTCTTTTTCCAGTTGAACGACGGCGAGCAATTGTAGGCGAGCTTCTTGCCGGGATGCACCTTGTGCACGCCTTCCGCAAACCTGCGCGCCTGCTCGAGATCCGGCTTTGATGTCTCGCACCAGATCAGGTCGCAATAGGGCGCATAGGCAACCGCGCGGGCAATGCAGGGCTCAAGACCGTTCTTTACCTGATAGAAACCCTCGACGGTGCGGCCGGCATCGTAATCCACGAAGGGACGGTCGCGCTCGTCGATGTCGGAGGTCAGAAGCTTCGCGGCCTCCGCATCCGTGCGGGCGATAACCAGCGTCGGTACACCCATGACATCCGCCGCAAGCCGCGCCGCCGTCAGGTTGCGGATATGCGCCGCCGTCGGGATCAGCACCTTGCCGCCGAGATGGCCGCATTTCTTTTCCGATGCCAGCTGGTCTTCATAATGAACACCGGCAGCACCTGCCTCGATAAAGGCCTTCATGATTTCGAAGGCGTTGAGCGGCCCGCCGAAGCCGGCCTCCGCATCGGCAACGATCGGCGCGAACCAGGTGTCGACCGAAAGTCCCTTGCCTTCCGCCGTCTCGATCTGGTCGGCGCGCTGCAGGGTGCGGTTGATGCGCTTGGCAAGCTCCGGTGCGGCATTGGCCGGATAAAGCGACTGGTCCGGATACATGGCCGACGCCGTATTGGCATCCGCCGCAACCTGCCAGCCCGAGAGATAGATCGCCTTCAGTCCGGCGCGAACCATCTGCATGGCCTGGTTGCCGGAAAGCGCGCCGAGCGCGTTGACGAAATTTTCCTCGTTGATCAGCTTCCACAGCCGGTTCGCGCCCATCTCGGCCAGCGAATGGCGGATGTCGACGGAGCCGCGCAGCCGTTCCACGTCGGCTGCGGTGTAGGTGCGCTCGATGCCATCGAAACGTCCCTGCGGTGCGCCCGGAACAAGTTTGTAAAAATCCGTCATACTTCTCTCTCCCATGATAAATGCGGTTTCCGTAACGGGCCCTCTTCAACATCATATGGCGCCGTTTGATGTGACTACATTTACATTTTTCGAGATTTGAGTGCCAGAACAAACATAAAAACAGTGACTTGAAAGAGGTTATCCTGTAGAGTGCATGACAGGGTGGGGATGTAAAATTGTAAATTTTGTAAAAGTCCTGCATCACGCGAATTTGTAATAGATTTGTATGAGTCGCAGGCACGGGAGGCGAGGCGGTGTCGGAAAACAAGATTTTTGCAGGCCCGCGCGTGCGCCGCATTCGCAATGGTCTTGGGTTGACGCAGACGGCCATGGCCGAGGCGCTGGCGATTTCGCCGTCCTATCTCAACCTCATCGAGCGCAACCAGCGGCCGCTGACGGTGCAGCTGCTTTTGAAGCTTGCCTCCGTCTACAAGGTCGATCTGGATGACCTGCAGGGCGAAAGCGCCGGTTCCGCCGGGCAGCTGCGCGAGGTCTTCGCCGATCCGTTGCTTTCGGGTGAAGTGCCATCGCCGCAGGAACTGATCGAGGTTGCCGATGCCGCGCCCAATGCGGCAAGCGGTGTCCTCAAGCTTTACCGGGCCTATAGGGAGCAGGCGCAGCGCCTTTCCGATCTCTCCGATCTTCTGGCGCGGGAAGGGCATGAGACGGCGCTCTCCTCCACCCGCCTGCCGATCGACGAGGTGCGCCACGTCTTTGAAAATCGGCCGGCCTATTTCCATGCCATCGACGCGGCGGCGGAAGAACTCCACAAACACCTGTCGGCGGGCGAGGATCTCGCCTCCGGCCTTCGTGCATGGCTTCAGAAAAACCACGGCATCGTGGTCCGCACCCTGCCGGTTCATGCCATGCCGAATCTCAGGCGGCGTTATGACCGCCATTCGATGCGGCTGTTTTTATCCGAACGCCTGTCGCAGCCGGACCAATTGCGGGAAATGGCGATGGAGACCTGTCTTCTGGCGCTTCGCGAAGAAATCGGGGCGGAGCTTGAAGGGCTCGGTCTGAAAGGGGAGGAGGCAAGGCGCATCGCCCGCTTCGAACTGGCGCGTTACGCCGCCCATGCGTTGATGATGCCCTATGGCGCATTCCTGAGCGCCGCCCAGCGGGCGAAATACGATCTCGAGGTTTTGCGGTCGCGCTTCAACGTTTCTTTCGAACAGGCAGCCAACCGTCTTGTCAGCCTGCAACGGCCGTCAGCCGCGGCGATCCCGTTTTTCCTGATGGAGATCGACAATGCCGGCAACCGTTTCCGCCTTGCAGGGGCCAACGGTTTTCCAAGGGCGCGTTTTGGCGGCCTCTGTCCGCGTCTCAATATTCATGCCGCTTTTGCCCAACCGGGACAGGTGCTGGTGGAAGCGGTGGAGATGCCGGATGGCGACGCGTTTCTCACAGTGTCGCGCACGCTGGAAGGTCCGCAGGCGGGTTTCGGCGAAAGGGTGCGGCGAACGGCCGTGCTTCTCGGCTGCGATCTCGCCCAGGCCGCAGAGACCGTCTATGGCCCGGCCGCCTCGGGTGCTGCGCCCGTCGCCGTTGGGCCTTCGTGCCGGCTGTGCGAAAGGCAGGGCTGTCTGTCGCGAGCGGAAGCGCCGCTGACGCGGCCGCTCGGGCTCGATGAAATGGTGACCGGCCTCAGTGTTTTCGACTTCCAGTAGGTGTTTCCATTCGCTTTTTTGTGGCCGGAACACATTTGGTTGAAAATGCTGTGCTGCACATTTCCCGCTTGCTCCCTTTTGTTTTCCTTTCTAGTCTCTCCCAAAAAAGGGGATCACGCTCCCATCGTGAGGATGCGTTAACAGGAGACATCATGAAAAACCGTTCTCTCCGCCTGACCTTGGCTCTCACCACCGCGCTCGTTGCAGCAGGCTCGGCAATGGCCCAGGAGAAGGTCGTCCACGTCTATAACTGGTCGGATTATATCGACGAATCGATCCTTGCCGATTTCACCAAGGAAACCGGCATCAAGGTCGTCTATGACGTTTTCGACAGCAACGAACTCGTGGAAACCAAGCTTCTGGCCGGCAGCTCCGGTTATGATGTCGTGGTGCCGACCGGGCCCTTCCTCGCCCGCCAGATCAATGCCGGCGTGTTCCAGAAACTCGACAAGTCCAAGTTGCCGAATCTGAAGAACATGTGGCCCGAGGTTTCCGAGCGTCTGGCCAAATACGATCCCGGCAACGAATATGCCGTGAACTACATGTGGGGCACCACCGGCATCGGCTATAATGTCGCCAAGGTGAAGGCCGCTCTCGGCGATGTTCCGGTCGACAGCTGGGATATTCTCTTCAAGCCGGAAAATGCCGAAAAGCTCAAATCCTGCGGCATCAATATTCTCGATGCGTCGGACGAGACCTTCGCCATCGCCATGAACTATCTCGGCAAGAATCCGGATAGCAAGGAAACCGCCGATCTCGAGGCGGGCGGCGACGTCTACATGAAGATCCGCCCCTATGTGAAGACCTTCAATTCCTCCGCCTATATCGATGAACTGGCGAATGGCGACAGCTGCATCACCATCGGCTGGTCGGGCGATATCCTGCAGGCGAAAAGCCGCGCTGAGGAAGCCAAGAACGGCGTCGAGGTGAACTACGTCATTCCGAAGGAAGGCACCTATATGTGGTTCGACAACCTTGCCATCCCGGCGGATGCCAAGAATGTCGAGGAAGCCCACGCCTTCATCAATTATCTGATGCGGCCGGAAGTCATCGCCAAGGCCTCCAACTATGTTCAGTATGCGAATGGCAACCTCGCCTCGCAGGCGCTGATGGATGAGTCCGTCGCCAAGAACCCGGCGGTCTATCCCGATGCCGAGACGCTGAAGAAGCTCTTCACCATCTCGCCTTACGGACCGAAGGAACAGCGCGTCCTGAACCGCGTCTGGACGCAGATAAAGACCGGCAGCTGACACTTCCGCCCGCTGGTTGAGGAACGGCCGGCGGGCCTGTTTCTCTGATCCTTTGCCGGCAGGTTCCGTTACCTGCCGGCGTCGCCCGCCTCAAAGCATCGGACCGAAAGTCGGAAAATCCGATGCTCAAATCTACAAGACCAACGGGATTTGAGGGTAGGGTGAATGGCGAAAACTCTGGGGCCGGTCAAACGCAAATTTAGCCCTTGGGACAATCCCGATGCGGTGCCCTTCATCCGCTTTGAAAACGTCACCAAACGTTTTGGCGATTTCGTCGCCGTCAACAATCTGACGCTCGATATCTATGAACGCGAGTTCTTCTCGCTGCTCGGCCCCTCCGGCTGCGGCAAGACAACGCTGATGCGCATGCTGGCCGGTTTCGAGGAACCGACCGAGGGCCGCATCCTGCTGCAGGGCAAGGATATTTCCGGCGTACCGCCCTATAAGCGTCCCACCAACATGATGTTCCAGTCCTATGCGCTTTTCCCGCATATGTCGGTGGAAAAGAACATCGCCTTCGGGCTCGAACAGGACGGCCTGCCAAAAGCGGAAATCGCCTCGCGCGTCGAGGAAATGCTGCGGCTCGTCAAACTCAGTGAATTCGCCAAACGCAAGCCCAGCCAGCTTTCCGGCGGCCAGCGGCAGCGCGTGGCGCTCGCCCGGTCGCTTGCCAAGCGGCCGAAGGTGCTTCTTCTCGATGAGCCGCTCGGCGCGCTCGACAAGAAGCTGCGTGAGGAAACGCAATTCGAGCTGATGGACATTCAGACCAATCTCGGCCTCACCTTCTTGATCGTCACGCATGATCAGGAAGAGGCGATGACGGTGTCGGACCGGATTGCGGTGATGGACAAGGGCAATGTCGTTCAGGTGGCGACGCCGGCCGAGATTTACGAAGCGCCGAATACGCGCTACGTGGCTGACTTCATCGGTGACATCAATATTTTCGACGCCAGGGTTGTCGCCAACGCCTCGGATATCGGCAAACCCGGTCTGGTGACGCTTGATTGCGACGGGCTGAAGGTTGCGGTGGAGCAGGAATGTGCTGCCGCAAACGGTAGTCAGGTGGCTTACGCCATCCGCCCGGAAAAAGTCCGCATCTCGCTCGACCAGCCAGCCGACAGCAGCGTCAATTCCGCCTATGGTGAGGTCTGGGATATTGGTTATCTCGGCGACTTCTCGGTCTTCATCGTCAAGCTTGCCGATGGCCGTGTCATCCGTGCCGCGCAGGCGAATGTCTCGCGTCTCGTCGATCGCCCGATCACCTTCGGCGATATGGTGTGGCTGAACTGGAAACCGGATTCAGGTCTTGTCCTGACACGCTGAGGGAGGCTTTCATGGCGATCACCACTCCCGAAAACCGGCAAAGCCCCTGGCGTTGGCTGGTCGTCGCGGTTCCCTATTTCTGGCTGCTGCTGTTCTTCGCAGCACCGTTTTTCATCATTCTCAAGATATCGCTGTCGGATACGGCAATCTCCATGCCGCCCTATACGCCGGTCTTCGAAGGGTTTTCGAAGCTCGGCGCCTTCTTCTCCGAACTGGATTTCGAAAACTACCTCTTCCTGACGGAAGACCCGCTTTACATCGACGCCTATCTGTCGTCGCTGCGCATCGCCTTCATCTCCACCTTTCTGCTTTTGCTGATCGGTTATCCCATGGCGCTGGCCATGGCGCGCGCGCCGTCTTCCATTCGCCCGACGCTGGTGATGCTGGTGATCCTGCCGTTCTGGACCTCGTTCCTGATCCGCGTTTACGCCTGGATCGGCATTCTGAAGCCGGAAGGCCTGTTGACGGTGCTGTTCCAATGGCTCGGTTTTCTCGGACCGGACCAGCAGGTCAATATTTTCCGCACCGAGACGGCGATCTTCATCGGCATCGTTTATTCCTATCTGCCCTTCATGGTGCTGCCGCTCTATTCGGCGCTGGAAAAGCTCGACAATACGCTGCTTGAAGCGGCGGCCGATCTCGGTTGCCCGCCATGGAAAGCCTTCTGGAAGATCACCTTCCCGCTGTCGCTGCCGGGCGTCGTGGCCGGCTCGATGATCTGCTTCATTCCGATAACAGGGGAATTCGTCATCCCCGATCTGCTCGGCGGCGCCCAGACGCTGATGATCGGCAAGACGCTGTGGACGGAATTCTTCGGCAACCGCGACTGGCCATTGGCCTCCGCCGTCGCCGTGCTGCTGCTGCTGTTGCTGGTGGTGCCTATCGCCATCTTCCAGAACCAGCAGAAGAAGGTGGGGTGAGGCCATGAAACGCGGAAAATTCGACATCACCGTCCTCACCCTCGGTTTTGCCTTTCTTTATATCCCGATCATCATCCTGATCGTTTATTCCTTCAACGCCTCGAAGCTCGTCACCGTCTGGGGTGGTTTCTCGCTGCAATGGTACCGCTCCATGTGGTCTAACCAGGGGCTGATGGATGCGGCCTGGGTAACGTTGCGCGTCGGTATCCTCAGCGCCACCATCGGCACCATTCTCGGAACGCTGGCGGCGCTGTCGTTGACGCGGTTCGCGCGGTTTCCGGGCCGGGTGCTGTTTTCGGGCATGATCTATGCGCCGCTCGTCATGCCGGAGGTCATCACCGGCCTGTCGTTGCTGCTGCTCTTCGTGGCCGTCGGCGTGGATCGCGGTTTCTGGACGGTGGTCATCGCCCATACGACTTTCACCATGTGTTACGTGGCGATCGTCGTGCAGTCGCGGCTCCTGACCTTCGATCGCAGTCTCGAGGAAGCCGCGCTCGATCTCGGCTGCCCGCCGGTCAAGACCTTCTTCCGCATTACCCTGCCGCTCATCTTCCCCGCCGTCATTGCCGGCTGGATGCTGGCCTTCACCCTGTCGCTGGACGATCTGGTGATCGCCAGCTTCGCCACCGGCCCCGGCGCAACCACGTTGCCGATCAAGATTTATTCGCAGGTTCGCCTCGGTGTGACGCCGGAAATCAACGCCATCTGCACGATCCTGATCGGGCTTGTCACCATCGGCGTGATTGTCGCCTCCATCGCTTCCAAACGTACCGAACTGCAGCGGATGCGGGACGAACATGCGGCGGCGCGGAACTGATCGAATATCCTGCGTCGATTTTTACGCGTTACTGTTGAAATCGCGAGAAAAGTAGAAACTGTTAATTTAGTTTTGGCGCTTTACGGTCTCAGAATAGGAATTTTCGTCGGTAATTGATCGATTTTGGTTTTAACCGCTTGTTAATAGGAGTTGGCGGAAAGTAAACCCAACGCAGGGCCGTCAAATTTTTGATAGCCGGGACTGATAATTTCCATCTGGCGAGATTGTCCCCCTTTCTCTCGTTGAAAAGCACAACTCATCCAGGCGGCCGCAAGGCCGCCTTTCTTTTTGCCGCAAAAGGCCCGTGCCATTCAGCGGTTTTCCGGATGATCCATCGATTTCGAGACGAGAAGCACGGGAATAAGCCCGGCAATGATGATGATGATCGCCGGCACGGCCGCATCCTGCACCCTTGAGCGGGACGCATCCTCATAAACCAGCGTGGCCAGCGTGTTGAAACCGAAAGGCCGGAGCAGGATCGTGGCCGGAAGTTCCTTCATGGATTCGATCAGGACGAGCAGAAAGGCGGTCAGCGCCGCGGGCCGCATGTTGGGCAACAGCACCTTGAAAAGCGTTTGCGCCCGGTTGCGCCCAAGCGTCCGCGAGGCCATGTCGATATGTGGCGAAAGCTTCTGGAAACCGGCATCGAGCGTGCCTTCCGCCATGGTCATGAAGCGCACGGCGTGGGCGTAGATGATGGCGAAGGCGGTGCCGGAGAGCAGCAGCCCGGTGGAAAAACCGAAATGTGTACGGATGAGTCCATCGACGCCATTGTCGAGGCTGGCCAGCGGAATGAGCACGCCAATGGCGAGCACGGTTCCCGGCACGCCATATCCCATTGAGCCGAAGCGGGCGGCGACCTTGGAGGTACGCGAGCGCTCGGTGCGGATGGCATAGGAAAACACAAAAGCGGCAATCAGCGTCACGAAGGCGGCGGAAAGCGAGACTTCGAGACTGTGTCCGAGCGCTTTCAGAAGCTTCGGGGAGAACAGCGCATCGAGCCTCTTTGCTGCGTAACCGCCGAGCACGATCACCGGAATGAAGAATCCGCTCGCCACGGGTACGAAGCAGAACAGGCCGGCGCACCAGCGCCGCCAGCCGGTCAGCGCCTTCAGCCGATGGCGCTGCGCCATGCTTGTCGCCTTCGGCGCGCCGAAGCGCTGTTTTTCGCGTGCGTTGCGTTCGATGACGATCAGTGCACCGACGATGATGAGGATGACGGCGGCGATCTGGGTCGCATTGGCAAGATTGCCGCGATTGAGCCAGGTCTCGTAAATGGTGAAGGTCAGCGTCTGGACGCCGAGATATTCGACCGCGCCGATATCGTTCAGCGTCTCCATCAAGACCAGCGACAGGCCTATGGCAATCGCCGGCCGCGCCATCGGCAATTGCACGGAGAAGAACACATTCAGAGGTTTTGCGCCAAGCGTGCGGGCTGCATCAGCCGCAAACCGCCCTTGCATGGAAAAGGCGGCGCGCGCCGAGAGATAGACATAGGGATAGAGTACCGAGCTCAGAACGATGACAGCACCGCCGAGCGAGCGTATATCCGGAAACCAGTAATCGCGGATGCTGTGATAACCGAAGGCCGCGCGAAGGGCGCTCTGCACCGGGCCGGTAAAGTCGAGAAACTCACCGAACGCATAGGCTGCCAGGTAGGACGGAATGGCAAGCGGCAGGACAAGTGCTGCGGACAACAGCCGCCGCAGCGGAAACTCGAATGTAGTGACGAGCCAGGCGCAGGCAATGCCGAAAAATGCCGTCGTCGCGGCCGTCATCCCCAGCAGCATGAAGGTGCGAAAGCCGGCGCGCGGCAGAACATTGGAGAGAAGATGCTGCCACCCCTCCGTGCTGCCGGTCAGCGCCAGCCAGAAGATCGCCAGAATGGGCATGGCGGCAATGGCTGCGACAATGATGGCCGCAATCGGCAATAGCGAAACGCGTTTTGTCGCGGGAAGGGGAGCCGTCATGGGCATGCGAGCCTGCTGTCTTGCAAAAAGCCTTAACCGGCTGATCCTTCAGCCGGCGGCTTTCGCATTGCTACGCCCGCATGACCTCAGTTGGCAAGAACCCGCTGTGACGGAAAGCTGATTTCCACCAGCGTGCCCTCATTCGGCGTTGAGGTGATGGAGAAATTCGCACGGTTGGCGTCCACCATGGCCTTGGTCAGCGGCAGGCCGAGTCCGGTGCCGTCGCCCCGCACACGTTTGCCGGAAGAGGCCACTTGCCGGAACGGCTTCATGGCCTGCTCCAGTTCCGCGCGCGTCATGCCGATGCCGGTGTCGCGAATGCGCAGCGACACGCTGCCATTGGCTTCATAGGCTGTGGAAACGACGATCTGGCCGCCTGATGCGTGAAACGGATGGCGTTCGACAGGATGTTCAGCACGATCTGCTTGATCGAGCGCAGGTCGGCGACGATCTGCGGCACAGATTGCGCAAGGGCCGTGCGGATAATGACGCGCTGGTTATTGGCCTGCGGCTGCACCAGCGACACCGCCTCGGCCACCGTCTCGTTCAGCGGCACGGCGATGAAATCCACATCCATCTGCCCGGCCTCGATCTTCGAAATATCGAGGAGATCATTGACGATATCGAGCACATGCCGGCCGGAGCGGCCGATATCATTGGAATATTCCACATAGCGCGAATGGCCGATAGGCCCGAAGCGTTCAGTCGCCATCATGTCGGCAAAGCCGATGATGGCGTTGAGCGGCGTGCGGATTTCATGGCTGACGCGCGCGAGGAAATCGGTCTTGTGGGCATTGGCGGTTTCCGCCGCGCGCTTGGCGTTGCGCAGTTCCTCTTCCGTGCGCTTCCACTGGGTGATGTCACGGATGACAACGCAATAGCCATGCGAGGATTTAAGCCGGCCAATGGTCATGAACAGCGGCAGGAAGCCGCCGGATGCCTCGCGGCCGATCACTTCGCGGCCATCATTCAGCACGCTCGCGACACCGTTATTGGCAAGGCCGGAAAGATAATCCAGCACGGCGCGCTGGCTCTCATGGGCAAAGAGGGTGACGAAAGGTTTTCCGGCGATTTCACCATTATCATAATTGAACAGCGCGCTGGCGGAACGGTTGAGCGAGCGGATTTCGCCTTCGTCTCCCAGAAGCACCACGCCATCGGTGGCGGTTTCCAGAATGGAGTGCAGTTCCTCCACTTCGCCCTGCAGGAGGGAGAGGCTGCCTGCTTCCGCATTTTCGACGTCACCGGCCGCAATATTTTCGTTGGCGGCCGCAACCGGCGCCTGCTTTTCTTCGAGCGGCACCAGCGACAGCATCAGCGCCTTGGTTTCTTCCCAGCGGATGGATTGCAGCCGCGCCTTGACCGGAATGATGTCGTTTTCGGCGCTGACGACGACCATGCCGCCCTCATTGTCCGGCATGTCCTCCAGATCCTGCCGCTGCAGCAGCGCTTCCAGCCCGCCGACATCTTGCAGTTCAGCGAGAGATCCATAGCCCGTCAACCGCAGGAAATCCGGATTGGCGTGGATCAGCCTGTCGCCGGCATGCACCAGAAGCGCAACAGGCATCTGGTCCAGCGTTTCGGCCGTCAACGCATTTGCGGGGCGAACGGACGGGCTGACCATGGAGGCGGCAATATCGGCAGTCGGCTGCTCGTCAATTGCAGTCTCCTGCTTTTCTTCAGAGCCGCTTTCACCCGCCGCTGCGCGAATAGCCGCGGGCTGCTCGCCACGAACGTAGTCCGCAAAAAGATCGTCTTCATCAGGCGGTTCGGTCGTCTTTTCGTCGGTTTCCGTGTCTGAGGGTGCGCTTTCCGGCGCATCCGCAACGATATCCTGCTGGATATCCTGTCCTGCCGGTTCGGCGGAAATGATCCCCGCATCCGCGTCCGAATTTTCCTCCGAAGCAGAATCCGCAGGCGCCAGGGCCCGGCCGATTTCGCGGAAGGCGGCCTGCTCGCCTGCGGTCAGGCCCTCGCGGGAGCGGGAACGGCGCTCCTCCAGATGGACGACCTTGTCGGAATAGGTTGGCTCCAGCGCCGGCGCTATGACAGGTGCTTCGAATTCCGGCGGGGTATAATCAAGGTGCGGTTCTTCGACAGGGACCGCATCCGATGCGCCGTCTGCCGCATCGAGGTCCGTTGCCGGGGCCTCATCCTCACCGGAATCGCCGCCTTCGTCGTCATCCTCATCGATAAAGGCCAGCAATTCGTGGCTTTCATCCTCGATAGACGGCTGCGGTAGTGCTTCTGCCGGATCGGCCTCTTCGCCGTCAAGGAAGGTAAGGCCCGTGGCATGCGGGTCTTCGGTGGCATCGGCAAGCCGCACGATACCGAAACCGCGGAAACCGTCGAATTCGCGTGAGCGCGTATAGGTGGGCAGGGCGGCGAGATCGATCGGCACCATCAGCGATGTGCCTTCCACCGGCCAATAGATCGTCTTGCCCGACCAGGTGTCGCGACGGCCGAGAAGCTCGCGGATCTTGCCGTCGGGATCGAGATTGAACAGGGCCGCGACATCGGCAAAGCCCATGCCTTCCACGGCAGCCGCCTTGGCGCCCACAGCCTCTGCAAATTCATGCGAGATCGAGCTGAAGCGTCCTTCCGCATCGATTTTCCAGACGAAACGGGAAGCGCGCGCACCGGCATTGAAAACAAAAGGCTGCGCTTCTGCGCCAGCGCCGATGTCCGTCTCCTCGGTCTCCGCCTCCGCCGTTATCTCCTCATCCGCGGCAGGAGCAGCGTCTGACGGCGCTGTTTCGACGATTTCATCGTCCGCGACTGCGCTTTCTTCGGCCCGGGCTTCTTCGGTGGGGGTATCGGCGATTGCCCGTTCGGTTAAGGGAGCCTCCGCTTCATCCTCATCGAGTTCGAAAAGATCGGCGATGTCGTCGGTCATCGCCACATGTGCAGCGGCGTCGGCGTCCTGCGCGGAAAGCGTCGCCGGGGTCTCCGCTCCGTTTTCCGGCAATGAGAGAAGGCTGTTCTCATCCTGCTGCGCGGCCACTTCCTCTTCGGGATCGGCCGGCAGTTCCTGCACCTCTTCCACATCCTCGATGCCAGCGACGGCATCGAGCACGGAATCGAAGGAGGTTGCAGCGGCAATAGGCGCGACCTCCGCAACCGGCAGGGCGGGCTCGGCGGCGGCTGGCGTTTCCTGCGGCCTGTCTTCTGCGAAACCATTGACGGGATCGAGTGTGCCCAGCGCGGTTTCGACCACGAACATCAGGTTCAGTTCGGGCGATGCCGCAATCTGGCCGGTGGCGGCGGGCAGGTAACCCTTGCCGGTCGGCACCGGCCGCTTGACGAGATGGCCGGACTGTCCGGCTGCCATTTTCACCAGTGTCCGTGCGGTATGCGGTGTGATGCCGAGCGACGAAAAGCCGGGCGAGGCGGCGACAATCTCGTTCTCGCCGTTCAGAACCGCCATATGGATATCGGGGTCGTCGAAACCTTCGATCATGCGCCGGGCGCACTCCGCCGTGTCGGGTGCGGCCTGGTCGGTGAGGGCGGAAAACAGGATGGCGGGCTGGCCGGGTTCGGCCTCGATGATTTCCGCGCGCGCGGTGACGGCAAGGCTGCGGAAACCCGATGTGATGCGAATGGTAAACGGCAGGCTGTCGCCCGCTTTGGAAAGCCGCGCCGCCGTGGCCGCCAGTTGCCGGAAGGTCACGTCCTGCGGTTTCGGGCCCTGTTCCAGAAAATCATAGACCATCGGCGTGCCAAACAGCGCCGCGCCCCGGCCATTGGCCCAAAGGGCGTTTTTAAGGTCGAGCGAGAACAACGCCATGGCCGCGCCGCGCCCGAAACCTTCACGCACCCGTTCGTGCACTGCGATATCGATAAAGGGATACTGGACGGCGGGCATGTCGAAACCTATTCTGGCACTACCGGACCTTGCGGGCTTTTCGGCTTCCTCATGAAGCTCTAAACGTAAACCCGCCGAGGCATCACGTTAACAGAATTTTAAATAACTTCACAGCGCGGTCCGGTCCACCATCCGCCGGATGAATCGCCAAATAGAGTTAACATCAACAGGCCGCTGCGGCCTCTTTATGTCAGCCCGGCCCATTGAAAAGCACTTGCCTTTCTCAGCCTTTTTTCGCAAAATTCGAAGAGGCACTTGCAAATGGGGAAAACACCTTTTATGTCACCCCCCGTGACGCCGCTTCGGCGTTTCATGTGCGGTTGTAGCTCAGTTGGTTAGAGCGCAGGTTTGTGGCACCTGAGGTCGGTGGTTCGACCCCACTCAACCGTACCATTCCCCTCTCCCGATAAGTCTATATGTCACAGTGACTTACCGGGAGAGGGGAGTTTCCCCTGTATATCTGTTGTCCATGGGCTTAGTGGCGAAGCGAGCAGAAATGCCGTTCCCGCATTGCCTCGCTGATCGGGTCCGTCACAACGGCAGTGAATTCATCTCCGTCAACGCAACAGGTCCAGTCGGCGCATCTGGCGTTCGATCAGCGTCTCGACTTCCTTCACGGCGAGCGCGCTCAGCGGTGCGCCTGGGCGGCGCTGGGTCGCGCTGGCGATGGCGCCGCGTTTTGCCAGAACATGTTTTCGCACGGCAAGGCCGAGACCGGGCTGCTGTTCATAGCGCATCAGCGGCAGATAGGCATCGAACAAGTCCTGCGCTGCCTCGTATCTGCCCTCATTGCTGAGACGGACGACATCCACCATCATTTCCGGATAGGCGAAACCGGTCATGGCGCCGTCGGCGCCGCGCTGCATTTCCTCGGTCAGGAAAACACCGGCATTGCCGCACAGGATGGAGGTGCGGCGACGGCCTTTGGCCTCCGCTTCGCGCAGGTCGGTGATCTTCTGCAGGCCCGGCCAATCCTCATGCTTGAGCATGACGATGCTCGGGTGGGCCTCGAAGATGACGCCGAGCGTTTTTGCGCTTATCTGAACGCCGGTGGAAAGCGGGAAGTCCTGCAGCACCACAGGCACGTCGGCGCCGACAGTCTCGACGACGTTGCGATAATAGGCGATGATCTGTTCATCGGTCCGCAGCGCGGGTGGCGGAGCGACCATGACGCCGGCGGCCCCCAGATCCATGGCTGCCTTGGTCAGTTCGCCGATGGCGGCAAGGCCGGGTGCGGAGACGCCGACCACCACGGGTTTTCCTTCGGAACGCTTCAGCGTCAGCTTCGTGACTTCGATCGATTCCGCCAGGGTGAGCTTGGGTGCTTCCCCCATCATGCCGAGGATCGTCAGCCCGTCCGTGCCTTTTTCATAATAGAAGTCGACCATGCGGCCGATGCTTTCGCCATCGAGCGAACCGTCTTCGGCAAACGGTGTGCAGGCAATGACGAACACACCCTTGGTACTGGAATTTATGAGCGACATGACATGTTCCTATTTGAGCCGCCTGTGTTGCAAGGGTTCCGTTCCAACCCGTGGAATTGACCGCAGCGGAGCCGGGTCTGGGGATGCCGGCCTTGCGCATTGGAGAGCGCGCTGGCCGGCAAACCGTTTGCGTCAATTATTCGCCAGCATATCCGGAACGATCGAAACGATTTCCGGGAAGACGGCGATGAGCAGGACAAAGGCGCACATGATGAAGAAGAACGGCATGGTCGCCCGGGTAATGCGGGCCATGCTGTCGCCGGTCAGGCGCTGGATGACGGTGAGGTTGAAGCCGACGGGCGGCGAGACCTGCGCCATCTCCACCACGATGACGATGAATATGCCGAACCAGACCTTGCTGTAACCGGCCGCCATGACCAGCGGCAGGGTGATCGGCAGCGTCATGACGATGCAGCCCAGCCCTTCCATCACCGTGCCGAGGATGATGTAGAAGATCAGGAGCACGATGATGAGCATGAATGGCGAAAGACCCCAGCCCTCGATGATGCCGGCGATATAGCGCGGCATGCCGAGATAACCGATGACGGTCGACAGGAACATCGCGCCGACCATGATGAGGCCGATCATGGCGCAGGAATCGGCCGCCTGTTTCGCCGCCTGCATGAGGTTCGAAAGGTTCAGCGTCTTCTGGAAAGCGCCGATAAGGATTGCGCCGCCGACGCCGACTGCGGCTGCTTCCGTCGGTGACGCGATGCCGCCATACATCGAGCCGACCACGCCGATGATGAGCAGCAGCAGCGGTCCCAGATCCTTCAACGCCACCAGCTTTTCGATGAAGGTGGTGGGCGCGAGGGCCTCCCCGACGAGGGCCGGATTCATCAGCGCCCGGATGCCGATATAGCCCATATAGGATGCGGCCATCAGCAGGCCCGGCAGGATGCCCGCCATGAACAGCTTCAGGATCGATTCCTCCGCCATGACCCCATAGATGATCATGATCGTCGATGGCGGGATGAGAAAGCCCAGCGTTCCCGCCCCCGCAAGGCTGCCGGTGATGAGGTCGCGGTTATAACCGCGCGAAATAAGTTCCTTTGCGGTGATGCGCCCGACCGTTGCCGTGGTGGCCGCGGATGAGCCGCAGACGGATGCAAAGAGCGTGCAGCCGAGAACGGTGATATGGGCAAGCCGGCCGGGTACATGCCGAAGCCAGGGGGCGAGGCCGGAGAACAGCGCCTCTGAAATTTTCGTTCGGAACAGGATTTCCGCCATGAAGATGAAGAGCGGCAGGGCCAGCATTTCCGGCGAAACCAGCGTGTTCCAGGTTTGCTGGGCCAGCAGCTTGAAAAGCGGCAAAGCGGGGCGATAGAGTGCGGCCAGCGCCGCCCCGGTGCCAACGAGGCCAAGGCCGATCCAGACCCCCGTACCCAGAATGAGCGTCATCAGGCCGAGCAGGCTGAAGGTGATCTTTCCCATGATTTATTCCAGTCCCGGGCCGGTTGAAAGTGTTTCGCCGCGAAGAAGCCGCAGAAACTGCGCCAGCATCTGCAAATTCAGGATGATCGCGCCGATTGCGAGCGCGCTCTGCGGATAGACGAGCGGAATGCGGATGACCGATGAGGAGGTTGAACCGCGCAGCGCGGACAGGATGGCCATGTCCGTCAATGCGACCGAAAGCGCAATGCAGATAACAAGGCCGACAAGGCATGCCACCATATCCAGCCGTCTTGCGCCGGTTGAAGAAAGCGCCTCGCCTATTGCGGTGACACGGACATGCGAACCGGATTTCAGCGCGCTGGCGCCGGCGAGCATGAAGCTCGTGGCCATCAGGTAAGCGGCGACATCCCAGGCGAATGGCAGCGAGTAGCCGGCAAGGTTTCTGAGAAGGATTTCGCAGGCGATGAGAATGAAAATGCCGAGGAGAGATAGGGATGCAAGCAGGTTTGCAGCCTCCGTCAACCGGTCGATCGGCGTTATGATGGCAGCGAATGCGGGACTGGCTGGATTTCTCATGATGTTTCTCCGGAGTGCGCAGAAGGAGGCGGACAGCCGGCCGGGATTGCCGGCTGCCCTTTCATTTCCGACGGGAGAAAGTCAGTTGCGCGCCTTCAGATAGGCTTCGACATAGGGCGCGGCATCGGGCACGCGCTTGAGAAAATCGTCCCACAACGGCTTGGCGCGCTCGATGAGGGCGGCCTTGAGTTCGGGAGAAGGCGACGTCACGGTAATGCCCTTTTCCTTCAGGGTGGCGAGCTTGGTTTCGTCCTCGGCCCGGCTGACCAGCCAGAATTCGCCTTCGAGTTTCTTCGATGCCTGTTCGATCGCCGCCTGATTTTCTGGCGACAGGGCATTCCAGGCATCGAGATTGACGGTGACGATGTTGGAAGATGCCTGCCAGTTGAAGGTGCTCATGTTTTTCATGAACTCCCAGAAAGCGCCGTCGACACCGGACGAAGAGGAGGTCGTGACACCGTTGATGGTGCCGGCGGCAAGCGATGGCACGACTTCGCCCCATGGCATCTGAACGGGAAGAGCGCCAAGGGCGTGGAAGAAATTATGGCCGTTGGCATCGACGACGCGAATCTTGAGGCCGTTGACGTCTTCAATTTTTTCGATCTGTTTCGGCGCATAGACGGCCTGTCCCGGCCACGGCACCATGTAAAGCAGCTTCTGGTTCATCGAGGTTGCGACTTCCTCGATCTTGGGGCGGAAGAATTTGTGCAGCAGCGCGAGGTCAGGCATCGTCGGGGCCAGATATGGCAGCGTCTCGACACCCAGTACCGGTGCTTCACCCACCTGCTGGCTCATCAGAATATCGGCGATGGGAACGATGCCGTCGCGCACGGCGGTCATGCCTTCCGGGCCCTTGATGCCAAGTGACCCGCCGGAATGCACGGTGATGGCGACCTCGCCATTCGTGACGGTCTTTACGGTTTCAGCGAATTTTACCGCGTTCTTGGTGTGAAAATTACCTTCCGGCCAAACGACCGACATGTCCCAGGCGGTTTCGGCGGTTGCGGAGGTTGCAAAGCCGGCAATCGTCAAAGCCAGCCCGGCGAAAATTGCATTTTTCATGGTTGTGATCCCCTCACTTATTGTTTCCGGCTCACCCTGTCCCTTGGCGACAGGGCGGCGCGGTTATTTTCGGTATACAGCACGTACTCCGAATGAAGGGGACTATATGGGCGTTTTTTGAGCGGCGCAATAAGGTGATTAATCTTTGTTCGATTTCGAGCGGATTCCCTTGCCCGCCAGCCTTTGCGGTGCTGGCGTCAGTGGATTGCATTTCAGGGAAAGTACCGAAAAGGCGCGGATCGGCAGGCAAGGAGTTGCCGCTGTGTGCCGACCAGGGGCCAGGCCTGCAGAGCCGCCGGGGGCGGCGGCTCGCTGAATGCGGCTGAAAATCAGATCGCCGATGCGAGGCGGGTTTTTATGTAAAGCTCACGCAGTGTCTTCGAGACCGGGCCGGGCTTGCCATCACCGATGATGGCTTCGTCGATCTTGACGACCGGCATGGCAAAATTTGTCGCCGATGTAATGAAGGCTTCGGCTGCGTCCTTTGCCTCATCCACCGTGAAGGCGCGCTGTTCGACGGCAATTCCGGCGCCCTGCGCAAGATCGAGAATGCTTCCGCGGGTGATGCCATGCAGAAGTGCGTTGGAAAGTTCGCGCGTGACCAGCGTGCCGTCCTTTTTGACGATATGCGCATTGGCGGCGCTGCCTTCGGTCACGAAACCATCCTCCACCAGCCATGCATCGTCCGCGCCGCGTTTCAGCGCCTCCATCTTGGCCATCGAGGGGTAGAGAAGCTGTACCGTCTTGATGTCGCGCCGCTCCCAGCGCCAGTCCGGCATGGTGGCGATGGCAATGCCGGTTTCCGTGCGCGGATTGTCCAGCACGGGTTTTGCCTGGGTGAACAGGGTTATCGTCGGCGTGGCATTGGCGGGAAAAGCGAAATCGCGATCCGCCACACCGCGGGAGATCTGCAGATAGATCAGGCCTTCGTCCATGTGGTTCAGGCGGACGATTTCACGGTGAACGGCCAGAAGTTCCTCCGCTTCGAGCGGGCAGGTCAAGCCGAGTTCGGCGAGCGAGCGCTGAAGGCGGGCGCTGTGGCCGGCATAATCGATCAGCTTCCCGCCGATCACGGCGGTGACTTCATAAATGGCGTCCGCGAACAGAAAGCCGCGGTCGAAAACGGAAACCTTGGCGTCGGCTTCGGCAAGCCAGTCGCCGTTCAGATATACAATGCGTGTCAATGGAACGTCCCCGGATCAGGTGTTTGGTGTGGCGAAAGGAGCAAATTGCAGCCCGTGTCGGGCGAGCGATGAACGAAGGGCGCGCGCCATATCCACGGCGCCGCGCGTATCGCCGTGAACGCAGATGGTGGCGGCTTCCACCGGCAGTTTTTTTCCGCCCGTTGTCGGGATTACGCCGTCGCAGACCATGGACAGAACCTGATCCACACTCTGGTTGGGATCGTGGATCACTGCACCCTGCATCTGCCGGGAGGTGAGCATTCCCGCATCGTCATAGGTGCGGTCGGCATAGACTTCGCAGGCAACGCGCAGCCCCGCTTTTTCGGCGGCCTTCATGGTTTCCGAATAGGGCAGCGTAATAAAGACCAGCGACGGATCCACCGCCTTGATGGCCCGGATGCAGACCTGCGCGAGATCTTGATCGACGGCAGCCATGTTGCCCAGCGCCCCATGGGTTTTGACATGGGTGATGGGCCAGGAAAGCGCAGCCGCCATGCCCTGCATCGCGGCGATCTGGTAGATCAGCTGGGCCTCCACATCCTCGGGACGTTCGCCGGATATACGGCGGCGGCCGAAGCCGTAAATATCCATGAAAGACGGGTGGGCGCCGACCGCGATGCCCCTTGCCTTGGCAGCGAGAATGGTGTCGCGCATGACAACCGGATCGCCGGCATGAAAACCGCAGGCGATGTTTGCCGTGGTAATCAGCTCCATCATCGCTTCGTCTTCGCCCATGGTCCAGGCCCCGAAGCTTTCTCCCATATCGCAGTTCAGATCGATCGTCGCCATAGCCCCTCTTTCCGGGCGAGATATTGCCCGGCCTCGTCCAGTTTATACGCGTGATATCAGGCAGCACGCATTCATTGCATCTTTTCATTGACATACAATTGGTATACTGAAATAGCAAGGAAGGATTGGCGGGAGAATCGAATTCGTATGCGTGGACGTGAGGGAGTGTAATCGATGGGCGGCAAATTTCCGCGCATTCTTGCTTGTGGTGACAGCGCCCTGTCCGTTGAACTCGCCGATACCATCGATGAAACGGTGAGCGAGCGCATCATCGCGCTTGCGGCAAATCTCGCTGCAACGCCCGTGGAGGGCATCGAGGAACTGGTGCCGACCTACCGGTCCCTCATGGTCATCTATGACCCATCCGTCATTCGCGGCCATGCGCTTGACCGGGAGTTGCATCGGCGTCTGATGACGCTGACGGTGAACAGCGTTCCGGCCAGACGCTTCGATGTGCCTGTGGTTTATGGCGGATCGGTCGGGCTCGACCTGCAGGAACTGGCGGACATGAAGAAAATGACGCCTGCCGCCCTGATCGAGCTGCACGCATCCGCCGAATATCGTGTCTATATGATCGGTTTCGCGCCGGGTTTTGCCTATCTCGGCGGCCTGCCAGAACAATTGCATACGCCGCGTCTTGCCACGCCGCGTCAGCGGATCGAGGCAAGTGCGATTGGAATTGGCGGCAAGCAGGCAAGCATCAATTCCGTGCCGGGGCCAAGCGGGTGGCGCTTCATCGGCCGCACGCCGCTTCGGCTTTTCGACCCGCATCGTCCAGAGCCGTTTCTGTTGCAGGCCGGAGACCGGGTCCGTTTTCGGCCGGTGAGCGAAGACGAGGCCGCAGAGCTTGACCGGGCGGTCGCCGCCGGCCAGCCCGTCACGGAGGCGCAGCTTTCATGAGTTTCCTCGTCGTCCAGCAGATAGGGCCGATGGCCACCGTTCAGGATCTCGGCCGCAGGGGATTGAGCCATGCCGGTGTTTCCGGTTCAGGCCCGATGGATATGCCTTCTTTCCGAATTGCGAACGCGCTGGTCGGCAATGTCGAGAGCAGCGCGGCAATAGAATTTGGCGGCACCGGGGGCAGCTTCTCCGTTTTGCGGCCGGCACGCATCGCCGTGACCGGAGGCGCCGTCGATATCCGCCTCGGCAAACGAAAGCTGTCGCCCTGGGAGAGCTATACTCTTTTGCCCGATGACGTGCTTTCGATCGGCGCCCTGCGCGACTGCGTCTGGGGCTATCTCGCCGTCTCCGGCGGCGTGGATACCGTGCCGGTGCTCGGTTCGCGTGCCACCCATGTGCGAACGGGTCTCGGCGGTTACGAAGGGCGTCGTTTGCAGGCGGGTGACCGCCTGCCGCTCGGCCGGGATAATCCCGGCGTCAATCTGGCGCTCCGGCAACTCTGGCGTCGGTCCGGCGGTCCCGTCCGAATTGTTCCCGGCCCACAGGACGACTATTTCTCTGCCGAAACCCAGCGGGCTTTCCTGAAAGCCTCCTTCATCGTTTCTCCGGCCCGGGATCGCATGGCGCAGATGCTGGACGGACACGCCGTTCATGCCGAAGGCGGGCACGATATCGTCTCCGACGGAACCTGCGCGGGATCGATACAGGTCCCGGCGTCGGGACGGCCCATCGTGCTGATGGCGGAACGCCAGACGACGGGCGGCTATCCGAAAATCGCAACGGTCGCCACCGTCGATCTGCCCCGGCTTGCGCAGGTTCCGAGCGGCCGACATGTCTCTTTCGCGGCCATTTCACGGGAAAAAGCCGAAGAGCTTCTGATTGCGGAGCGCACGGCCTTGCGCGAACGCCTGGCAAATCTGGTAGAAAAGCCGGAAACGGATGATGTTTCAGGAGGTATGCCATCATGAATCAGCCGCTCGCCAAGCAGGCTTATGGGAAGATCATCGAAATGATCCTGTCCGGTGCGCTGACGCCGGGTGACGCTTTGCAGGAAGCGAAACTGGGTGATCTGCTGGACATGTCCCGGACGCCCGTGCGTGAGGCGATCAAGCGGATCGAGGCCGAGGGTCTCGCCACGCAGGAAGGACGGTTCCTCAAGATTCGCCGGCTGAAGGCGGAAGAGGTCGAAGAGATTTTCTTCCTTCGTCAGGTTCTGGAGACCCATTGCGCCAGACAGGCGGCGATGGCCCGGCCGGAGCTTGGCGAGCTGGAAGCCCGGATACGGCATTTGCAACAGCATGGCCCCGGCGAGGACGACGAGCAGCGCCGCGTGGACGATGCTTTCCACCGGACGCTCGCCCTTTCCACGGGCAGTGAGATGATGGTGAGCACGATCGAGGATTTGCGGCGCCGTACCTGCATGTTCGACCATGCCCAGGTGCCGGATCGTTTTCTGAAAAGCTGCGACGAACATCTGGAGATGATTGCCGCCCTGCGCGCCGGCGACGGTGAACGGGCAGGCTCGCTCATGGCCCGCCATATCGTTCACGCCCGCGACGCCATTCTTGAGAAACTGGAACAATTTCCCGAAAGGAACAGGGACGCATGAAATGCCTTATTGTCCAGCCTATTCATGCCGACGGCCTCGCCCTTCTGCGTGAGGCGGGGGTTGAACCGGTTTTGTGTCCGAAACCGGACATGGCGACCGTGGCCGCAATGATCAAGGGTTGCGATGCCGTCATCACGCGCGATGCTGGCCTGTCCGCATCGGCCATCGAGGCCGGCGACAGGCTGCGGGTCATCGCCGTTCACGGCACGGGCCATGATGCTGTCGACAAGGAAGCGGCGACGGCGAAGGGCGTTCTGGTCTGCAACACCCCCGGCGCCAATGCCCGCTCGGTTTCCGAGCTGGCGCTCGGTCTGGCACTGGCCGCCGCAAGACGTATTCCCGCTGCCGACCGCAGCGAAAGGGCCGGGGTCCATGGTTTTCGCGAGACGGAGAGTTTTTCCGAATTGTCCGGCAAGACGGCGCTTATCGTCGGCTGGGGGGCGATTGGCGCCGGGCTCGGCCGGATGCTGAAGGCCGCTCTGGATATGCGGGTGCTGGTCTATTCGCCGCGGGTGGCCGATCTCGATGGCTTCGAACGGGCTGACAGTCTTGAAGACGGGCTGAGGCAGGCCGATCTGATTTCCCTTCATACGCCGCTCCGTGCGGAAACACGCGGCCTGTTCGGAGAGCAGGCCATTTCAGCGGTGAAACCGGGCGCGATACTTATCAACACGGCACGGGCGGGACTGGTGGATGAGGCGGCCCTTGCCCGCGCCATCGAAACCGGCCGCATAGCCGCAGCCGGGCTGGATGTTTATTCGCCTGGTGCGCCGACCGGACCTCTGGCCGCCGGCGGCCGGGTGATTTTCACACCGCATCTTGGCGGCACGACGCTGGAAGCGCTTCGCCGCGTGGCTCTCGGCTCTGCAAGGCATGTTTTGACGGCGCTTGCGGGCGAACGCCCGGTCACCGCGCTCAATGCGCCGCAGGAGATGATGGCATGACGCAAACCGTGATCGCAGAGACGGTCAACCGTCTGCTGGACCGCATCAATGCCATTTCAGCGGAAGGCCCCGGTTTTACCCGGCCTTCCTACAGTGCGCTGGAAAGCGAAGCGCATCGGGTGATTGCCGAAGAATGTGAAGCCCTTGGCCTCACTGTTACGCAAGATGCAGCGCTGAACCTTTTTGCCCGGCTGCCCGGCAGAGACCGGCAGGCCACGCCGCTTTATATCGGCTCGCATCTCGATACCGTGCCGATGGGCGGTGCCTATGATGGCACGGCGGGTGTGGTGGGCGCCATGGCTCTCGTCACCGCATTCGTGAAAAGCGGGCAGGCCCCGCCGGCAGATATTGTCGTGACGGTGACGAGAGCGGAGGAGAGCGTCTGGTTTCCAGTCTCCTATATCGGGTCACGTGCGGCGCTTGGCCGGCTCACGGTGCCGGAAATGCAGGCGCGCCGCGCCGACAGCGGCAGAACACTCGCCGAGCACATGAAGGAACTCGGGGGCGACCCGGACGCCGTCCTGCGCGGGCCGGGACTGCCGCCGGCGCGTTTCGTCGAATTGCATATCGAGCAGGGGCCGGTGCTCGACAATGCCGGTGAGGCTTTCGGCGTCGTCGATGGCGTGCGCGGCGGCCTGCGTTACCGTGAAGCGCGGATTGAAGGGGTCTGGGCCCATTCGGGCGGCGCGCCGCGTGATGCCCGCTCGGATGCCGTTTTCGCCCTTGCGGATCTCATCGTCGCCATGGACAGGGCCTGGGAAGGAGTTCTGGCGGAAGGGCACGATCTTGCCGTTACCTTCGGCCGTGTGGATGCGGCGAGCAGTGAGCACGCTTTCGCCAAGGTTCCGGGCCGGGTGGATTTCTGCATCGATATCCGCAGCGCCGACGACGCGGTGCTGGACCGGGTGGATGGCATTTTCCGACAGGAAATTGAGAAGATCGAAAAACGAAGGGGTGTGCGCGTCGTCACCGGCGTTCAGTCCCGCAGCAAGCCCACCCGTCTGTCCTCCGCGCTTGGCCGGCAGATAGTCGTTGCGGCCGAACGGACCGGCATCTCGCCCCGGCAGATGTTATCGGGCGGCGGGCATGATGCGGCGGCATTTGCCCAGGCGGGATGGGAATCGGTGATGGTCTTTCTGCGGAACTGGAACGGCAGCCATAACCCGGATGAGGCCATGGATCCGGCCGATCTGGCGCATGCCGTTGATATTCTGCAACAGACCTGGTCGGCTCGGTAAAGGGGAGAGAGCATGAGCGAAAAGGAAACTTTGACCCAGCAGGCCTATACGGATGTCAAACAACGCATTCTGGAGGGCAAGTTCAAAGCCGGTGACGTTCTGACGGAAAGAGCCCTGGCGCTCGAATCCGGCATTTCCCGCACGCCGCTGAGGGCGGCAATCTCCCGGCTTGAAAAAGAGGGCGTGATTTCGCGGCTCGCCAATGGCGCATTGATGGTTCGGCCCGTCACGGTGGAGCAGCTGCTGGAAATCGTGCAGATACGGCGCTTGCTGGAGAGCGCTGCGGCGGCACGCGCCGCTGAGCGTCCCTTTCCCGAGGCGCTCGAACATTCGCGGCAAATCATGCAGGCTTATGCGGATGGCAGGAACGTGGCCTTCGATCAGTTCTGGCTGGACGACGACCAGTTTCATGAGGCCGTGGCCGCTGCCGCCGGGCTTGAGCTTTTGCCTGCCATGCTGACCGAAATGCGCAGTATCGCCCGACGCTGCACCATCACCCGCACGCATGACCGTTTTGCCGAGCAGGCACGCGAACATATTGCGGTTATCGACGCCATCGAGGCGCAGGATCCGCAGAAGGCTTCCGCCGCCATGGAGGCGCATTTCGAAAGCGTGAAAAGCCGTTTTCTGGGGTGGCTGAGTCGCCCCTGAAACCGGCACCCGCCAGCGCTTTTTCTTTCTTCATTCCGGTCTTGAGACGCTTTTGCCGGCTTCTCATGCAAAAGCCGAGCACGACGATATGGACAGTTTCATGCAGGAATTCGCCGATTTGCAGGGGTGTGATGCCTCTTTCCCCAGGGAGGAGTTCGCCGCGAGGCAAGATCGTGCGCGCGCCGCCATCCGCAATGCGGGTCATGAAGCGCTCGTCGTCACCGGTCCTGAAAACATTTACTGGCTGACCGGGCGGCAGACGGCCGGATACTTTGCTTTCCAGGCGCTGATCATGCCGGTGAATGGACAGCCGACGCTTCTCGTCCGGCAGCTTGAACTGGCAGGATCCATCGCCAATACCTGGCTGGACGACGTCGTCGCCTATCAGGATGGCGGAAACCCGGCGGTCGCCCTGGTCGATCTCTTGAAAAAGCGGCATATCGAGCGGCCGGCCATAGAACTGGACGGCTGGTTTGTTTCTCCGGTACTTGCCGCAAAAATCGCGGAGCAGATGGGTGTTGCGTCGATACCGGACGGTTCCTCCATTCTTTCGCCGCTGCGGACGATAAAGTCCGCAGCCGAGCTGGAGGCCATTCGGCTGGCGGCGGGTTACACCGAGGCGGGGCTTTCGGCCGGTATTGCCGCCTGCGCCGCCGGAACCGACGAAAACGCGATAGCCGCCGCCATGCTGGACGCCGCCACAAGGGCGGGCTCGGAAGTCATGGCCATGGAACCGCTCGTATCTTCCGGGCCGCGCAGCGGTTTGCCCCACATGACCTGGAGACGCCGCAAGCTTGAGAATGGCGATGCGATTTTTCTGGAACTCGCCGCCTGCCATGCGCGCTATCACGCCGCGCTGATGCGTACCGTGTGGATCGGTTCTCCGCCCGCCGAAGCCCGGCGGATGATGGATTGCGCGTTGAAAGCCCTCGATGCGGCGCTGGCCGCCATTCGGCCCGGTGTTTCATGTGCCGAACCCCATGAGGCCGCGCAACGTGTGATCGACGCGGCAGGTTACAATGCCGCCTTCCGCAAACGCATCGGTTATTCCATGGGAACCGCTTTCGCGCCGGACTGGGGCGAAGGCGCGCTGTTGAGCCTGTTTACCGGCGTCGACAGGATAATCGAACCCGGCATGGTGTTCCACCTGCCAGCCACCCTGCGCAGCTATGGCGTGTGGACGGTTGGCGCATCCGAAACGGTCATCGTGACAGAGACGGGGGCGGAACCTCTCTCCAGCCTGCCGCGTGACCTGACCATCCGCTGATGGCCCGATAGCGGCCATTCCCCTTTAAAAATTGAAAGGAGTCCGAAATGCGTTCACTTTTTCACCTTGCCTATCACGTCACCGACCTCGACGAAACGCGTCGCTTCTATGGTGGCGTTCTCGGGTGCGAGGAAGGCCGTTCCACCGATACCTGGGTGGATTTCGACTTTTTCGGCCACCAGATATCGATGCATCTGGGCAAACCGTTCGAAGTTACCAGAACCGGCAAGGTCGGGAATCATATGGTGATGATGCCGCATCTCGGTGTGGTCCTGCCTCTCGATGACTGGTTCGCACTTTCCAAGCGTCTGGAAGATGCCGGCGTGGCCTTCGATATTCCGCCGGTCGTCCGCTTTGAAGGTGAGCCGGGGGAACAGCGCACCATGTTCTTCTTCGATCCGAGCGGCAATCCGATCGAGGTGAAGGGCTTTAAGGATTTCGACGGCGTTTTCGCCCACTAAAATAAAAGACAAGGGCGGCGGCTGATGGCCGCCCCCGATGAACTCTGTAGCCGCATGCCGACCGTCGCCTTGCCGGAAAATTACCACCAGTGGCTGGGCGAACGGGTCAGAAGCTCGTTGCCGTCGCGCCCGACGATGATGATATCTTCATAAAAAGCCGCGCCGACACCGTCGAGCGAAAGGAAGGATTCGATACCGAACACCATGTTTTCCTCGGCAATATCTTCAGGCTGCGACATGCTGGTTGAAATTCTCGGCTGTTCGAAGCCGAGACCGATGCTGTGGCCATAAAACGGGAAGTTCTTCATGATGGCGGATACCGAGCCGCCGAAGGCCTGCGTCAGACGGTCGCCTTCGGCGGCAATATCGATGAGCTTCGCGCCCGGCCGCATCATGTCGGAAAGACGATGAACGATATTGGCCGCAGCTTCGATCAGCCGTCGCTGGTCCGCTGTCGGTTTGCCACATATGCCGGTGCGGCCGGGGTCGAGATAATAGCCCTGAAAAAATGCCGCATGGATGGTGCCCGTGACGATGTCGCCGGGCTTTGGTGTGTCCGCGCTATAGCCGGTCAGTGGAAAACGCTGGTCGAAACCCAGCGTTTCGCCATGGTTGCAGCCGATCATCTGCAGCCGGCCGCCGCGCCGCACCACCTCACGGGCCGCCTCTCCCGCCGCTTCCTGCTCGGAAAGGCCGCCGGTCAGGCCTTCCATCAACCTGTTCAGGCCGGCCGTCGCGCCTTCGCCGGCGACGCGATAGCACTCCAGTTCCTTCAGGCTTTTGATACGCCGGACGGAGCGGATCAGATCGTCCTCGGCTACCCACTCAATGTCTGGAGCGTCCTGAAGCAATTGCTGGTAATATTTGACGGGGATGAACTGCGTGCCGACGATTGCGACACGCCCTTTGATACCCCTTTCGACCAGGGCTTTCGCCACGCTTCGGAAAGGATGGCTGGAACAATGCGTATCGCGGATAGAGACGAGATCGGTGCGCACTTCCGGCTCATCGATATGAAGCTGCGGCTCGCGGCCCTGCTGTAGAATGATCCCGGAAAAGGACCGGGCGGTCCATATCAGGGAATCCATGCCGCCGCTGATGGCGTAGTGGTTGGAAAGATAGAGTATGTCGCCGCAATTGTCCGTGGTGCCGCCGCCCCGGCCGAAAACCACCGCTGTTTCATAGCCACGGCGCTGCATTTCCCGCAAAACCCGCTGCCAGCGGCTTTCATATTCCTCAATCGTAAAATACCGGATCACGCGTTCCACTCCATTCAATCTGCTGTTTGGCCGGGCAGTCTTCGCGCGCCGATCCACCGGGACCTGCGGCAAACTCGGACAGCATTTCCATCAATGCCCGATCCTCCCGGAGAAGCCCGCATTTGCGGATTACGACCGGAAGACCGCCGGGTCGAATTTTTAGGTACACCAAATGTATCCCGCGATTGATGGCAGTGCAAGCGAATGATGCGGGAGGCATAAATGATGCAATTTTGTGCATTTTACTGCTCGTTTTATGGCCGCCTAGCCTAATAAATTTGCTATAAATAGTTGAAAATCTTTATTGAATTCCGTTGGTATACTGAATATAAATTATTTCGACCGAGCGGTATCGATCCGGGTCTATCGCCTGCTTGCCGCCGTCTCACCGGTTTCAGCATTCCTTCCAACGGTGTCCGATGACTGAAAATGTGCAGAATTTATTGGCAGGTCATGGCGCAGCCTATCGCATGCTGGCCGGCGAGGTCGCCATCGTTACGAATTCCCACGGAAACCAGGTCGTGGATGCGTGGGCTGTTGCGGCAGGCGATCCATCCGAGATCAGCTCGATGGACCATACGCGCTCGGTAAACAGCAATATCTTCATCGAGCGCGGCATGGGTGTCTTCAGCAACCGCAGAAGAGCCATGATGACGCTGGTGAGCGACAGTGCCGCCCTGCGGCACGATACGCTGCTCTGCCCATGCAATGCGGATCTTTACCGGCAACTGGGATGCGAGGGTTTTCATCGCAGCTGTTCCGGAAATTTCCATGAGGCGCTGGCGGAGAAGGGTCTTGCCGTCGCCCAGACGCCGGCATCTCTCAACCTTTTCATGAATGTGGCGGTGAACGCCGATGGCAGTCTCGACCGTCGCCCGCCGTCGTCCGCGGCGGGGGATCATGTGGCGCTGAGGGCCGAGATGGATCTGCTGCTCGTGCTGTCCGCCTGTCCGCAGGACATTACCGAGATCAACGGTGTGGACCGCACGCCAAAGGATGTCGCGGTGCAGATCGTCGATGAATACAAGGAGACGACCCCATGACCGGACCGGTTTTGAACCTGCGGGATATCCGCAAGAGCTTCGGGGAAAACGAGGTTCTGAAAGGCGTCTCGCTCAGTGTCGAACCGGGTGAGGTGGTATCCATCATCGGCGCGAGCGGTTCGGGCAAGAGCACCTTCCTGCGTTCGATAAACGGTCTCGAAATGCCCCAGTCGGGCTATCTCGAATTCGAGAACCTGTCTTTCGATTTCCGGCCGGAATCGCGATTTTTCCCGACGCCCTCGCAGCTGCAGGCCCTGCGTGCCCGCGTCGGCATGGTGTTTCAGAGTTACAATCTCTGGCCGCATATGACGGTTCTGGAAAATGTCATCCATGCTCCGGTCCGGCTGCTGAAACGACCCAAAAGCCAGGCCGTCGAAGAGGCGGAGGCCCTGCTTTCCCGCATCGGCCTTTATGAGAAACGCCACAGCTATCCGGCACGCCTGTCCGGCGGCCAGCAGCAGCGCGTCGCCATCGCCCGGGCGCTGGCCATGAAACCGCGCCTGATGCTTTTCGATGAGGTGACCTCCGCGCTCGATCCCGAACTTGTCCATGAGGTGCTGGTGCTGATGGCTTCGCTGGCGGCGGACGGCATGACCATGCTGCTGGTGACCCATGAAATTGCCTTTGCGCGCGACGTTTCATCGCGTGTGCTCTTTTTCGACAAGGGTGTCATCGCTGAAACCGGCGCACCCGACATTCTTCGCAATCCGCAGAGCGATCGCCTGCGGCAATTTCTTCACCGCATTTTGCATGACCAGCTTGCCCCCAGCGGCGCAGCAGATGGCGCCGGGGGAGCGTGACGACGATGGCGAATTTTATCGACGAAGTGCAGCTTTACGGTCCGGGCTTTCTGCTGGCTGCCTGGACGGTGTTCTGGCTGACGATCCTGACCATTATCGTCAGCTGGGGCTGCGGCCTGCTTGCGGCGCTCGGCCATCGTTCGCCATGGCGCGCGGTGCGTGCCGCCTCCGCCTTCTACGTCTGGTTCGTTCGCGGCACGCCAACCCTGATCCAGGTCTTCATCATCTATTTCGGCCTGCCGCAATTCGGCGTGAAGCTCTCGCCCTTCACCGCCGGCGTGCTGGCGCTCGGCGTCAATAGCGGCGCCTATGTCGCGGAAATCATCCGGGGAGGCCTGTCGGCCATCCCGCGCGGGCAGACGGAATCGGCTCTGGCGCTGGGGTTCAGCCCGGCGGAAACCATGCGCAGCATTATCCTGCCGCAGGTATTCCGCATCATCCTGCCTTCGGTCACGAATGAAGCCATTTCGACGTTGAAGAATACATCGCTGCTGTCGACGATCACCGTCGTGGAGCTGACGCTTTATGCCCAGACGCTGATTGCCGCAACATTCAGGCCTTTCGAGTTCTACATCGCCGTGGCCGTCATCTATCTCCTGCTTACGACGGTGCTGACACAGCTCGCAGCCTTGCTGGAACGCCGTTATGCCCTTTCAAGCTGAGGCCCCGACGGTTCTCAGCAATGCCTGAAATATCCGGCGGAGCGATCCGCAGGATCGACTGCGGGTGACGCCAATGCCGCCCGACGAACAGGAAAATGCAAAAAATCAATAAGGGAACGAGTCATGAAATTCAAATCTATCGCATTTGCCGTCGCCGCACTCGCTGCGACCATCACCAACGCTCCGGCATTTGCCGCAGAGCTTGAATTGCTGGAGCCCGGGAAGCTGCAGGTCGCAACGGAAGGAACCTTTTCGCCCTTCAGCATGCGCGCTCCGGATGGAACGCTCGACGGTCTGGAAATCCGCGTGATGAAGGAGGTGGCAAAGCGCCTCGACCTCACCTACACGCCGGTTCTGATCAAATGGGACTCCCTGCTGGTCGGTCTTCAGGCGGATCAGTACGATATCATCAGCGCTTCCATGGATATAACCGAAGAGCGGCAGAAGCGCGTTACCTTTGCCAATGGCTGGCTGGAATCGGGCGGGCGCATCGTCGTCCAGAAGGGCTCGGCCATCAAAAGCGCCGCTGATCTCAAAGGCAAGACCGTCGGTGCGCTCGTCTCTTCCACCTTCGCAAAAATCGCCGAGGAAAAGGGGGCAGTCGTCAAAGGATACAAGGCTGAATCGGACGCGATGCAGGACCTCGTCAACGGCAATATCGACGCGACCATTACCGATGCGATCGCCGGTGCATGGGCGATCAAGAACTCCGGCCTTCCCCTCGAAATGACGCCGGATTTCGTCAGCCACGTCCAGAAAGGTTTCGCCATCAAGAAGGGCAAGCCCGAGCTGGTGAAGGCGGTGAACAAGGCGCTCGCCGACATCGTGGCCGACGGCACCTATGCGAAACTGACCGTGGAACTCGTGGGTTTCGATCCGGCGCCGAAAGACCCGATCAAGAGCCTCGAATAAGCGCCCGGTCGCTAAGACCGCTTCCCGGTTGGCGAGGAGCGTTCAAAGTCGAACAGGCGAAGATAGTGTCGCCTGTTCGATGTGGCGTCTCCGATGCCCGGAACGGCGATTGCGATGAAACCGGACTTAGCCGTTTCGACGTCCTCGGCCCCAATACATTCCGGCTCGCGCAGTCAAAAGCATCACCGTTGCTCGCCGGAGGATGCCCAGATATCTTGAGAAAATGTCACGCATGGCTTTTCCTTTCTTCTTGTTTGATCGACCGGATATAGGCGCGCCAACCGCCAAGGCCTGTCACTTCCACAGCACCCTTGAGCGCATAGGGTTCGCACAGGAAGCCGGAGATTTGTAATCCGTCGTCCAGAGTCACCTTGCCGATGCCGAGGGGAGCGGGAATGTTCTGCACGAAACGTCCGAAGGCTTCGGGCGTCACCCTCCAGACCTCCACCTCCAGCCCCGCGCCTTCAAAGCCGGGCTCCCGCAGCAGGCCGGGTTTCGGCGGAACGGTATTTGGCAAGACGAACAGCCGGTAGTCGCCGGCCGTGCGGCAGGATTTCATCAGCCGACCGCCGGGGCCTGTGAGTTCGTGATTGAGCGGCATGCCGGTGAGATGGGCGCCGACAACGACAATCGGCACCAGCCCGTCATCGGTATCCGTCACTTTCGAAGCTTCCGGGAGGGCAGCCTTACGGTCCCTGCCCATGCCCGGCTGCAATGCGCGGTGCAGCATATCGGCAAACGGCGCCAGCGCATCGTCGGAAAAGGCCGGGCCGAACAGGGTGACACCCGCCGGCAAATGATCCGCGGCATCGAAACCCGCGGGAACAGCGATGGCCGCATAACCGAACAGATTGGCGAAATTGGTATATCGCCCGAAATGGCCGTTCTTCGCGATCGGATCTGCGCGCATCTCCTCCACCGTGTAGGTGGTCGGGGATGTCGGCAACATCAGCGCGTCGGCTTTCGCCCATTCCGCCGATGCCTTCTGGCGAAGCACCTCAAGCCCGTATAGTCCCTCGAAGGCGTCGACGGCATCGTATCGCCTTGCCCCCTCGATGATTGCCCTTACGGTGGGATCGAAATCGCCGGCATTGGTCGCCAGAAAATACTTCAACGCCGCCAGACGCTCGGCCACCCACGGGCCGTTATAGAGCAGCTCGGCGGCCTGACGGAACGGCGCATAGTCGAAGGGGACGATGTCTGCGCCGAGCATTTTCGCTTTTTCGATAGCCGCGTCATAAAGCGCCTCGAAAGCGGCATTGCCGAAAAATTCCCGTTCCCCGGGCTCAAGCACACCAATGCGCATCCCGGCAGCGGGTAGGGTGGCCGGCTTTGCCCTGCGCGAGAAGGGATCGCCGGGGTCATAACCCTCCATGACCCGGCGCACAGCCACACCGTCGCCCACCGTCGCGGAAAAAACGGTCACGACGTCCACCGAGCGGCATGCGGGTACGACGCCGACATTCGGCACCAGTCCGGGCGTAGGCTTGATGCCGACAATATTGTTGAAGGCGGCGGGCACGCGGCCGGAACCGGCCGTATCCGTGCCGAGCGCGAAACTGGCAAGGCCAGACGCCACCGCCACGGCGGAGCCGGAAGACGAGCCTCCCGACACATAAGACTTGTCGAAGACGGAGCGCGGCGCGCCGTGCGGCGAGCGCGTGCCATTCAGCCCGGTGGCGAACTGGTCGAGATTGGTCTTGCCGATGACGATTGCACCTGCAGCCTTCAGCCGGGCGATGACGGTCGCATCCTGTTGCGGCCGGTAGGCAAAGGCCGGGCAGGCGGCCGTCGTCGGCAGGTCGGCCACGTCGATATTGTCCTTGACGGCAAAAGGCACGCCCCACAGCGGCAGGCTGTTGGCTCCGGGCGCGCGGGCCAGCAGGTCGCGGGCGGCGGCGCGCAGATCCTCGTCCGGCGTCTTCGTTATGAAGATCGCCGGATCGTCCGACGCCTCGATGCGAAGAATTATCTCCTCGACGAGATCGAGTGGGCTCAGCCCCTTTGCATAGGCATCTTTAAGCGAGGCGATATCGAGAATGATCGGCAACATTACATGGCCTCCAGAACGACCAGCACGTCGCCGGCCCTGACATTGCGGCCCGGCCCGGCGCGGAGATCGCGCACCTTGCCCGCGGCGTGCGCGTTGACGGTGATTTCCATCTTCATGGATTCGATGATGGCGAGCGTTTCTCCTGCCGCCACCTTCTGCCCTTTTTCCACCAGCACCTTCCAGACATTGCCCGGCACGGCACTTTCAATGCCGAAGCAGCCGTCGGGAATATCGCCGCCAAGGCCGGGACCGACGCCTTCATCGACAACGAAACTGTCGAGCCCCTCATCCTTCCAGCGTTGGCGTTCCGCCTCGAAGGCGGCCTGCTGGCCTGCCTTGAATGCGCCGATTGCGGCGGCATTCTTCTGAAGCTCCGCCTCGTAATCCGCATAGGAAAACTCGCCCTCTTCGATACGGACGGGATAACCCCCATGGGGAAAGGCGGCGCGGGCTTCGGTCAATTCGCCGTGGCTGACGGGAAAGAAACGGACCCGATCGAAGAAATCGAGCAGCCAGGGTTTGTCCTTGCCGAAGACCGGGGTTTGCCGCCACGTATTCCACATCTGGATGGTGCGCCCGAAGAGCTGATAGCCGCCCGGTCCCTCCATGCCGTAGATGCACATATAGGCGCCGCCGATGCCGACGGCGTTTTCCGGCGTCCAGGTGCGCGCCGGATTATATTTTGTCGTGACGAGGCGATGGCGCGGGTCGAGAGGCGTGGCAACCGGGGCGCCGAGATAGACATCGCCAAGCCCCATGACGAGATAGGAGGCGTCGAAGATTTTGTCTTTGACCGCCTGTTCGTCATCCAGACCGTTGATGCGGCGGATGAATTCAATGTTCGAGGGGCACCAGGGCGCATTGGGGCGCACCAGCTCCTGATATTTGCGCATCGCCAGCGCCGCATCCGGATCGTCCCACGACAGCGGCAGCCAGACGGTGCGGCTCGGCACCTTCACCGAGTGAACGGAAGGCATGCCGCTTTCGATTTCGGAAAGAAGGCCGAGCAACCGGCCACGCGTCACATGCGATCCATCGTAGTGAATCTGCAGCGAGCGGATGCCGGGGGTCAGGTCGATCAGGCCGGGAACGCCGGCTTCCCGCACCGCCTGCATCAAAAGATGGCTGCGCAGGCGCAGGCTGACATCGAGCTGCATCGGCCCATATTCGACCAGCAGGTTGTCATCGCCCTGCCGGCGATAAACGACCGAAACCTCGCCGTCATCGCGATGGCCGAGAATGGGAGAGCCGGCATTGTCGCCAATGCGTTTGACGACGGGACCGGCAATGGGATCTTCCGCCCGCGCAACCGGATGAAAGCGGATTTTGTCGCCCGGTTTGAACTGTCCCATCTTCCATTGCTCATCCGCGGCAATCACTGCGGGGCAAACGAAGCCGCCGAGGGACGGGCCATCCGGCCCGAGAATGATTGGCATGTCGCCCGTAAAATCGATGGCGCCGATGGCATAGGCATTGTCATGCAGGTTCGATGGGTGAAGCCCGGCTTCCCCGCCGTCCTGGCGCGCCCATTTCGGCGCAGGGCCGATGAGGCGTATACCCGTGCGGGCGGAATTGAAATGCACCTCATATTCGGTCGCAAACAGGGTCTCGATATCGTCCTCAAGGAAAAAATCCGGCGCGCCATGGGGGCCGTAGAGCACGCCCACCGACCATTCGCGGGTCAGGTCGGCAGGTTCGGAAGCGGCTTTCGCACCGGCCTGGGGGGCGCGGGCGAGGCGAAGAACGTGGCCGGCGCGCAAGGTGCCGGTGGCGTTGCCGCCGAACTGACCAAGCCCGAAAGTGGCGCGCGAGCCGAGCACGACCGGCGCATCGAAACCGCCGGCCACCGCCAGATAGGCCCGCTGCCCCGCACCGCCGATCTGGCCGATGGTAAGCGTCTGCCCGGCCCCGACCGTGATCGGGGTGTTATGCGGAACGGGTTCGCCGTCGCACGTCATCGGCATTTCCGCACCGGCAAGCGCCACCGTCACATCCGCAAAGAACTTGAGCACCGGACCGGAAACGGTGATTTCCAGAGCCGCGGTGTGGTTGTGATTGCCGACCAACCGGTTCGCATGACGGAAGGAACGTTCGTCCATCGGTCCGCTCGGCGGCACCCCGACATGCCACAAGCCGAGACGGCCAGGCAGTTCCTGAAGGCTCGATTGGGCTCCCGGTGCAATGACCTCGACGACATCCGGCACGAAGAGAAAATCCTTCAGCGCCGTGGTCGCGACATTGCCGGTCCGGAAAAGGCTGGAGCCGGCAATCGCCCTGAGATAGTCGAGATTGGTTTCGATGCCTGAAATCGCGGTGTGCGACAGGGCGTCGTCGAGACTGGCGATCGCCGCGTTGCGACCCGCGCCCGTGACGATGATCTTGGCCAGCATGGGATCGTAAAAAGGCGTTACCTCCGTACCGGTCTCTATCCAGCCGTCGACCCGAGCGTCTTCGGGAAAAACCACCTCGGTCAGAAGACCGGCGCTCGGGCGAAAATCGGCATGCGGCATTTCCGCATAGACACGAGCCTCGATGGCCGCCCCCTTCGGTATCAGCTCCTCTGCGCCGGTCAGGACATCGTCGCCGGCGGCCTGACGGATCATCCATTCCACCAGATCGATGCCGAAGACGGCTTCGGTTACCGGGTGCTCCACCTGCAGCCTCGTATTGACCTCCAGGAAATAGAATTCCTCGCGGGCCGGATCGTAAATGAACTCGACCGTGCCGGCGGAGCGATAATTCACCTGTTTTCCAAGCGAGACGGCCGCCGCGTGCAGGCGCGCCCGAACCTCATCGGAAAGCCCGGGGGCGGGTGTCTCCTCGATAACCTTCTGGTTGCGGCGCTGAAGCGAGCAGTCGCGTTCGCCAAGCGCGATCACGCGTCCCTTGCCGTCGCCGAATATCTGCACTTCGACATGGCGGGCCTTCGCCACGAACCGCTCCAGATAGACGCGGGCGTCGCCAAAGCTCGCTTTCGCCGTTCGCTGCACGCTCTCGAAGGCCGCTTTCAGCGCGGCATCGTCGGCGCAGAGCTGCATGCCGATGCCGCCGCCGCCGGCGGTGGATTTCAGCATGACCGGATAACCGACGGATTCCGCGGCGGCGAGCGCCTCTTTGACCGAGCCAAGCAGCCCGGAGCCCGGAAGCAGCGGCACACCGCTTTTCTGCGCCAGTTCCCGGGCGGTATGCTTCAGGCCGAAATCGGCGATGTTTTCCGGCGTCGGGCCGATGAAGACGATGCCTTCAGCCGCCAGCCTTTCGGCAAAGCCGATATTTTCGGAAAGAAAGCCATAACCGGGATGGACTGCTTCCGCGCCCGTCTTTTTGCAGGCGGCAATCACCGCTTCGACATCGAGATAACTTTCTGCGGAGGGCGCCGGCCCGAGGCGTATCGCTTCGTCGGCCGTCAATGCCGCCCTGGCGAAGCGGTCGGCATCGGAATAGACCGCCACGGAGGCAATACCCATGTCCCGCAGCGTTCTGATGATGCGGACGGCGATTTCGCCACGATTGGCGATGAGGACTTTCTTGAACATTGGCTCAATCCTCCCCGTTCCAAACGAGCACCCGGATCGGCGTCGGATCGAAACCATTGCAGGGATTGTTGATCTGCGGGCAGTTGGAAATGACCAGCAGCACATCCATCTCGGCCACCAGTTCGACGTAGTCGCCGGGCGAGGAAATGCCGTCCACGATGGTCATGCCGCCATTGGGCGAAATGGGCACATTCATGAAAAGGTTGATATTGGAAACGACATCGCGTTTGCCCATGCCGTATCTGGCGACCTCGGCGACGAAATTGTCCCGGCAGGCATGAAGATATTTCGTCCCGTGGCCGAAACGCACCGTGTTGCTTTCGCAGGAGCAGGCGCCGGCGGAGGTATCGTGACGGCCGCAGCTGTCGGCGGTCACGGTCAACATCACACGACCCTCGCTCGACATGATTTTCGTGCCGGTCGAAATATAGGCCGCGCCCTGCGCCCGCACCGTATCCTGACTGGAGTAGCGTTCCGAAAAGTCTCGAGCGTTGTAAAACAGCGTATCGATGGCCTGCTGGCCGTAAGTGTCTTCGATACGAACCGTGGCGCCCTTGCGGATGAAGGTGGAGAAGGGTTTTTCAGCCGGGACGTAGTGGTTTTGCGCTGCATTTTCACATGTGCGCGACAAAACGGTTTCAATGAAATCGGTCATGTTCGTTTCTCCCGGCTCAAAGGTTGGAAAGCGCGTTGTTCTCGAAGCCGCGCACGGCCTCGGCAGTGGCGGTCCGGCACAGGTCGTCGGCGGCAACCGGAGCGGCCGCAAGGCGGGTGACCGTCACCGGGTTCGGCGCATAGGCCGGGTTGGGATCGAGCGGATGCGGGCAATTGGAAAAACCGACCAGCATGTCCATTTCCGCACGTAGCTCAACATAGTCCCCGCCGTTGAGGAGGGCCGGGTTCCAGAAAAACCGGCCTTCGGCATCAACACGCACTGGCGCGAAAAGCGTCAGCGCGGCGGGAATGTCACGGCGGTCGAGGCCGAGCTTCATCGCCAGCTTGATGAAATTATCGCGGGTGTCGCGCAGATGTGCGCCCTCATAACGGGCGTTGCTCTGCGCGTTCGAGCCGCCAACAAGGCAGTCATGCGCGCCGGAACTGTCCTCGGTAATCGAAAACATCACACGCCCCATGTCGGAAAAGATGACGCGGCCTTTGGAAAGCCCCGTCGTCCACTGCACCTTGATCGTGTCGGGCAGATTGATGCGTTCCGAGGTGTCGGCGGCATTCCAGGCGATGAGCGCAATCGAAGAGAAGCCGTGGCTGAGGCTGATGCGCAGCACCTCTTCCCTGCGCAGCCTGGTCGTCCAGTACCAGCCGCCGGGAATGATTTCGCGGTGAAGGATTTTCGTTTCGTCGAGCATGGGTTCGGGCAGGAGGCTGAAGCCGGGCAGCGCCTTGGGCGCGAATTCCAGCCCCTTTTTCTGGTGATCTTCATAACGGGCGCGGTTGGCGGCGATTTCTTCGGGCGAACGTCTTTGGTGCATAAGGTGCTCCATGGCGGTTGAGTTCGGGTCGTCCCGGTGTCTGCCCTTGTTTGCCGGGTCGTCCCGGCGGGCCGTCGGAAGCAATTCCGGCAAGGGTGCTGAGCCGCCCCTCCATCCGCAACTGCGCAGTCGACATCAGGGCTTGGCCCTGATGCATATCGTTTCAGGCGGCGACGCCGCCGGCCCGGCGCGGCGGCCAGATCGAAATGTCGCGGGTGACCGTTGCGCCATAGCGCAGTTTTTCCTCCGGGCGGTCCCGTGGGCGCTCGAAAGCGATGACGCGGGTGGCAAGCGTGAAGGCCTCGCGCATGTCGTGCGTCACCATCACCACCGTCATCTGCGCTTCGTTCCACAGCCGTTTCATCAGCTGGTGGATTTCGGCGCGAATGCCCGGATCAAGTGCGCCGAAGGGTTCGTCGAGCAGCAGGATTTTCGGCCGCATCAGCAGCGTCTGGGCAAGCGCCAGGCGCTGCTGCATGCCGCCGGAAAGCTGGGCAGGATATTTGTCTTCCGAGCCTGAAAGGCCGACATCGGCGATCATGGTGCGGGCCTCGTTGATCGCGGTCCGGCGGGCGGTGCCGAACAGCCTGCCGCTGACGGGCGACGCTGCAAGTTCCTTGCCGATCAGGACGTTACCGAGCACGGTCAGGTGCGGAAACACCGAATATTTCTGAAACACGACGCCGCGGTCCGGTCCCGGTTCGTCGGGCAGCGGTTTGCCGTCGAGAAGGATCGTGCCGCGGCTCGGCCGCTCCTGGCCGAGGATCATGCGCAGGAAGGTGGTCTTGCCGCAGCCGGACGGACCGACAAGCGCGACAAATGCGCGGGATTCGATCTCGAGCGAAACATTCTCGAGCACGATCTGGTCGCCATATTCCTTCCAGACATTGTCGATGGTGAGCGTGCTCATGCCTTGTTCTCCGTTGCCGACCAGGGAAAGACGGCGAGGCGCAGCCGGTCCAGCAGCCAGTCGGTCAGCACGGCGATAAGCGTGATCCAGATGACATAGGGAAAAATCACATCCATCGCGAGATAGCGGCGAACGAGGAAGATGCGATAACCGAGCCCCGCATCGGACGAAATCGCTTCCGCGGCGATCAGGAAAAGCCAGGCCGGTCCGAGCTGGAGACGCAGACAGGTGATGAGCCGCGGCAGGACCTGCGGCAGCACCACGCGCAACGCGATCTGCCATGAGTTTGCCCCGAGCGTCTCGGCCTTGATGATCTGCTCGCGCGGCAGTTCGACGGCCCTGAGCGCCAGATCGCGGATCATCACGGGCGCCACACCGATGACGATGAGTGCGATCTTGGAAATTTCGCCAAGGCCGAGCAGGATGAAAAGGATGGGCAAAAGCGCCAGCGGCGGCACCATGGAAATGGCGCCGACGAAGGGCGAAAGCAGTGATCGTGCGTAAGGCAGCATGCCGATCAGCATGCCGATGGCCAACGCCATAGCGGTCGCTATCCCCAGCCCCGAAAACAGGCGGACGAGACTTGCGGCCGTATCCGTCCATAGAAGAATATCACCCGTGCGGGCATCGGGGATGACGGCCAGCCGGTTGATGGCGTCGGCCAGACCGGCAAAGCCCGGCAGAAGCTTGTCATTGGCGTTTTCGGCAAGCCGGGCCGCCGAGCCGACCGTGTAAGCGATCAGCACGGCCGCAAAGGGCAGGACGGCAAGTCCAAGACGGGCGCCGTTCGAAGGACGCGAATTGATCCAGCGCATGGGAAACTCCGGGGTGATGGCAGGGTGGAAGACCGTGCCGGGGCGCGGTACGGCTGGTCCTCAGAGCATTCCCTTGGCCGCTTCGGCCATGTAGTCCGTCGTGAAGCGGAACTTGACGTTGGACGTGTCGCCGCGGACGGCCCCATCCGGAAACGCGATGCCGATCGCATCCGCCGATGACGCGCCGTTGCCAAGCAGGCCCTTGTCGAACAGGAAGTGCCGCACCCGGTCCATGGTCTTCGGCAGATCCGGCGAAGCCGTGAAGGCGACCGCGTCCGCCGGCTTGTCGAACAGCTTGGTGGCCGCCATCTGGGCTTCGAAACCGGCAAGATCCGTGCCGGATGCCTTGCCCATCGCCTCGCGCGCCGCCTTGCCTTCCGCGCTCTCGGCGGTCATCACCTTCATCGTATCGTACCAGATGCCCGCGAGCGCCTTGCCGAAATCGGGATTATCCTTCAGCACATCGGTATGGGCGACCATCAGATCGATGATCTCGCCGGGGACTTTGGAACTGTCGAAAACCTTGTTGGCCGAGGAATTCTGGAGAATGGTCGAAACCAGCGGATTCCACGTCACGACAGCGGAAACCTCCGGTGTCTGATAAGCGGCGACCATGTCCGCGTCGGACGTGTTGACGACTTTCACATCGCGTTCTGAAGAGCCGATGGTTTCGAGCGCCCGTGCAAGCAGATAATGCGACACGGAGAACTCCACGAGATTGATGTTCTGGCCCTTGATCTCGGCAAGGTCTTTTTTGTCCTTGAGGATGACGGCATCGTTTCCATTGGAGAAGTCGCCGACGATGACGGCGGTTGTATCGACGCCACCGGCAGCGGGAATGGACAGGCCGTCCATGTTGGTCAGGGTCACGGCGTCATAGGCGCCCGCCGTATACTGGTTCATCGATTCCACATAGTCGTTGAACTGCGTGACCTCGATATTGATGCCGTATTTATCGGCCCATTTCTTGACGATGCCATGGTCGGCGGCATAGCCCCAGGGCATCCAGCCGACATAGATCGACCAGGCGACCTTGAAATCCTTTTTGGGCGCAGCATCCGCTGTCGAAACCAGCGGGAGCGCAAGAAGGCCCCCCAGCGCGGAAATGGAAATGATTGTTCTGAAAGTCTGCATTGGTATTCCCCTTTTGCTTGTTCTCAAAAAGGGATCGGCATAGACCAACGCCGCCAATCCCTTGGCTAACGAGGTCTCCCGGGCTTTTGTCCCGCCGTGCATCCGTGCGAGATTTCTCCTCGCACAGTGGCTGCTCTCGGACCAGTCATGCAAACCTGCACCGGAACCCTAGCGGCCAACTCGGAACAAACGAAGCAAACCGCGTGCCAGATTGGATTTCGGGCTTTGACGCGCGATTTCGCCAAAATGCGAAGAAGAGTGCCCGATTTGTGTTCTTGCCGATGGGCTTCCAAGCATATTTTTTAGGCGCAGCTTCGACGAGCCGCCGTGTCGTGGCTTTCACCAGGCCATTCAGTCGCCATCGTCACTTCAGAATTGCCGGCCGGCAACAACGCAAAATAACAGCGTTGACTTTAGTGAAATATCACAACATTCTAGTTCGCGGATGAGGAGGCATGTCCGGCGGTGGAGGAAACGTCCGTCGGATATGTATAAGGATGGAGGATCCAAATGGCTTATCTGCATTCAAGACGTGGAATTGTTCGCGGCGCCCTGGCGTCCGTGCTGCTGGTATCGGCGCTATCGGGCACGGCCTTTGCGCAGCAGGCGAAAGAGAAGATCACATTTGCTGCGGCGATGTTCTCCGAGGCAGGTCGCGGTGACCGCGCCAAGGCGTGGGTTCAGAAATTCAATGAAAGTCAGGACAAGATCGAGGTCGAGCCGATCGCGATCCCGTTCTCCAGCTTCGCCAACACCGTCTTCACGCAGATGGGTGGGGGCGGCGGCCCGGATCTGGTCCGTTTCGACCAGATCGACTATTTCGCAGCCGTCCCGTCGGGGCGCGTTCTTTCCCTCGAAGGCCTTATCGATCCGTCGCAGTATAAATTCATCGGCCCCGACAAATATCTCGCGGTGAACGGTAAGCGTTATGGCGTGATCTTCGATTCCACCGGTTACGGGCTTCTTTACAACAAGGATATCGTCAAGGGCGCACCGCCCACGACATTCGAGGATTTCCTCAAGGTTGCCAAGGAAACAACGGGTGACGGCAAATATGGTTACGCCTATCGCGCCACGATGGCAGAACGGGCCGGTTTCTGGCAGACGTCTGCAATTTCGTCTACGGATTTGGTGGCCGCTGGAGCGACGCTTCCGGCAATCTGACGGTAAACAGCCCTGAAGTCATCAAGGGTATCGAGGCCTATAAGGCGGTCTACGATCTCGATGTCATTCCGAAAGGCGCCGATGCCGCCACCTACCGGCGCATGTTCTGGGAAGGCAAGATTGCCATGAATGTCGACAATGGCGGCGTTGCGGCGATCTTCCACCAGAATTCCCCGAACCTTCCCTTTGCCGCCGCACCTTCTCCTTTCCCGACACCGGCTCAGGGCCTGATCATGACCATGCTGTCGATCAACGCCAATACCAAGCACAAGGATGCGGCCGTCACCTTCCTGAAATGGGCGCTGGAGCCGGAAAATCAGCAGGGCCTGCAAAAGGCCATGGGAACCATCGTCGGCACGGTGACGCAATATTCCGCCGAGGACCTGGCGGCGCAGCCCTGGCTTACCGTTTATGACAAGCAGGTCGAAACGGCCGTTCCGCAACTGGTCATGGGCCTTGAGACGAAGACGCCGGAAATCCAGCAGATCGTGCTCGAGAGCGTGCTGAAGGTTCTTCAGGGCGGGGAAAACCCCAAGGACGCCATGGATGCCGCGCAGCGGCTGATCGAGCGACGGGTGCTGCGCCGCTGATGCGGCGCAGACTTTACCTGCAATTTTCACAAAGCGAGTAATGTCGATGCGATCATCCGACTCACGCAGCGGGATCGAGGGCAGCCGGTGGACACCTTATTGGTTCGCCGCGCCTGTCGCCCTTTATCTTCTGCTGTTTCAAATCTACCCCTTGCTGCAGGAGTTGAAGCTCAGCTTCACATCGACTTCGCTGCTGTCTCCCGACGACCAGCTCTTTGTCGGTTTCGAAAACTATCTCTACATCTTCGAAACCAGCGATTTCGCGCAGGTTCTCTGGGTCACGCTGATCTATACGATCCTCTGCGTCGTGCTGGCGATCGGTTTCGGTCTCGGTACGGCGCTGCTTCTCAACAACCCCTTTACCGGACGCGGGATTGCCCGCGCGCTGGTAACGGTGCCCTGGGCGGCGCCGCCCGTTGCCGTTGCACTGATCTTCACCTGGATGCTCAACTCCCAATATGGCGTGTTCAATTATGCGCTGCGGGTGCTGGGCCTGCCGTTTTCCAGTGAAAACTGGCTGGACAATCCGTCGCTTGCCCTGCCTGCCATCATGATCACGACCATCTGGCAGATCTTTCCGTTTTCTTCGGTCGTCATTCTGGCAGCCTTGCAGGGCGTTCCATCGGAAGTGCGCGAAGCTGCGATCATCGATGGAGCCGACCGGTTCAACGTCTTCAAGACGGCTGTATGGCCGACCATTCAGCCGACCGTGCTGTTGCTCGCCCTCTTCGTCACCATCTGGTCGCTGCGCCGTTTCGATCTGATCTGGCTGATGACGCAGGGAGGTCCGATCGGCGCGACCAATACGCTGGTGATCGAGCTCTACCGCCAGGGCTTCGTCTATCGCGAGCTCGGCAGCGCTGCCTCCATCGGCATGGTGGGCCTCGCCATCGCGCTTGTCGTGACAATGATCTACTTCAAGATATCGCAGCGTGCCGAACGTGCGCAGGGGAGACGCGCATGAAAACCTCTCCCTGGCAGCACAGCCTGCGCATGATCAGCGTCCTTGCCCTTCTCGGTGTTGCTGTCTTCCCGATCTATTGGATGTTGGTGACATCGCTCACCACGTCTTCGGAGCTTTTTGCGGCAACCCCGCAGTTCCTGCCGTCGTTTTCGGAACTGAATGTCTATCAGGACGTGTTCAAGACCATACCGGTTGCGACATGGCTGAAAAACAGCGTGATCGTCGCTTCCGGCACGACGGTGCTGAGCATTGTGCTGGCGATCCTGCCCGCCTATGCGCTCTCCCGTTTCCGGTTCGCCGGTCTTGCTCTTCTCGGCTTCGTGCTGTTTGCCACCCAGATGCTGCCCGAAGCCATGCTGGTCGTGCCGCTCTACGCCATCTTCGGCGATCTCGGGCTGCTCAATACTTTGACCGGCCTGATCCTCGCCAACACCGCCTTTACGGTGCCGGTCATCGCCTGGATTCTCAAAGGGGCCATCGATGCAGTGCCGATCGAGGTTGAAGAGGCCGCCCGCATGGAGGGGTGCTCCAAGCTCGACGTGGTGCTTCTGATCGTGGTGCCGCTGATTGGGCCGACGCTCGCCGCCGCCTCGGTCATCGCATTCTTCAACGGCTGGAACGAGTATGTTTTCGCCCAGACGCTCATCAGCAGCGAAAGTCTGCGCACCGCCTCGGTGGGGCTCGCCGGTTTCGTCGGCGAATTGTCGACGCCCGTGCATTCCGTCATGGCCGTCGGCTTCATCTACACGCTGCCTGCTGTCCTGTTTTACCTTCTTGTCCAGCGTTATGTCGTGGCCGGTATGACGGCCGGCAGCGTCAAGGGCTGATAAAGGATCTTTGAAATGGCATCCATTACCCTGAAAAGCGTCAGCAAGAGTTTCGGCGCAAAGGACGTTATCCGCAATATCGATATTGCCGTTTCGGACGGCGAGTTTCTGGTGCTGCTCGGCCCTTCGGGCTGTGGAAAATCGACGCTTCTGCGCATGCTGGCCGGTCTTGAAAGCATTTCCGGCGGAGAAATACTGATCGGCAGCCGCCGCGTCGACAATCTGCCGCCAAGCGACCGCGACATGGCCTTCGTTTTCCAGTCCTATGCGCTCTATCCGCATCTGACCGTGCGCAGGAACATGACGTTTCCGCTGGTGATGAAACAGTTCCGCTGGTGGCATCACCTGCCAATCATCGGAGGCCTTGTCAGGCGGCGGATCGAGAATTCGCCGCAGGTCAAGGAAATGGTGCAGCGCAATGCGAAGATACTGGGCCTGACCGAGATGCTGGACCGGTTTCCGCGCACCCTGTCGGGCGGGCAACGGCAGCGTGTCGCGTTAGGCCGGGCGATGGTGCGGCAGCCCGAAGTCTTCCTGATGGATGAGCCGCTCTCCAATCTGGATGCCAAGCTCAGGACGTCGATGCGGGCGGAAATTTCCAAGCTGCATGCCGATATCGGCGGTACATTCGTTTATGTGACCCACGATCAGGTCGAGGCCATGACGATGGGAACCAAGATCGCGCTGATGCGCGACGGTGTCGTTCAGCAATTCGGTTCGTCCCGCGAAATCTATAGCGATCCGGCCAATACCTATGTCGCGCGCTTTATCGGCACGCCGCCGATGAACCTCATCGAAGCCGATGCGGCAAGCGGTGTCGTCAGCGTCGGTGGCATTGCGCTGGCATTGCCGCAGGGCCTGTCGGCAGCGGTCAGGGAGGGCGGCAAGGTTCTGTTCGGCATCCGCCCGAATGCGATCAGGCTGACGCCTGAACGTCAACCCGGCAGCGTCGAAGGAACGGTGACGCTGGTGGAGCATATCGGCGCCGAATCCGTCATTGCGGTCACGCTCAGCAATGCCCGCACGGCGCATCGCGAGGAAGGCGAACTGGACGCCGTCATGGTCACCGAACAGGGGTACACCGGGCTTAAAGTCGGTGATCCGGTTTCGCTGGCGTTCAACCTCGATGACGCCGTTCTGTTTTCCGCCGAAACCGGCCTGCGGCTACGCGCATAATCTTCAGCACCGGAGCCGGATCATGAAGAACGCAAGAGGCGATACTTCACAGCGAGATCAGCGATTCCAGGCTGGAATCGAGGATGGATGGATCGATGTCCCTCTCAAGGGCATCGAACATCCGGTCGACATAGTCGATCAGCTGGTCGGACGCCTCGACGGCCAGCGCGACATTCCGCTTGGCGATTGCCTCGAGTATGCCGATATGGCTCTGGATACTTCCGGCCAGGCTTTCCGCGCCGCCGATATTGCGGTGATGGATCAGGCCGATGCGCCGGAACAGGGTGTGGAGCGGCCGCAGCGTATGCTCGAGGAACGGCTCTCCCGCCGCCAGCAGGATCAGCTTGTCGATGCGGCGGTCGAAAATATTGAAATCGCCGATCGCCATCGTGTCGCGCTGGTCTTTCAGAATGCGGGTGATGTGCAGCATCTGCGAACGGTGCGTGGACGTGGAGTGCTCGGCGGCCAGCGACACGACGAAACGCTCGAGGTCGCGCCGCAAACGCAGAAGCATTCGCTCGCGGGCGAGGTCGATGGGCGCGATCTGCAGGCCATGACGGGGCTGAATGATCACGAGCGTATCGGCGGCCAGCCGGCTGACTGCCTGATGCACGGGCGTGCGGCTCAATCCGGTCTCTCTCTGCAAGTCCTGAATGGAAAGAAAGCGGCCCGGCTTGAGTTCACAGGTAATGATCAGGTGCTCGATGCGCTCATAGGCAAGCTCCGTCAGATTGACGCTGTTGCGTCTCTTTTTCTCCTGCGGATTGCCGTCCTCATCTTTCGTCCCGTTCTTGTCTTCACCGGTCATGCTTCATTCCTCGAGATTCTGCCTGACGTTACCGTTCCGTCTCGTCAGTTGCAAAACGCAATGACAGGAAATTTCTCAATATTTCAGATTTCCAGAATTTTCAAAGGAAGCACCGGCGCGGCGAGAAAGCTTTTCGCCAGCGTGAGGCACCATCAAACCAAAAATTGTCTCGCTTGAAGGCTGCTCAGGCACCGTCACAGCGAAATCAGGAAGGAAAATTCGATGTTAGGCGTTATCATTCACGCTCAGAAGGATCTGCGGATCGAACCCGTGGCCAGCGTCGCCCCGGCTGCCGGTCAGGTTCGGATTGCCGTCAAGGCCGGAGGTATTTGCGGTTCCGATCTCCATTATTACCTGCATGGCGGTTCCGGCAGCATCCGCGTGCGTGAGCCGATGGCGCTCGGCCACGAGATGGCCGGCATTATCGAGGAATGCGGCGCCGGTGTTTCACATCTGGTGCCGGGCATGCGGGTGTCGGTCAATCCGAGTTCTCCCTGCTACGAATGTGAATATTGCCGGGAGGGCGCCCATAACCAATGCATGAACATGCAGTTCATGGGCAGCGCCATGCGCCTGCCGCATGCGCAGGGCGGTTTTCGCCAGAGCATCACCGTCAGCGCCGCCCAGGCAATTCCGATTGCCGAGACGGTTACCATGGCGGAAGCGGCCATGGCTGAGCCGCTCGCCGTTGTTCTGCACGCCATGAAACAGGCGGGGCCGCTTCTGGGCAAGCGTGTGCTGGTTACGGGCTGCGGTCCGATAGGGGCGTTGTGCGTGCTGGTGGCGCGGAATGCGGGCGCTGCGGAGATCATCGCGACCGATGTGGGCGAATTCCCGCTGCAGGTCGCGCGTAAACTCGGCGCGACAGCGGCTCTCAACATGGCGACGACGCCGGAAGCGCTTGCGCCCTACGCCACGGGCAAGGGTACGGTCGACATCTTGTTCGAGGCCTCGGGCAATCAGGCTGCGCTCAACGGCGCACTCGCAGCCATCCGCGCCGGCGGCATCATCGTCCAGCTCGGGCTTGGCGGCGATGTTACATTGCCGATCAACGCCATCGTCACCAAGGAATTGCAGCTGCGCGGCACCTTCCGTTTCGACAGTGAGTTCCAGCAGGCCGTCGATTTGATGAACTCCGGGCGCATCGATCTGACACCGCTCGTAACCCATACATTGCCGTTTCAGGAGGCGAATGACGCGTTCATGCTCGCCACTGACAGGTCGCGGGCGATGAAGGTGCAATTATCGTTCTGAGAGACACCGTGGGTGCGGCGATCCGCTTCGATGGCGGAGATGAAGGCAACTATCATGAAGATCACAAAACTCACCACCTATATCGTTCCGCCACGCTGGCTGTTCCTCAAGATCGAGACGGATGAGGGCATCACCGGCTGGGGCGAGCCCGTGGTCGAAGGCAGGGCTCTGACGGTTCAGGCTGCCGTGCATGAGCTGGAGGATTACCTCATCGGCAAGGATCCGTTCCTGATCGAGGATCACTGGACGGTCATGTATCGCGGCGGGTTTTATCGTGGCGGTGCGGTCCATATGAGCGCGATTGCCGGGATCGACCAGGCGCTCTGGGATATCAAGGGCAAAGCGCTCGGCCAGCCGATCCATGCGCTACTCGGAGGCCAGTGCCGCGACCGGATCAAGGTCTATTCATGGATCGGCGGCGACCGTCCGAGCGACGTGGCGAACAATGCGCGGGCCGTCGTTGCCGCGGGCTTCAAGGCGATCAAGCTGAATGGCGCCGAAGAGCTGCAGATCGTCGACGGCAACGACAAGATCGACGCCATCGTCGCGACGATAGGCGCCGTGCGCGATGCGGTGGGGCCGCATATCGGAATAGGCGCCGATTTCCACGGCCGGGTTCACAGGCCGATGGCCAAGGTGCTGGCGAGGGAACTCGAGCAGTTCAAGCTGATGTTCATCGAAGAGCCGGTACTTTCGGAAAATCTCGAGGCGCTGAAGGAAATCGCCAATCATTGCTCGGCTCCGATCGCGCTCGGCGAGCGGCTTTATTCACGTTGGGATTTCAAATCCGTCCTCTCCGGCGGCTATGTCGATATTATCCAGCCGGATCTTTCGCATGCGGGCGGAATTACCGAATGCCGCAAGATTGCGACGATGGCGGAGGCCTATGACGTCGCCCTTGCGCCGCATTGCCCGCTTGGGCCGATTGCTCTTGCTGCCTGCCTGCAAATCGATGCTGTCAGCTACAACGCATTTATCCAGGAGCAGAGCCTTGGCATTCACTACAATCGGGGCAGCGACCTTCTGGACTACATCACCAACAAGGATGTCTTCCGTTACGAGGACGGGTTTGTCGAAATACCGCAGGGTCCCGGCCTGGGTATCGAGGTTGATGAGGCGCATGTGATCGAAATGGCGAGGCAAGGCCATCGCTGGCGCAATCCGCTCTGGCGTCATCAGGATGGCAGTCTCGCCGAATGGTAAGCGCAGCGATGAGGCGGCTTTTCTGACAGTGACGATTCTCTCCGTTGGAACCAGTGCATCGGAGAGCTGATGAGAACCGCCTTTGGGACTGGAGCATGTTTTCTTGTGAGAGATAAGTAGATGGTCCTGTCCATGCAATTTGGAAACGAAACGACGGGCAGACAGAAATGGAAGCAATGATGAAAATAACTGCGATCAAGACTTTTCGAGCAGAAGAGTTCTCCAATGTTCTCTGGGTGCATGTGGAGACCGATCAGGGCGTTACCGGCCTCGGCGAAACCTTTTATGGGGCGGCGGCCGTTGAGGCCCACATCCACGATACGCTGGCAAGCCGGCTGGTGGGCCGTAACCCGCTTCATATAGAAGCCCTTCACCGGGAAATGCTCAACCTGCCGATGGCCCATGCCTCAACGGGGGCGGAACATCGGGCGGCTTCCGCAGTCGACATCGCGCTGTGGGATATTTTCGGCAAGGTGTGCGGGCAGCCTGTTCACCAGATGCTGGGCGGGCTCTGCGTGGAGAAGATGCGTGTCTACAATACTTGCGCCGGAAGCCGCTATGTGCGGACGAAGAAGATCAAGCCGGTCGATACCTGGAATTTGGGTGAGGAAGCCGGTCCTTACGAAGACCTCGACGGTTTCATGAACCGGGCGGGCGAACTGGCGGAAGACCTTTTGTCGAACGGGATCACGGCCATGAAGATCTGGCCGTTCGATCCTCCGGCGATGGAAAACCGCGGCCTGTTCATCACGGCGGAACAGATGAAGACGGCGATCAAGCCGTTCGAGCTGATTCGCAAGGCCGTCGGCGACAAGATGGATATCATGGTCGAGTTCCACTCGCTGTGGAACCTGCCGGTTGCCAAGCAGATCGCGCGCGCTCTCGAACCGTTCAAGCCCACATGGTACGAAGATCCGATACGGATGAATTCGCCGCAGGCGCTTGCCGAATACGCGCATTCCACCGATGTGTGGACCTGCGCCTCCGAAACGCTCGGCACCCGTTTTGCCTATAAGGACTATCTCGACCGCGACGCCGCCCATGTCGTCATGGCCGACCTGTGCTGGACGGGAGGTCTGACCGAGGGCCGCAAGATCGCGGCCATGGCGGAAACCTATCACCGGCCCTTTGCCCCGCATGACTGCATCGGCCCGGTCGGGTTCGCCGCCGCCATCCACATGAGCTTTTCGCAGCCCAACACGCTTATCCAGGAAAGCGTGCGCGCTTTTTACAAGGGCTGGTATCGCGAACTGGTGACGGAGGTTCCGCGTATCGAGGGCGGCTTCGTTTATCCGATGGAAGGCCCCGGTCTCGGCACTGAACTGCAACCGTCCTTCTTCGAACGCTCGGATCTCTCCGTCCGCGTCTCTGAACTCTGAGGGGAATCGTCATGAGCGTTTCACTATTCGATCTCAGCGGCAAGACGGCGCTGATCACCGGTTCGTCTCGCGGTTTGGGGCGGGCCTTCGCCGAGGGGCTGGCGAATGCCGGCGCCCGGGTGATCCTCAATGGCGTCGACGACAAGCGACTGGAAGAGGCGGCTGCGGCGATGCGCTCGACAGGTCGTGAGGTGCTGACCGCGGCGTTCGACGTGACCGACGAAGCCGCTGTCATTGCAGCCTTCGAGCGGTTCGACCGGGACGGTATCCGGGTGGATATCCTCGTCAACAATGCCGGCATCCAGTTCCGCAAGCCTATGCTGGAGCTGGAGAGCGCCGACTGGCGAAGGGTGATAGACACCAATCTGACGTCGGCCTTCCTCGTCGGCCGGGAGGCGGCCAAGCGAATGGCGGAGCGCGGCTCCGGCAAGATCATCAATATCGGATCGCTGACCTCCGAACTCGCCCGGGCAACGGTTGCGCCTTACACCGTGGCGAAAGGCGGCATCAAGATGCTGACCAAGGCCATGGCGGCCGAGTGGGCCGAAAAGGGCATTCAGGCCAATGCGATCGGCCCTGGCTACATGATCACCGATATGAACGAGGCCCTGCTCGCCAACCCGGAATTCGACGCCTGGGTCAAGGCGCGCACGCCGGCGCGGCGCTGGGGCCGGCCCGAAGAACTGGCGGGAACCGTCATCTATTTTGCGTCCGCCGCATCCGACTACGTCAATGGCCAGATCGTCTATGCCGATGGCGGCATGATCTCCGTGTTGTAGGCGAGCGCCCGCAATTCGTTTCGTCACGCTTGGGGAGAGCGTGACGGGCTCAAGAAAAACCAGTGGAGGAGCAACATGAAACTCCTATCGATAAAGCGTGCATTCGGCGCGGGGGTCACGCAACCTTGGTGATGTGTGAGCCTTTGCCACACGCCGCCCGGCAAAAACCATTTGGCTAAAATCGCTTGCGCTGGTATTGTCCGCCCAACGAAACCTTATGAAAGCCAGCAGCATAGCGTCTACGCTTGTGCGCGGCGAAATGGACAAGACAGTGATCGACCCCGGAAACGGCCCAAAGCCGTCGGAACAAGGGGCGTCGGTGGCGAACAAAGGGAAAGCGAAGCGATCCCGTCGTGGCAAGAAACACAAGCGTGACGGTCAGCCCCGTGACGCTGCTGTGCTGTCGCATGATGTTGCCGCGGATGTTCCGGCCGGTTCCTCCTATGTATCGGCTCTTGAGCCGGATGCCGAGCCGCGCAAGAGAAAGCGCCGCAGGCGCTCTCGCGGCAAGGGTGCGTCTCAGCAGGCTGCCCCAGTTCCCAGCGCGCAGACGCAGGCTCCAGCCGCAACAGATGCTGCCAATCCATCCTCCGCGCCGCCGGGCGCAGGGCGAAAGTCGCGCCACCGCAAGCGTGGTCACCGCGATCCGCGCAGCCGCGATCCACAGGGCCGTCCGCTGGTTCCCACCCATGCGCCGAAACATGTCGGCAAGCAGAATGGTCGCGCCAATGGGGCCGGGCAGGAACCGCACCGGCAATCTGAACTATCCGCCCGCCATGCCGGCCGCCAGCATGAGCATGGCCAGGAGCCGCCGGCGGATATGTATGCCGCGCTCGATCTCGGCACCAATAATTGCCGGCTTCTGATCGCGCAGCCGACGCGGCCCGGCCAGTTCCGGGTCGTCGATGCCTTTTCGCGCATCGTCCGGCTGGGCGAAGGGCTGGTGTCGAGCGGCCGGCTTTCCGACGACGCCATGGATCGAGCTGTCGAGGCGCTGAAAGTCTGCTCCGCGAAACTCTCCGGTCGCCCGATCAGGCGCATGCGGCTCATCGCCACCGAGGCCTGCCGCGCTGCGTCGAATGGCGAGGAATTTCTGGCGCGGGTGACGCGGGAAACGGGACTGAAGCTCGAAATCATCAGCCGCGAGACGGAAGCCCGCCTTGCGGTGTCTGGCTGCGCCTCTCTCGTCGGGCGCGAGGCGCGTTCGGTCGTGCTGTTCGATATCGGTGGCGGATCGTCGGAAATCGCCGTCATCAAGGTCGGCGAAAACCGCTCGAACCGGCTCGCCAACCACATCACCCACTGGACCTCGTTGCCGGTCGGCGTCGTCACGCTCTCGGAACGCCATGGCGGCCGCGATGTGACGCCGGATGTCTTCGCTGCCATGGTGCGGGAAGTCGAAGGGCTGCTCGATGCCTTCCATTGCCCGCCTCTCGCGCCGCAAACCCATCACGAGGATTTTCACCTGATCGGGACCTCCGGCACGGTGACCACGCTTGCCGGCGTCCATCTCGATCTGCCACGATACGATCGCCGCAAGGTGGATGGCCTGTGGTTGTCGGACGCCGAGGTGACGGCGATGCAGGACAAGCTGCTCGCATGGGATTTCGCGGGCCGCGCCGCCAATGCCTGCATCGGGCCTGACAGGGCCGATCTGGTTCTGGCCGGCTGCGCCATTCTCGAGGCCATTCGCCGCCGCTGGCCGGCACGCCGCATGCGCGTGGCGGATCGCGGCCTGCGCGAAGGCCTGCTGACGGATATGATGGCGGATGACGGCGCATGGCGGCGCAACCGCATTCGGCGCATGCAGATGACACGGCAGGACAGGACGGAAGGTTTGACATGAGCAAGGCGCCGACAAGCAACAACCGCACCGGCCGCAAGATCGGCCAGAAGGTCAAGAAGACCAAGCTCAAGGCCTCGTCGCGCCGTTGGCTGGAACGTCATATCAACGACCCCTATGTGCAGCGCGCCAGGCTTGAAGGCTATCGCGCCCGCGCCGCCTTCAAGCTTTTGGAAATCAACGACAAGCATCAGATCCTTAAAGGCGCGCGCCGCATCATCGACCTTGGCGCCGCCCCCGGCAGCTGGTCGCAGATCGCTTCCAAGGTGACGGATTCGACCGAGGACGATATCCGCGTCGCGGCCATCGATTTCCTCGAGATCGATCCCATTCCCGGTGTGAAAATCCTGCAGCTCGACTTCCTCGATCCGAGCGCGCCGGAAAAGCTGATGGAGGCCGTTGGCGGCACGCCCGATCTGGTGCTGTCGGATATGGCCGCGCCCACCACCGGGCACCAGAAGACCGACCATATCCGCACCATGCATCTGTGCGAAGTCGCAGCCGATTTCGCCGTTCAGGTGCTGGCGGAAGGCGGTCACTTCCTTGCCAAGACCTTCCAGGGCGGCACGGAAAAGGCATTGCTGGATATGCTGAAGAAGAACTTCAAGCAGGTTCTCCACATCAAGCCGGCGTCCTCACGTTCGGAATCGGTGGAAATGTTCCTGCTTGCGAAGCACTTCAAGGGCCGCAAGAACGAGCCGACCGACGCATCCGAAGCCGAAGAGGCTTCCGAAGACTGATCACTCCGCCGGTTGCGAGACCTTGCCGCGGTGGCCGGAAACGGCCGCCCCGGCATTGCCGTCCATGCGGATGATCGGCACGATGGCGAACAGCGATACCAGCGCCACGATGGTGAAGGCGATGTGGAAATCGGCGAGCTGCAGATGCGTACCCGACATCATGCTGCTGACTTCTAGAATGGAGGCGGCGAAAGCCACGCCCAGCGCCAGGCTGATCTGCTGCAGCACCGACGCCATCGAGGTCGCCTGACTGGCCTGACTGTCCTCGATATCGGAATAGCTGAGCGCGTTCGATCCGGTGAAGAAGAAGGACCGGGCAAATCCCGCTGTCACAAGGAAGATCATGATCAGCGGATAAGGCGTTTCCGGGGTGAAGAAGCTGTTGGCGAGCGTGGTGCAGGCGCCGACGATGCCGGCCCCGATCAGTGTCGAGCGGAATCCCGTTGCCGCAAACACCCGCTTGGCCATGAATTTCGTGGTGATCGCGCCGATTGCGCCGGCAAAGGTGATCATGCCCGACTGGAACGGGTTAAGCCCGAAACCGATCTGCAGCATCAGCGGCATCAGGAAGGGTATGGCGCCCGTGGAAATGCGGAAAACGGTGCCGCCGACGGACGCCGCCCGGAAGGTCGCGTTCTGGAAAATGCGGAAATCCAGAATGGGGGCGGGGTGGCGCGCGGCGTGGCGCAGATAAAGAAAACCGCAGATGAAACCGATGATCGTTGAGGCGATGCCGATGGCCGGCGGCAGCGCCGGCAGGCTGACGACGGAGAGGCCGAACACCACGCCGGAGGCGGCGATGCCTGAAAGCACGAAGCCTTTGCCATCCATCGGCGGCGGATTGGTGGTTTCGATTTCCGGCAGGAAGATCGTCGAGAGCCAGATGCCGATGACGCCGATGGGCACATTGATCAGGAAAATCCAGTGCCATGAAAAATAGGTGGTGATGAAGCCGCCGATTGGCGGGCCGGTCAGCGGTCCCACCAGCCCCGGAATTGTCAACAGCGCCATGGCGGAGACGAGTTCGCTGCGCTTGGTCGTGCGCAAAAGCACGAGGCGGCCAACGGGCGTCATCATCGCCCCGCCCATGCCCTGCAGGAAGCGCGAGAGCACGAATTCGAACACCGAGGACGACACCGCGCAGCAGATCGACCCCACCACGAAGACGCCGATGGCGAAACGGAAGATTTTCTTCGCGCCATATTTATCGGCCATCCAGCCGCTGATCGGAATGAAGATCGCCAGCGCCACCATATAGGCCGTCAATGCGAGCTTGAGCGTGATCGGGCCGACATGAAGGTCGGCGGCAATTGCCGGCAGCGAGGTGGCGATGACGGTGGAGTCCATCTGCTCCATGAAGAGAGCGACTGCCAGGATGAGGGGAATGATGCGGTTCATGAGGCTGCCTGCGGCTTTCCGCTGCGACAAAGGATATCGCCGTTCCTCCTACGCCTGATAAGCGGGCTTGCCAACACGTTAATTATCAATTTCTCAAGTTCCGATCAAACCTGCGTGAGGCCGGTTTTCTTGCAACTTTCTCGCTCTATTGTCCGTTGGCATGGTTCACTTGGCGATCACGGCCAGTTGGCGATATCGGGAGAAAGATAATGACCCAATCCTTGAGCATGAGCAGACGCGGCATCATCGGTGCGGCGGGCGCAAGCGTTCTCGGTGCGCCGCTGTTGATGGCGCGCACGGCAACGGCCCAGACCAGCCAGCCGCAAACCTCCATGGAGATAGAACACGCGATGCCGCCTGAAACCAATCGCTTCAAGCTCGGCAATTTCGAAGTGCTGGTGGTGAAGGATGGCGCGCGCGCGGCCCCCAATCCCGGCGAGACCTTCGGCACCGACCAGTCGGCGGAGACGGTCGGAAAATTGCTGGAAGACAATTTTCTGCCGAAGGAGCAATTCGTCAATTCCTTCTCGCCGGTCCTCGTCAATACCGGCACCGATCTCGTGTTGTTCGATACCGGTTTCGGTGAGGCCGGGCGCGGTGCGGGCAATGGTCGGTTGATCGAGGGCATGGCGGCCGCCGGTTATACGCCGGAAGATGTGACCGTGGTGGTGCTGACCCACATGCATGGCGATCATATCGGTGGGCTGATGGAAAAGGGTGCTCCGGCTTTTTCCAAGGCGCGCTACGTGTTCGGCCAGGCGGAATATGATTTCTGGACGGATGAGAAGCGCGTCGGCACACCGGCGGAAGGCGGCCACAAGGGCGTTCTCACGAACGTCAAGCCGCTGGCGGAAAAGGCGACTTTCATCGGCGACGGCGCCAGTGTCGTATCCGGGATCACCGGCGTGGCGGCCTTCGGTCATTCGTCGGGGCACATGATCTTCCGTGTCGAATCGGAAGGCAAACAACTCATCCTGACGGCGGATACGGCCAACCATTTTGTCCTTTCGCTGCAGAGGCCGGACTGGGAGGTGAAGTTCGACATGGACAAGGCAGCAGCGGCAGCGACCCGCAGAAAGGTCTATGACATGATCGCCACCGACCGTTTGCCTTTCCTTGGGTATCACATGCCTTTCCCGGCGGTCGGTTACGCGGAAAAGCTGGATACCGGCTATCGTTTCGTGCCGAAATCCTATCAGTTCGACATCTGATGCATGTCGCACAAAAGTGTTAAGCGGTTTTGCGATAACGGCATGCATAAAAACAAGCAGTTAGAGCGCGTCGTGTGGAATAGGAATCCACACGACGCGCTCTAACGTCTGCTGCAATGCAGCAACAGAAAAAGCCCGGAACGCAATTCCGGGTTTTTTCTATTCCCTTCCTGTCATGAACGTGTTACCAGCCCTCGCCAACTTCCAAGCAATCCTTGCAGGGCGCCGGGGTGAACTTTTCGTTCCGGAACGGCCACGCATTTTCAGTATGAAGGAATTTGGTCATGGCACGCATCATTCAAACACCCACTGGTTTGGACGCTCTCACATTTGACGATGTGTTGCTGCAACCCGGACATTCCGAAGTCATGCCGGGACAGACGAATATCGCCACCCGCATCGCCCGCGATATCGATCTCAACCTGCCGATCCTGTCTTCCGCCATGGATACGGTTACCGAAGGCCGCCTCGCCATCGCCATGGCCCAGGCCGGCGGCATCGGTGTCATCCACCGCAACCTGACCCCCATCGAACAGGCTGAAGAAGTCCGGCAGGTGAAGAAGTTCGAAAGCGGCATGGTCGTCAACCCGGTCACCATCGGCCCGGATGCGACGCTCGCTGAAGCGCAGGCCTTGATGAAGGCGCATGGCATTTCCGGTATTCCGGTCGTTGAAAACGGCGGTTCCGGCGGCCACAAGAACGGCCGTCTCGTTGGCATTCTGACCAATCGCGACGTGCGCTTCGCCTCCGATCCGCAGCAGAAGATCTACGAACTGATGACCCGCGAAAACCTGGTCACGGTCAAGGAAAGCAGCGTCGATCAGCAGGAAGCGCGCCGCCTGCTGCACAAGCACCGCATCGAAAAGCTGCTGGTTGTGGATGCCAAGGGCAATTGCGTCGGCCTCATCACCGTCAAGGATATCGAGAAGTCGCAGCTGAACCCCAACGCCACCAAGGATGCGCAGGGCCGCCTTCGCGCCGCTGCCGCCATCAGCGTCGGTGCTGACGCCATCGAGCGCGCCGAGCGCCTCATCGATGCCGGTGTCGACCTTCTGGTTGTCGATACCGCGCATGGCCATTCGCAGCGCGTGCTGGATGCCGTCTCGCAGGTCAAGAAGATGTCGAATTCGGTTCGCATCATCGCCGGCAATGTCGCCACCGCCGACGGCACCAAGGCGCTGATCGATGCCGGCGCCGATGGCGTCAAGGTCGGTATCGGCCCCGGCTCCATCTGCACCACCCGCATCGTCGCCGGCGTCGGCGTTCCGCAGCTCGCTGCCATCATGTCGTCGGTTGAAGTCGCCAACGCGGCTGATATTCCTGTTATCGCCGATGGCGGCATCAAGTTCTCGGGCGATCTGGCCAAGGCAATCGCCGCCGGCGCTTCCGCCGTCATGATCGGCTCGCTCTTGGCCGGCACGGATGAAAGCCCGGGCGAAGTGTTCCTCTACCAGGGCCGTTCCTTCAAGGCCTATCGCGGCATGGGCTCCGTTGGCGCCATGGCGCGCGGTTCCGCCGACCGTTATTTCCAGGCCGAAGTGCGCGACACGCTGAAGCTCGTTCCAGAAGGCATCGAAGGTCAGGTTCCCTATAAGGGCCCGGTTTCCGGCGTCCTGCACCAGCTGGCAGGTGGCCTCAAGGCTGCCATGGGTTATGTCGGCGGCGGCAACATCAAGGAATTCCAGGAGCGCGCCACCTTCGTTCGCATCTCCAGCGCGGGCCTGCGCGAAAGCCACGCCCATGACGTGACGATCACCCGCGAAAGCCCGAACTACCCCGGCGCGGTTTGATCTTTCGAGGCGAATCCGTAAAAGGATACTGAGTATTTGGCGCTCCCCGATTCATGCCGGATCGGGGAGCGTTTTCATGATTGGAGAAGAAAGCATGTCACCCACGACCGCAATGTTCTGGCCGATGATCGCCCATGTCTTTCTGGTCTTCTGGCTTTACAGGCTTCTGATCGTCCGGCGCAACAAATACACCTTCAAGGATCGCGAATCGGCGATCAAGCTGCGTGACCGCGGCGAGGAGGCGCGCGAAAGCCATCTGGTGAACCGCAACATCGCCAATCAGTTCGAATTGCCGGTGCTGTTTCACATCGCCTGCCTGCTGCTCTACATCACGGATGCGGACAATATCGTCACCGTCGTTCTGGCATGGCTGTTCGTGCTCTCGCGTTATGCCCATTCCTATGTCCACGTCACCAGCAACCGCCTGCGTCAGCGTGGCGCATTGTTCGGCATCGGCTTTGCGCTGGTCGTCTGCCTGTGGGCATGGCTCGCCATATGGTTGGCGCTGGAGTAAATCAGCACCGTGAGGTTGCCTCATAAGTGAGACAATCCCGCCTTGCAAAATGCTCCGATTTGCGATGGGTCAATTCCATGACGCCCCATCCCCGTTAATCTCTGCCTGCCGTCGAGGATTTCAGGCGAGCAGAGATTAGGGAGTATGTCATGGCTAAGACAATGAAGGCAGCCGTCGTCCGCGCGTTTGGAAAACCGCTGACCATCGAGGAAGTGGCTATACCGGATCCCGGCCCCGGTGAAATTCTCATCAACTACAAGGCGACGGGCATTTGCCACACCGACCTGCACGCCGCCACCGGCGACTGGCCGGTCAAGCCCAATCCGCCCTTCATCCCCGGCCACGAAGGTGTCGGCTATGTCGCCAAGATCGGCGCTGGCGTCACCGGCATCAAGGAAGGCGACCGCGCCGGCACGCCCTGGCTCTACACCGCCTGCGGATGCTGCATTCCGTGCCGCACGGGCTGGGAAACGCTGTGCCCGAGCCAGAAGAATTCCGGCTATTCCGTGAATGGCAGCTTTGCCGAATATGGCCTCGCCGATCCGAAATTCGTCGGCCGCCTGCCGGATAATCTCGATTTCGGCCCGGCCGCACCGGTGCTCTGCGCCGGGGTCACCGTCTATAAGGGCCTCAAGGAAACCGAGGTCAGGCCCGGTGAGTGGGTGGTCATTTCAGGCATTGGCGGGCTTGGCCACATGGCCGTGCAATATGCCAAGGCCATGGGCATGCATGTCGTTGCCGCCGATATTTTCGACGACAAGCTGGCGCTTGCGAAAAAGCTCGGAGCCGATGTCGTCGTCAATGGTCGCGCGCCTGACGCGGTGGAGCAGGTGCAGAAGGCGACCGGCGGTGTCCATGGCGCGCTGGTGACGGCGGTGTCGCCCAAGGCCATGGAGCAGGCTTACGGTTTCCTGCGCTCCAAGGGCACCATGGCGCTTGTCGGCCTGCCGCCGGGCTTCATCTCCATTCCGGTGTTCGACACGGTGCTGAAGCGCATCACGGTGCGCGGCTCCATCGTCGGCACGAGGCAGGATCTGGAGGAAGCGCTGACCTTTGCCGGCGAAGGCAAGGTGGCGGCCCACTTCTCCTGGGACAAGCTCGAAAACATCAACGATATCTTCCACCGCATGGAAGAGGGCAAGATCGACGGCCGTATCGTCGTGGACCTCGCCGCCTGATGTGAAAACTGGCTGGCGGCGCTCACGTAAATGTGTGACGCCGCTTGCCCCCGCCTCGTTCCTCACGGGGCGATCTGCGCTATCCTTCCGCATCCGTGCGTTCAAGGAGGATAGAGCGATGGACAAGCCCAAGATCACGCAGGCCATGATCGACGCTTACGATGAATATACCCATCTCAGCCTCGATCGCCGCAAATTCATGGAAAAGCTCACCGTACTGGCCGGGTCGGGCGCAGCTGCGGCGGCCATCGCCCCGCTTCTTTCGGCCAACAGCGCCCGTGCGGCGGTCATCGCGGCCGATGACGACAGGATCGTCGCCGAGGAGGTGACCTATCCCGCCCCCGGCGGCGAGATGAAGGGTTACCTCGTCACGCCGAAATCCGTTTCCGGCCCCATCGGCTCCGTCATCGTCATCCACGAGAACCGTGGCCTGAACGACCATATCCGCGATGTGGCAAGGCGTGTGGCGCTCGCCGGTTTCAGGGCGCTTGCCGTCGATTTCCTCTCACCGCAGGGCGGCACGCCCGCCGATGAGGAGAAGGCGCGGCAGATGTTCAGCGGTCTCGACATGGACGCGACCGTCGCCAATGCCGAAGCGGGCCGGGTATGGCTTGCGGCGCGGCAGGGGGCAAATGGCAAGGTCGGGGCTGTCGGTTTCTGCTGGGGCGGCGGGCTGGTCAACCGTTTCGCCACCAAATCGGCAGGTTTGAATGCCGGCGTCGCCTATTACGGCCAGCAGGCCCCGGTGGCCGATGTACCGGCCATCAAGGCGCCGCTGCTTTTGCACTATGCGGGTCTCGACGAGCGCATCAATGCCGGCATCGATGCCTATAAGAAGGCGCTGGAGGAAAACGGCAAGACCTTTGAAATCTTCGTCTATGACGGCGTCAACCACGCTTTCAACAATGACACGTCCTCGGCGCGCTACGACAAGGCGGCCTCCGATCTCGCTTGGGGCAGGACGACGGAGTTCTTCACGAAATATCTGGCGTGATGGGGGTTTTGGGCGGGCGTCTGTTTTTGTCGCCAGTAGGGGAGGCGGAAAGGCGTAAATATTGTGAACCGAAGGTGCGTGGGGCTTACCCCCCTCTGCCCTGCCGGGCATCTCCCCCACAGGTGGGGAGATCAATATGCGGTAAGGTCTCGCCCATCTCAACGTCAGCGAATGAAGTGGTGGTGGCGCTGCTTGCCGATCTCCCCCCTTGAGGGGGAGATGCCCGGCAGGGCAGAGGGGGGTGAAGCCCCACGCACCTCTGGTCCGCTGATCTAAACGCCCCCAGCCCCACGCTTCAAATGCTCGTCAAGCCTCGGCATGATCTCCACGAAATTGCAGGGCAAGTGGCGATAATCGAGCTGGGCTTTCAGAATACCGTCCCACGCATCCTTGCACGCACCCGGCGAGCCGGGCAGCACGAAGATGAAGGTCGCGTTCGCCACGCCGCCGGTTGCCCGCGACTGGATGGTGGCGGTGCCGATCTTGTCATAGGAGATGCGGTGGAAGAGGGCGGAAAACCCATCCATGCGCTTTTCGAACAGCGGCTCCAGCGCTTCGGGCGTCACATCGCGGCCGGTAAAGCCGGTGCCGCCGGTGGTGATTACCACATCCACGCCTTCAGAGAGCGTCCAGTCGCGCACCGTGCCGGCAATCGCTGCCTTGTCATCAGGCACGATGGCGCGGGCCGCGAGCCTGTGGCCCGCTTCCTCCAGCCTTGCGACGAGCGTATCGCCGGATTTGTCGTTCTCCAGCGTGCGGCTGTCCGAAACGGTCAAAACCGCAATGCCAAGGGGAATGAAGGGTCTTTCGCCTGCCATGGCCTTATCCTCGAAGTGTCTGATTTTCAAATGGTCCGCGTCGCCTGAAAATACCAGCCGGGGCGCCTCTTCCGAAGCGATGTTTCCGCTTTCCTGGCCGCTTCAAGGGAATGAAAAATCCCGAAACAGGTTGCCCCTGAACCGGACATGCGCACAAGCGCAGCCCCCTCCTGCGACAACAACCCAATGATTTCCCCGATCTCCGGTAGAAGCGCCTGAGCCGGCGGTTGCAGATCGTTACGGCTTTGGGCGAGAAAATCCATCCAGCCGATTGTCGCAGAGGCGGGCAGGGGCGGATTGGTCTTGTTCTGCAATCGCCGGAAAATCTCCGGCGTCGAAACCGCCTTCAACGGATTGGCCAGAACCATCGCCAGTTCCGGCAGATCGGTGATCCGTTCGATGTCCTCGCCGATGCCGCGCGCGATCAGGGATCGGCTCTCAAGGCACATCGGTACATCCGCCCCGAGCGTCAGCGCCATGGATGCAAGCGCATCCGGCGCGATCCCGGCACGCCAGTGCCGCAAAAGCCCCCGCAGCGTCGCCGCCGCATCCGCCGAGCCGCCGCCGATACCGGAAGCCACCGGCAGGTTCTTTTCAAGATGAATGGCGACCGGGGGTGCAGGTTGCCCTGTCGATGCAAGCGCATCGCGCAACAGGTCCCTGGCGCGGGTGACAAGGTTATCGCCGCCATCGCCCGCGCGCAAAAGATCGCCGAAAGGGCCGGAGATGGAGAAACTGTCGGCATCGGCATCGGCGTCGCGAATACGGATCGTGTCGCCGGCTTCGGTAAAGGTCACCAGCGTTTCGAGCAGGTGATACCCATCCGCTCGCTGGCCGGTCACATGCAGCGCCAGATTGATCTTGGCCGGGGCCGCCTCGATGGTCTCGGTGGCCCCGGAAACGTCATGTCCGCGCATGCGGCGTCAGGATTTCTTGTCCGGAGTGGCAGCCGGTGCCGGTACCGGAGGAGCCGGCGGCACCGGCGCGACTTCCTTCTTGGCGGTATTTTCGGCATCCTTTTCCACCGGCGGCAGGCCGTTGGCGATCTTTTCCTTCACCTTGGCCTTGTCCACGTCGTCGCTGTCGCCGATCAATGCGCGGTTCCACTGATAGACCGCCTCGATCTTGCGGCCGACCCGCCAATAGGCGTCGCCCAGATGGTCGTTGATGGTCGGATCGCCGGCTTTCAGTTCGATCGCCCGTTCCAGTTCGGTCACGGCTTCATCGAAAGCGCCGAGGCGATAATGCGCCCAGCCGAGCGAATCGACGATATAGCCGTCATTCGGCCGAAGCTCGACGGCGCGGCTGATCATCTTCATGCCTTCATCGAGATTGATGCCCTTGTCCACCCAGGAATAGCCCAGATAGTTCAGAACCTGCGGCTGTTCCGGGTTCAGCTCCAGCGCCCGCTTGAAATTCGGTTCGGCCTTGTCCCATTCCTTCAGCCGCTCATAGGCGATGCCGCGCTGGAAGAAGACGGACCAGTCGGATTTCTGCGGCACGGAGCCGATGACCTCGATGGCCTTGTCGTAGTTCTCGGCCATCGCCTTGTAGTCCTTGGCGTCCGAAAGCACGCTGCCATAGGCGAGATAGGAACGAATGTCCTTCGGATCGGATTCGAGCAGGGATTTGAGGTGCTTGCGCGCCTCATCCACCTTGCCGGTCTGCGCAAGCGTCAGTCCGAGCTGCAGCTCGGAGATGCGATACATCGGCGAATCCTTCGGCACCTCGCGGTAGAAGGCAATGGCGCGGTCAGGCTGTTTCAGCGCTTCGGAAAGGCCGCCGAGAAGGATGAGCGTATCCGGGCTCTTCGGATCGAGCGCGCGCGACGTCTGCAGATAAAGCGTCACGATCTCTTCGGCGCCTTCGCGGTTCAGCGCGCCGGCGATGGAGAACATGACGCTGGCGGCACCCTCCACGGCATTGGTGATCTGCTGTTCCGGCTTTTCACCGTTTTCGATGGACTGGCGAAGCGCTTTCAGCGGCGCGTAATTCGGTGCGAAAGTGTCGCCGACCGCAATCGCATCCAGCGCCTTCTGCTTGTTGCCGGCGGAAGCCTCCAGCCGGGCAAGCGCCATCACCGCGCGCATATAGGTATCGGAGGCGGTTGCCCCGCCTTCGCGGTCCGTCACCGCTTCGTTCAGGCTCTTGCGGGCGGCCTCGTTGTTGCCGGAAACAAGGGCGATGGCCGCCGCATTGTATTTCTGGAAGATCGAAATCCAGCCCGGGCCCTTCATATTGTTGACCAGCGCCAGCGCTTCCTTCGGCTTGCCGGAACCGGCGCGCGCCCATGCGGTCAAAAGTGTGTTGACCATGCGGTCGAGATCGTTCGGGCCGGTATATTTCAGGATCTTCTCGGCCTTGGCGAATTCCTTGTCCTTGATGGCGTCGAGACCGCGCACGATGGTCGTCACGCGCTCCACCGAGGTATCGTCCTTCATCGAATCGGCGATCTTGGCGCCGGCCTCGAAATTGCCGCTCAGAAGTTCGGCGATCATCAGCCGCTGGCGGATTTCCGTATTGGCGGGATCGAATTCCAGCGCCTTTTTGTAAAGCGAGATCGCGGTGGGATAATCCTGATCGACATCGGCATTGCGCCCGGCGAGGAAGGCGCCGGAGAAGGTGTTCACCTTGCCGGGATCGAACGTAACGGCCTTGTCTTCCGGTGTCGCCTTCGTCTCCGCAAAGCCGGGGCTTGCACCCGCGCCGATTGCGAGAGCAGCGGCAAGAGCCGCGCTGCAGAGAAGACGGAGTGCTGGTTTACGCCGCATGAGGGAACCTTTGCCTTTGTGCAGAAGCACGGAAAAATCAGTTTCCATTGTTGGTCACGATAGAATGGCTTTTTTGAAGCAACGCCGCAAGAAATTATGGCCCCGGCCACAATCACGCCTTGCGGAGAAGCTGGCCCGGAACATTGGGCGGATGGTCTTTTCCATCCGCCTTTCGCCCGGCCTGCGGCGTCAGTTCAGACGCTCGATGCAGAAGTCGATCACTTCCAGAAGCGCATCTTTCCAGGGGCTCTGCGGCAGCGGTGCGAGCGCGTCGCGGGCGATGGTGCCGTAGTGCGTGGCGCGGCCGATCGTATCGCCAAGACCGTTGTATTTGGTGATCAGGCCCAGCGCCTTTTCAAGGTTCTCGTCGCTGCTTTCACCCTTTTCGATGGCGTTGCGCCAGAAGGCGCGCTCATCCTGCGTGCCGCGACGATAGGAGAGGATGACTGGCAGCGTGATCTTGCCTTCGCGGAAATCGTCGCCGGTATTCTTGCCGAGATCGGCGGATTTGCCGCCGTAGTCCAGCACATCGTCGACGAGCTGGAAGGCAAGGCCGAGATTCATGCCGTAGGATTTCAGCGCGCTGCGGGTCGCCTTGTCGGTCTTGGCGACGATGGGGCCGACTTCCGCCGCCGCTGCAAAAAGGGCGGCCGTCTTGGCGCGAATCACCTGAAGATAATCGTCTTCGGTCGTTTCCATGTTCTTGGCGACCGAAAGCTGCAGCACCTCGCCCTCGGCGATCACCGAGGCGGCGGTGGACAGCACATCGAGCGCATCGAGAGAGCCGACATCCACCATCATGCGGAAGGCCTGGCCGAGCAGGAAGTCGCCGACGAGAACGCTCGCCTGGTTGCCCCATATGGTGCGGGCGGTGGATTTGCCGCGGCGCAGATCGCTTTCATCCACCACATCGTCATGCAGAAGCGTCGCCGTGTGCATGAATTCGACGCTGGTGGCGAGCTTGATGTGGTTGTCGCCCTCGTAACCGAACATCGAGGCCGAGGCGAGCGTCAGCATCGGTCGCAGGCGCTTGCCGCCGGAAGAGATGAGGTGGTTGGCCACCTCGGGTATCATCTGGACATCGGAACCGGCCTTGGAAAGGATAAGCTGGTTCACCCGTTCCATATCGGGGCGGGTCAGGTCGACAAGCGGCTTGACGGATGCGAGTTTGTTTTTGCTTTCTTCAAGCGGTATGACGACGCCCAAGGGACAGGACTCCAGTTCGAATTTGAATTCGACAATAAAAACTGACGCCTTGCGCGGCAAGGGGCGAATTGCCGCTAGCCATTCAAAAAGATGGGAATTTAAGGTCTATCCATGCGTGAACTGATCCGTACCAACGATGCCGTGCTGCTCTCCTTCGCCGAAAGCCTGATGAGGGATGCCGGCATCCATTGCCTCATCGCCGATCAGGCGATGAGCATTCTGGAAGGATCGCTCGGTCTTTTGCCGCGAAGGTTTCTGGTGGAGGAAGATCGGGCCGATCAGGCCCGCCGCATTCTCATCGATGCCGGGCTCGGCGACGAGTTGCGCAACGAAGAGGCTTGAACGGCGGTGGGCGACGGCATTTCCGAAACGATCGACGCCTTTCATCGGGGCCGGTTTCACATCATCCAGCCGAAGGGCAGGGGACACCGGGCCGGCATGGACGCCATGCTTCTGGCCTCGCTGGTGGCGGATGAGCGTGCCTGCCGGATAGCCGATCTCGGCGCGGGCGCGGGTGCGGCCGGCATGGCGGTTGCCGCGCGGCTCGAAAAGGCCGAGGTGACGCTGTACGAACGCTCGCCGGAAATGGCGCAATTTGCCCGCCGCAGCCTCGAACTGCCTGAGAATGCTGATTTTTCTGCCCGCGTCAGCGTGCGCGAAGCCGATGTGACCCTGCGGGCGAAAGCACGCGCCGAAGCGGGCTTGCCCGACGATCATTTCCATCACGTCATCATGAACCCGCCCTATAACGATGCGGGCGACCGTCGCACGCCGGATGCCCTGAAGGCCGAAGCGCATGCCATGACCGATGGCCTGTTCGAAGACTGGATCAGGACCGCAGGCGCGATCATGGTGCCGGGTGGGCAACTTTCCCTGATTTCAAGGCCGCAATCGGTGGCGGAAATCATCGCCGCCTGCGGCAGTCGTTTCGGCGGCATCGAGATCACCCTCATCCATCCGCGCCCTGGCGAGGACGCGGTGCGCATGCTCGTCACCGCCATCAAGGGTTCGCGGGCGCGGCTGTCCTTCCGCGCGCCGCTCATCATGCATGAGACCGGCAGCCATGCCTTCACCCCCTTCGTCGATGACCTGAACAATGGCCGCGCCGCCTATTCGCGTAATGTAAGGGCAATCCGGCCCGCGTCATAAATATCGCCGTTCCGCCGGCCGCAAACCATTGTGTTTTCCGGGGCGATACATACATCCCTGACGAACGGATAAATGCTGCGAGGATTGAGTAGTGGGTTTTCTGAAGTATCTGGTGCCGAAACGCTTTCGTAAAAAAGAGCTCGTCATCCCGGTGGTGCGCATGCACGGCGCGATCATGGCCGGCGGCAACCAGTTCCGCCCCGCCCTCAATCTCGCCTCCTATGCGCCGCTTCTGGAAAAGGCCTTCGCCGTCAAGGATGCTCCGGCCGTCGCCATTTCGCTCAACTCGCCCGGCGGTTCGCCGGTGCAGGCGCGGATGATCTATAACCGCATCCGCCAGCTCGCCGAGGAAAAGGAAAAGAAGGTCCTGATCTTCGTGGAGGATGTTGCGGCCTCCGGCGGCTACATGATCGCGCTTGCCGGCGACGAGATCATCGCCGATCCCACCTCCATCGTCGGTTCGATCGGCGTCGTTTCCGGCGGTTTCGGTTTTCCGGAAATGCTGAAGAAGATCGGCGTGGAGCGCCGTGTCTATACGGCCGGCGAGAACAAGGTCATCCTCGATCCCTTCCAGCCGGAAAAGGAAGGCGATATCGATTACCTGAAGTCGCTTCAGGTCGAAATCCACAATGTTTTCATCGATATGGTCAAGATGCGTCGCGGCTCGAAACTGAAGGGCGACGAGGCGATCTTCTCCGGCCTGTTCTGGACCGGCATGCGCGGCCTCGACCTCGGCCTGATCGACGGGCTGGGCGACATGCGCGAGGTTCTTCGCCGCCGTTACGGCGAGAAGGTCAAGCTCCAGCTCGTCAGCGGCGGGCGCACTTTGTTCGGCAAAAAGGTGCCGGGCGTGAATGCTGCTCTGGACGTGAATGCCGAAAGGCTGGCCGCCGGCGCCGTCTCGGGGCTTGCGGAGGTTGCCGAAGAAAAGGCATTGTGGTCGCGTTTCGGTCTATGATGTCTCGGGAATAAAGCCTTATGGCGCAGCTCATTACAATTATTCTTCTGGTGGTGGGATCCGTCATCCTATACCGCCGCTTTGTCCGCGATGCGGAAAAGCTCTCGGCGAAATCGAAACAGCGCGAGAAGGAACGCGAGACCGGCGCCATCGGCACGCTGATCAAGGACCCGGAAACCGGCGAATACCGGGTGAAGCGCGAGGATGAGACCTAAGGCGGCGTCTCCACGCATAAAACCTTGACCCTCACGCCATGCCGTGGCACGTGTCCGCATCCGAAGTAAGTCAATGCTTACTTGTCCTCCTAACGCCGCGATGACTGCAATGACCGATGTTCCCGACCATATGAACCCGAAGCGTTCCTTTCAGGCGCTTATCCTGACGCTGCACAATTACTGGGCCGACAAGGGCTGCGCGGTGCTGCAGCCCTACGATATGGAAGTGGGCGCGGGCACGTTTCATCCGGCGACGACGCTGCGCGCGCTTGGTCCCAAGCCATGGAAGGCCGCCTATGTGCAGCCCTCGCGCCGCCCGTCCGACGGCCGTTACGGCGAAAACCCCAACCGCCTGCAGCATTATTACCAGTATCAGGTCATTCTGAAGCCCAACCCGTCCAACCTGCAGGAACTCTATCTCGGTTCGTTGAAGGCGATCGGCCTCGATCCGCTGCTGCACGATGTGCGCTTCGTCGAAGACGACTGGGAAAGCCCGACGCTCGGCGCCTGGGGTCTTGGCTGGGAATGCTGGTGTGACGGCATGGAAGTCTCGCAGTTCACCTATTTCCAGCAGGTTTGCGGCATTGAATGCTCGCCGGTCGCGGGCGAGCTGACCTATGGTCTGGAGCGTCTCGCCATGTATGTTCAGGGCGTCGACAATGTCTATGACCTGAACTTCAACGGCCGCGAAGGCGAAGAGAAGATTTCCTATGGCGACGTCTTCCTGCAGGCCGAGCAGGAATATTCCCGTCACAACTTCGAATTTGCCGATACGGCCATGCTGCATCGCCATTTCATCGACGCCGAAAAGGAATGCCAGGCGCTTCTCGCCGCCGGTGCGCCCGGTGATAACGACAATCAGCGCCTGCACAAATGCGTGTTCCCGGCCTATGACCAGTGCATCAAGGCCAGCCACGTCTTCAACCTTCTGGATGCACGCGGCGTAATTTCGGTCACGGAACGCCAGAGCTATATCCTGCGCGTGCGCACGCTGGCGAAAGCCTGCGGCGAAGCCTTCCTGCTGACGGATGCGGGCGGGGTGAACTGGAACAGGGCCGCCTGATTTTTGAAGGCAGATTCAAGCCGAAGCTTCTAATGAATTTGAAAGGCCGTTCTTGACGGCCTTTTATTTTGTGTTGATTGGTTATGTGAAACATCGTGATGGATTTGATTATGAATATTAGAAGCTTAGTTTTTTTGCCTGTATTGATGCTTGCATGTTTCCTCGGCAACGCTGCGGCTGCCGAAACGACTGAATGGATGAGCGGCAATGACGCCTTTCGCCGAGCAGACAAACTGCGTAGTTTCGGAATGATCGTCACCCGCATGGATTGCAAGGACAGCGGCCAGCGGACGCTCGATGTCGGTAGCGCGCTTGTCCGCATGCACTACACGCAAAACTCGAAAATGCTCGACTGGAGAATAGACGGCTGGAATCATCTGGGTGAGAACAAGGACTATTGGGCCGAACGCGGCTACAGGCTTGCCTCACACACCGTTTTTGTAAGGAAAACATCCGGTCTGCGATTATACTGCACCGTCTACAATAAATGACGCGCAGCACTGGTCGCGGTTTTATCCTCTCGGCAAAAACGGACAGAATGAGCGAAGCCCCATGACTTTGCGGTAATGAGCGGCTATCGTGCGCGCAACGAAGCTGGGAATCGCAATTCATGTTCATCACGCTGGCAATCATCGCGGCAATCGCGCTTTATGTCGTCTTCATCTATAACGGGCTGGTCAAGGCGCGGCAGATGAAGGAAGAGGCGTGGTCGGGCATCGACGTGCAGCTGAAGCGCCGCGCCGATCTCATTCCCAACCTTATCGAGACAGTGAAGGGTTACGCGGCGCATGAAAAGAGCACCTTCGAGGAGGTGATCGCCATGCGCAACCGGGCGCAGGCCGTGCCGGCAGGCGATGTCGAGGGCCGCGCCCAGGCGGAAGGCCTGCTGTCGCAGGCGCTCGGCAAGCTCTTTGCGCTTGCCGAGGCTTATCCCGATCTCAAGGCCAATACGAATTTTCTGGAATTGCAGCGTTCGCTGGAAACCATCGAAAGCGAAGTCCAGATGTCGCGCCGTTATTACAATGGCGCCGCCCGCGATCTCAACGTCAAGGTGGAAAGCTTCCCCTCCAATCTGGTCGCAGGCCAGTTCGGTTTTGCCAAGGCGCCCTATTTCGAGATCGACAATCCGGCCGACCGCGCCGTGCCGACAGTGAAATTCTAAGCGCACTGTTCCCCCGGCGGCTTAAGACCTCCCGTTCAAATTCCGATAATCCGGCCCCGCGCCGCATTCTTTGACAAGACGACAATCATGATCGAACTGACCATCACCCCGCCCGACCACCCGCTTTCCGGCAAGGTCGAGCCGCCCGGCTCCAAGTCCATCACCAATCGTGCGCTTCTCCTGGCCGGTCTTGCCAGGGGCAAAAGCCGGTTGACCGGCGCACTGAAAAGCGACGACACGCTTTATATGGCCGAAGCCCTGCGCGAGATGGGCGTCAAGGTCACCGAGCCTGATGCCACTACCTTCGTGGTGGAAGGCACGGGTGTACTGCAGCAGCCGGAAAAGCCGCTTTTCCTCGGCAATGCCGGCACCGCCACACGGTTCCTCACCGCTGCTGCCGCGCTTGTGGATGGCGCCGTCATCATCGATGGCGATGAGCACATGCGCAAACGCCCGATCATGCCGCTGGTGGAGGCCCTGCGCTCTCTCGGCGTCGAGGCGGAAGCGCCGACCGGCTGCCCACCCGTCACCGTCTGCGGCAAGGGCACAGGGTTCCCGAAGGGCAGCGTCACCATCGACGCCAACCTCTCCAGCCAATATGTGTCGGCGCTTTTGATGGCCGCCGCCTGCGGCGACAAGCCTGTCGATATCGTCCTCAAGGGTGAGGAAATCGGCGCGAAGGGCTATATCGACCTCACCACATCGGCCATGGAAGCCTTCGGCGCGAAGGTGGAGCGGGTCAGCAACGCCATCTGGCGCGTGCATCCGACGGGTTACACGGCGACCGATTTCCACATCGAGCCGGATGCCTCCGCTGCCACCTATCTCTGGGGTGCCGAGCTTCTGACCGGCGGCGCGATCGATATCGGCACGCCGGCCGATAAATTCACCCAGCCGGATGCCAAGGCCTATGATGTCATGGCCAAGTTTCCGCACCTGCCCGCCGAAATCGACGGTTCGCAGATGCAGGACGCCATTCCGACCATTGCGGTTCTGGCCGCCTTCAACGAGACGCCGGTGCGTTTCGTCGGCATCGCCAATCTGCGCGTCAAGGAATGCGACCGTATCCGCGCTGTCTCGCTCGGCCTCAACGAAATCCGCAATGGTCTGGCGCATGAGGAGGGCGATGACCTGATCGTGCATGCCGATCCGGCTCTTGCGGGCCAGACGGTCAAGGCCTCCATCGATACCTTTGCCGACCACCGCATCGCCATGAGCTTTGCGCTGGCGGCGCTGAAGATCGGCGGTATTGCCATCCAGAATCCGGCCTGCGTCGGCAAGACCTATCCCGGTTACTGGAAAGCGCTCGCCTCGCTGGGCGTCGACTACATCGAAAAGGAAAGCGCTGCCGAGCCGCAGCACTGAGCCATTGAGGAGGGACCGCCCGTGAAGACCATCGCCGCAAGACTTCTCGCGCTGTTCGTCTTCCTGGGCGCGGCCTTCCCGGCCTTCGCGGAGGAATTCATCCGCTCCTACCATTCCGTTGTCGAGGCGGCGGCGGATGGCAAGCTGACGGTGACGGAAACCATCACCGCCCGTGCTGAGGGCCAGAACATCAAGCGCGGCATCTTCCGCGATTTCCCGCTATATGCGCTGGATGCGAATAACCGCCGCACCAAGGTGGATTTCAACGTCGTTTCGGTGGAGCGCGATGGCGCGCCGGAAAACTGGCGCACCGAGAATATCGACGGCGGCATCCGCATCTATACCGGCAGCGCCGAGCGTTTTCTGCCGACCGGCGAGCATATCTTCCAGATCACCTACACCACTGCCCGGCAGATCCGCTATTTCAGCGATTATGACGAGCTGACCTGGAATGTCACCGGCAATGGCTGGCAATTTCCCATGGGCGAGATTTCCGCCACCATCACTCTGCCCCAGGGCGTCAGGGCCACCGATACGGCCGTCTTCACCGGTCCGCTTGGCGCGAAGGGCAAGGATGCGCGCATTCTGAACGAAGGCAACGAGGTGTTCTTTGCCTCCACCCGCCCCTTCACAGTGGGCGAGGGCATGACGGTCGCCGTCAAGCTGCCCAAGGGCGCGATTGCCGCGCCTGACACCTCGCAGGAGGCGGGCTGGTGGCTGCGCGACAATCTCGCCATCCTGCTTTCGGGCGGCGGGCTTTTCGCCGTGCTGCTTTATTACCTGCGCGCCTGGTTCGCCGTCGGCCGTGATCCGGCGAAGGGCGTGGTCGTGCCGCGCTGGGATGCGCCGGAGGGGCTTTCTCCGGCTCTGGTCAATTACGTCGATAACAGGGGCTTTTCCGGTGCCGGCTGGACGGCGCTCTCTGCCTCGGCCCTTGACCTTGCGGTAAAGGGTTATGTCGTTCTGGAAGACCTGAAGAATTCGATCGTCATTCGCCGTACCGAAAAGGCAACCGCCACTGATCTGCCCACCGGCCAGAAGACGCTGCTTTCATCCATCGGCGGCTCGGGCGAGACGCTGACTATCGACAAGGCCCATGGGGCGGAGGTGGAAAAAGTTGGAAAACAGTTCCGCGCGGCGATAGAAAAAGAACATCGCGGCAAATATTACCGTAGCAATGCCGGTTACACCGTCTTCGGCATCTTCCTTAGCATCGCCCTCATCGTCGCAACGCTGGTGTTTGGTGATCTGGATGAAAGCGCCATTGCCGCCGTGCTGGTCTTCGGCTTTTTCGCCTTCTTCTTCAGCATCCTGTCGATCGGCATCGGCCGCCAGTTTTCGCGCGGCGCACCGCTGCGCAAGCGGATCGGCGGCATCGTCATGCTGGCCTTTGCCGGTTTCGTGGCCTTTTCCGCCATTGGCGGCATCGCCACGCAAATCCTGCTGGATGTGACGCATGACACCAAGTCGCTGGCGCTGGCCGCCATCGGCGGCATCGTGCTCACCAACGCGCTGTTCCTGTTCCTGATGGGCGCGCCGACGCCGCTTGGCCGCAAGCTGATGGACGGCATCGAAGGCCTCAGAACCTATCTGACGCTGGCGGAAAAAGATCGGATGAACATGGCTGGTGCGCCCGCCATGTCGCCGCAGCATTTCGAGACATTGCTGCCCTATGCCGTGGCGCTCGGCGTCGAAAAACCGTGGAGCCGTACCTTCGAGGCCTGGCTCGCAACGGCCGCTGCCGGTGCCGCAGCGGCAAGTTATGCGCCCGGCTGGTATGCGGGCAGCAATTACGGAACCTTTGGCGACAGGATCGGCGGCTTTTCCACCTCCATGGCCAATACCATCGCCTCCACCATTCCCCAGCCCGTCAGCTCCTCCGGCTCCAGCTTTTCGGGCGGTGGCGGCGGCGGTTTTTCAGGCTCCGGCGGTGGTGGTGGTGGCGGCGGCGGCTGGTAACGCCGGCCGGCGGTAATTTAACCGAATGCCTTGGTGACTTTTGCCGCGTTGCTTGCTAAGCCGACCGCAAACGTCCGACAACAGATAAAGTCCTGATCCCATGCCCGATCTTCTGCTTGAACTCCGCTCCGAGGAAATCCCCGCCCGCATGCAGCGCAAGGCGGCGGGCGATCTGAAGAAACTCGTCACCGATGCCTTGGTGGAGAGAGGGCTGACCTATGAGGGTGCGCGCGAATATTGGACGCCGCGCCGCCTGACGCTGGATATTCGCGGCCTCAACGCCCGCTCCGCCGATGTGCGCGAGGAAAAGAAGGGCCCGCGCACCGATGCCAATGAAAAGGCCATCGAGGGCTTTCTGCGCGGCGCAGGCCTCAATGATATCTCGGAAGCGCAGGTCGTTTCCGATCCGAAGAAGGGCGAGTTCTACATCGCCATCATCAACAAGCCCGGCCGTCCGGCGGAAGAGATCATCGCGGAAGTGATGCCCGGCATCATCCGCTCCTTCCCCTGGCCGAAATCCATGCGCTCCGGCCCGGCCTCCATGCCGAAGGGATCGAGCTATGCCGGCATCGAAGGCAAGGGTTCGGAAAGTCTGCGCTGGGTGCGGCCGCTGCAATCCATCGTCTGCCTGTTCGGCCCCGAGCACGATGAAACGCAGGTCATTCCTTTCGTGATCGACGGCATCGTCGCCGGCAACGTCACCTATGGCCATCGTTTCCATGCACCCGGCCCGATCACCGTGCGCCGTTTCGAAGATTATGTCTCGAGCCTCGAAAAGGCGAAGGTCATTCTCGATGCCGAGCGCCGCAAGGATATCATCCTGCACGACGCCAAGGATCTGGCTTTCGCCAACGGTCTTGAACTGGTGGAAGATGAAGGCCTGCTGGAAGAAGTCTCCGGCCTCGTCGAATGGCCGCAGGTGCTGATGGGCACCTTCGAGGAAGACTACCTGCAGATTCCGGCGGAAATCATCCGCCTCACCATCAAGACCAATCAGAAGTGTTTCGTCACTCGCAATCAGGGTGCGGAAGAGGGCCTTTCCAACCGCTTCATCCTGATCTCGAACATCGAGGCGAGCGATGGCGGCAAGGAAATCATCCATGGCAATGGCAAGGTCGTGCGCGCCCGCCTGTCGGATGCCCGCCACTTCTGGAACCGCGACCAGGGCGATCTGCCCGATCTGGAAACGCTGAAAGATTCTGCTGCGAAATTCAACCTCGATCTCAAGAAGCCGCTCGATCAGCGCATGGCCAAGCTCGATGCGCTGAACGTCACCTTCCATGCCAAGCTCGGAACGCAGGGTGAGCGCGTGGCCCGTATTCGCGAACTGGCGAAGGCGCTGGCCCCGGTTGTCGGCGCCGATGCCGATCTGGTGGACCGCGCCGTGTTCTGGCGAAAGCCGACCTGCGCACCGAAGCCGTCGGTGAATTCCCCGAGCTTCAGGGCCTGATGGGCCGTAAATATGCGGCGCTGCAGGGCGAAAACGAAAGCGTCGCGGCGGCAATCGAAGACCATTACAAGCCGCAGGGTCCCTCCGACCGTCTGCCAGCCGACAAGGTAGCGATAACGGTCGCTCTGGCCGACAAGCTCGATACACTCGTTGGTTTCTGGGCCATCGACGAGAAGCCGACCGGCTCGAAGGATCCCTTCGCGCTGCGCCGCGCGGCGCTGGGCGTGGTGCGTATTCTGCTTGAGAAGAACGTGCGGCTTCCGCTGCTGAGCGTTGCGAAGGACCCGGACCTTCTCTCCTTCTTCCACGATCGCCTGAAAGTCTATCTGCGCGACCTCGGCGCGCGTTACGATCTGATCGACGCCGTTTTGACGCCGGAATCCGACGATCTCCTGATGATCGCCCGCCGTGTCGAGGCGCTCACCGCCTTCATCACCGGCGAGGATGGCCGCAACCTTCTGGCAGGCGCCAAGCGTGCAACCCAGCTTCTGGCCGCCGAGGAAAAGAAGGGCACCGTGGTGGCGAACAGCGTTTCGGAAGAGCTGCTGAAGCTCGATGCCGAAAAGGCGCTCTACGCGGCGATCAAGACCGCATCTGCCGACGCTGCGAAGGCTGTTGCGGGCGAGGATTTCCGCTCCGCCATGCAGGCGCTCTCCACACTTCGCGCGCCGGTCGACAAGTTCTTTGAGGATGTGCTCGTCAATGACGAGGATGCGGCCATCCGTGCCAACCGTCTGGCGCTGCTGAAGGCCATTCGCGAAGCCACCGGAACGGTTGCGGATTTCTCGAAGATCACGGGGTGAGGGGCGTTGGGGTAGCCGTACATGTCAGTGTGCGCGGTTCACCCCCCTCTGCCCTGCCGGGCATCTCCCCCTCAAGGGGGGAGATCGAATCGCGGCAGCCTCTCGATCACCTCTAATGTCGCGGTTTTTGCGGGGAGCCTTCCTCTTGCCGATCTCCCCCCTTGAGGGGGAGATGCCCGGCAGGGCAGAGGGGGGTATTTTCGGCTTCCACGCTTGCCGGGATCGTTTTAGATTGACCGACATGACCCCCAAAATCCTCATCAGCGCCTGCCTCCTCGGCCAGCCTGTCTCCGTTATGACGGCAGAGGCAAACCCTTCTCCCACCCGGCGATAGACCGCTGGCGAAGCGAGGGCAGGCTGGTGACGATCTGTCCGGAGATGGCGGGCGGCATGCTCGTGCCACGCCCGCCGGCGGAAATCGAGAAGGGTGCCTCCGGTGTCGATGTGCTGGAGGGCCGCGCCCGCGTGCTGGAGGTGACCGGCGGCGATGTCACGGCGCAATTTATCGCCGGCGCGGAAAGGGCACTGGCCTTCGTCAGGGCCAATGGCTGCACATACGCGCTTCTGATCGACGGCAGCCCGTCCTGCGGGTCGGTTGCGATTTATGACGGTTCGTTTTCTGGCGTCAAACACGCGGGCAACGGGGTTACGACGGCGCTGCTCGAAAAAGCTGGTATTGCCGTATTTTCGCCTGCCGATATCGACCGGCTGGATGCGCTGACCCGTTAGAGTGTTTTGGCGCATTTCCGGACGGAAAACCGGGTTCCACTTTTCCTGTAAATGCTTGAAAAGAAAAGCGCCGGAGTTTCCCCCGGCGCCGTTGTTCATCGATGGCCCTGGGGCGTATCACCCCGCCATACGCATCTGCTCCGCCATACCATGAAGCTGGTGGCCGGAAGAGACGCGGAAGCCGCGGATGAGGTTCAGCAGTTCCTCGGTGTCGACGGCGAGCGCTTCCGCCGAAGCCGTGGTTTCTTCCGCCATCGCCGCATTGTGCTGGGTGGCGACATCCAGCTGGTTGAGCGACGAGGAAATCGAGCGCAGCGTCGTATCCTGTTCGGCCGCCGAATGGGCGATCTTGCTGACGATCTCGTTTGCCGATTTGATCTGATCCGAGATGCGTTTCAGCGCATCGCCAGCCTCGCCGACAAGGCGCACGCCGTTTTCCACTTGGGCGGAAGAGCGGGCGATCTGGTCCTTGATCTCCTTGGCGGCGGCGGCGGATTTCTGCGCCAGTTCGCGCACTTCCTGGGCCACCACGGCAAAGCCCTTGCCGGCTTCGCCCGCACGCGCCGCTTCCACACCGGCATTCAGCGCCAGAAGGTTGGTCTGGAAAGCGATGTCGTCGATCACGCCGATGATGTTGGAAATCTGGTCGGAAGATTGCTCGATACCGCTCATCGCCGTAATCGCCTCTTCCACCACCCGGTCGCTGCGCATGGCTTCGGAGCTGACGGTGGTGACGCGCTTGGCGGCGTCTGCCGCCCCTTCCGCCGTCTGGCGCACCGCAACCGTCAATTCATCGAGAGCGGCCGAGGTTTCTTCCAGATTGGCAGCCTGCCGTTCGGTGCGCTGCGAAAGCTCGTTGGAGGCCTTGCGGATTTCCTCCTTGGAGCCACCGATGTCGATGCTCTTGGAATTCACCTTGGCCATGGCGGCGTCGAGATGGATCAGGGCCTCGTTGAAATTGTCGCGCAGTGCCGCATAACGATTGCCGAGATCGCCGCAACGTACGGTCAGATCGCCGCCCGCCAGCTTTTCCAGCGCCTCGCCGATGGTGGTGACGACACGCGCCTGCAATTCCGCCTCGTCGCGCTGCATGTCGAGATTGTTCTGGCGTTCCGCATTGAGCTGCCGCTGCTGTTCTTCCTCACGGCGCTGCATGGCATGGCGCTCGCGCACCTTGTCCTGAAGCGAGGCGGTGGCCTTCGCCATCATGCCCACTTCGTTCGTCAGGCCGGTATGGGGAATGGCGAGCGAGACGTTCTCATTGGCCACTTCACCGAGCGCACGGTGAATATCGCCAAGCGGCTTCGAAATGCCACGGATGACATAGAAGGCGGCGGCAAGCGCCAGTACGAAGATGGCGGCACCGATGGACAGCGCCTTCATCACCTCGCCGCGCACCTGTGCGTTCAGATCGTCGATATAAACGCCGGTCACGACCACCACCTGCCATGGTTCGAAGGCAAGCGCGTAGGAGCTCTTGGCGTAGTCATTGCCTTCCATGCCGGGCTTCGGACCGTAAAAATCCGTCTGTCCGCCGCCATTGCGACCAAGCCGCACCAGCTCGTCGCGATAGGCGAAACCCTTGCTGTCCGGCTTGCCCTTGAAGCTCTCACCGACGCGCTTGGCATCGGGATGGAACTTCATCGTCACGTCGTAGTCGTAACCGAACAGATAGCCGTCCGGCGTGAAGCGCATGGCGCTGACGGTGGCGTAAGCCTGTTTCATGGCCTCGTCGCGCGAAAGCGTTCCGGCCTTTTCCTTGTCGTGGAAGGATTGCAGGATGGAGATCGCCGATTGCACCTGCGTCCGCAGCATGCCGTAGCGTTCCTCATAGATAGCATCGGTGGCGGATTTCAGCTGGTAAAACGTCGCCACGGCGAAGGCGGCCATCAGGGCCACCACGAGAACGATCAACTGACGGGAAATGGAAAGGTTCTTCATGGGCGCTCACAAGCGTTTGGGATCGCGCGCCTGAAAACGCCGCGCGGTACCGATGTTTCGGAGAAGGGAGAGGCGCATGATGCGCGATAAAAGGGCCAAAAAGCGCGTGTCCGCGCCGTGGCCTCATCCTGTGCTGCATCGCACTATAGACGCACTTAGCGGCTAAAAATTTGAATAAATATTTAATTGGCGAAAGCTTTATCAGGCCCGACAGGCAGAATAAGCGGGAGAAAAAGCAATATTCCCCGCATGGTTGTGGCCCCATTTCGGGAATGCAGCGATGACGCGATTATTTGACCTTCGTCATGAAATGCGTCATCGGCCGGTCAATTGCCGCGCAATTTGAAATCCGGGAACTGGGGGGCGCCGATCACCGAGGCGCTGGCCGGTTCGGCTGCGTTTTCGGTGGAAATTTCCTTGACGGCTGCCGTGGTCGTCGTCACGTCGATGCCGGCCGGTGTCGAAACCGTCTCAGCGGGATGCGACGCCGGTTCTGCGTCGTCATAGGTCGCGATGGCGGTGCTGGAGGTTTCCGCCATCCATGCGGGATTGGTGCTGACGAAGGTGACGGGCGCGCCGCCAAGCCAGGCTTCTGTGCGCAGCAGGGTGCGCTTGCCGTCGACTTCGCGCATTTCCGTGTGTTGCGTGCCCGGCTCAATGGAGGGAACGGCATAACCCTGCGCCACGGCTTTGCCCTTCATGGGCTTGCAGCCCGCGCAATCGCGACGAATGAAGCTGCCATTGGCCACATGCACGCCGTTTATATATTCGATGGAAGACGCCATCGCCGACCCGCCGGTCAGCGCGACAATCGCTGTCAGAAAAAGACGACGCATCGAAAAACCCCCGAAATGACGGCGCGGCCTCGTGATCGAGACACAATGCGCCATTCAATGTTCCGGCAAGTATTACCGATGTTTCGTTTCCATCGGGTCAGCAAACTTGGTAAAAATTGAACGAAATATTCGCGTCCAATCCCGTTTGCCTTAAGGATCAGGCCTTTTCGCGGGCGACGGCCTGCCAGCCGATATCGCGACGGCAGAAGCCGTTCTCCCACTCCACCTTGTCGGCCAACGCATAGGCGCGTGCCTGCGCTTCCGTGACGGTCTTTCCAAGGGCGGTAACGTTCAGCACGCGTCCGCCCGTCGCCACCAGCCCGCCGTCCTTCAGCGCGGTTCCGGCATGGAACACCTTCGCCTCTTCGCTGGCCTCGGGAATATGGGCGATCGGCGTGTTCTTGTCGTAAGCGCCGGGATAACCCTTGGAGGCGAGAACGACGGTCAGCGCCGCATCGTCGCGCCATTCCGCCTCCACCTTGTCCAGCGTGCCGGTAGCGGTGGCATAGAGGATCGGCAGCAGATCGCTTTTCAGGCGCATCATCAGCACCTGGCATTCGGGATCGCCGAAACGCACGTTATATTCGATCAGTTCCGGGCCCTTGGCGGTAATCATCAGGCCTGCGAAAAAAACACCGGAGAAGGGATTGCCATCCTTGGCCATGCCCGAGATCGTCGGCTCGATGATCTCCTTCATGGTGCGCTCCACCATGGTAGATGTCATAACAGGGGCAGGGGAATAGGCGCCCATGCCGCCGGTATTCGGGCCGGTATCGCCATCGCCGACACGCTTGTGATCCTGCGCGGTGGCGAGTGCCAGCGCGGTCTTGCCATCGGAAAGGCAGAAGAAGCTCGCTTCTTCGCCATCGAGGAAGGCCTCCACCACCACTTCGGCGCCGGCCGCGCCGAAAGCGCCGTCGAAGCAGTCGTCAATCGCGGCAAGCGCTTCCGCTTCCGTCATGGCCACGGTCACGCCCTTGCCGGCGGCAAGCCCGTCCGCCTTGATGACAATCGGCGCGCCCTGTTGACGAACATAATCCTTGGCCGGTTCAGCGGTCTTGAAACGCTGGTAAGCGCCGGTCGGAATATCGTAGCGCGCGCAGAGATCCTTGGTGAAACCCTTGGAGCCCTCAAGCTGGGCGGCTGCCTTCGAGGGTCCGAAAGTGGCGATGCCGGCGGCGCGCAGATCATCCGCAAGACCGGCAACCAGCGGCGCTTCCGGGCCGACCACGACGAAGTCGATTGCCTTTTCCTTCGCAAAGGCGATGACGGCCGCGTCGTCTTCCACGTTCAGCGCTACCAGCGTCGCGTGATCGGCAATGCCGGGATTGCCGGGGGCGGCATAAAGCTCATCGAGCAGGGGAGACTGGGCGATTTTCCACGCCAGCGCATGTTCGCGTCCGCCGGAACCGATCAACAGAACTTTCATGGTCAATACCCCTGCAAATTCGCCAGTAACCTTGTGTCAGGGGCGTTAAGGGCAGGGGGGCGAAAGGTCAAGGAGAAAGCGCCGCAAATGCCCGTCTTTCCCTTGAACGCCGCCTTTCCTGTGGAATCGTTGCCGCCTCTTGTTGTCACGCCACAATCAGACATTATGTTCGCCGCTCCAGATGTGACATCAGAGAACCCCCAAGAGTCCCCTATGACCGCAGACAATGCCCGCCTCGCCTCGCTCATCGCCTCCGAAATCAACGCCCGCCCCGATCAGGTGAAGGCGGCGGTAGCCTTGCTGGATGAGGGCGCGACCGTTCCCTTCATCGCCCGTTACCGCAAGGAGGTGACGGGAGGGCTGGACGACACCCAGCTTCGCACGCTTGCGGAACGCCTCGTCTATCTGCGCGAACTCAATGCGCGCCGTGGCTCCATCGTGGAGTCCATTGCCGGTCAGGGCAAGATGACCGATGAACTGATGGTCAAGATCATGCAGGCGGGCACCAAGGCGGAGCTGGAAGATCTCTATCTGCCCTATAAGCCGAAACGCCGCACCCGTGCCGAAATCGCCCGCGAACGCGGTCTCGGCCCGCTGGCAGAAGCCATCTGGGATAACCGCGCCGCCGATCCGGCAAAACTGGCGGAAGCTTATGTTCAGGGCGAGGTGGCCGATGTGAAGGCGGCACTCGAGGGCGCGCGCGACATCGTGGCGGAAACCATGACGGAAAATGCCGATCTTCTCGGCCGCCTGCGCGATTACATGCGCCAGAACGCCACCTTCCGCGCCAAGGTGGTGGACGGCAAGCAGGCGTCGGGTGAGAAGTTCTCCGACTATTTCGATCATTTCGAGCGCTGGGCGACGGTGCCGGGCCACCGGGCGCTGGCCATGCTGCGCGGCTGGAACGAGGAAGTGCTGACGCTGACAATCGATGTCGATGCGGACGATCCCTCACCGGTCAAACCCGCACAGCGCACCATCGCCGCCGCCTTCGATATCCGCAATGCCGGCCCCGCCGACCAATGGCTGATGGAAGTGGCTGGCTGGACCTGGCGGGTGAAGCTTTCCATGTCGCTCTCGCTCGATCTGATGCGCGAATTGCGCGAGCGCGCGGAAGAAGAGGCGATCCATGTTTTCGCCCGCAATCTCAAGGATCTGCTGCTGGCAGCCCCCGCCGGCTCCCGCGCCACCATGGGGCTCGATCCGGGCATCCGCACCGGCGTCAAGGTGGCGGTGGTGGATGGCACCGGCAAGCTTCTGGACACCACAACGGTTTATCCCTTCCCGCCGAAGAACGACGTGCGCGGCACGCAGGCGGAACTTGCTGTCCTCATCCGCAAGCACAATGTCGAGCTGATCGCCATCGGCAATGGCACCGGCAGCCGCGAGACGGAAAAGCTGGTCGCCGATCTTCTGGCGCAGATGCCGGCTTCGGGCGCGAAGCCCACCAAAGTCATCGTCTCGGAGGCGGGTGCATCGGTCTATTCCGCTTCGGAACGGGCGGCGGCGGAATTCCCCAATCTCGATGTTTCGCTGCGCGGCGCCGTCTCTATCGCCCGCCGCCTTCAGGACCCGCTGGCGGAACTGGTGAAGATCGAGCCGAAATCCATCGGCGTCGGTCAGTACCAGCACGATGTCGATCAGGGCCGTCTCAGCCGCTCGCTCGATGCTGTCGTGGAAGATGCGGTGAATGCCGTCGGTGTCGATCTCAATACCGCCTCTTCGCCGCTTCTGGCGCGGGTGTCCGGTCTTGGCAGCTCGATTGCCGATGCCATCGTCGCCCATCGCGACCAGACCGGCCCCTTCGCCAGCCGTAAGGAACTGCTGAAGGTGCCGCGCCTTGGCCAGCGCACCTTCGAACAATGCGCCGGCTTCCTGCGCATCCCGAACGGCAAGGAGCCGCTGGATGCTTCCTCGGTTCACCCGGAAGCCTATGGCGTGGCGAAAAAGATCGTCGCCGCCTGCGGCCGCGATCTGCGCTCGCTGATGGGCGACAGCGCCGCGTTGAAGGCGCTCGATCCGAAGAAGTTCATCGACGAGCAATTCGGCCTGCCGACCGTGAAAGACATCATCGCCGAACTGGAAAAGCCCGGCCGCGACCCGCGCCCGAGCTTCAAGACCGCGACCTTCGCCGAGGGTGTGGACGAGATCACCGATCTGAAACCGGGCATGCTTCTGGAAGGCACCGTCACCAATGTCGCCGCCTTCGGCGCTTTCGTGGATATCGGCGTGCATCAGGACGGGTTGGTGCATGTCTCGCAACTCGCCGACCGTTTCGTGAAGGACCCGCATGAGGTCGTGAAGGCGGGCGATGTCGTCAAGGTGCGGGTCGTGGAAGTGGATGTGAAGCGCAAGCGCATCGGTCTCACCATGCGCAAGGATGGCGGCGAGGCAGCGCCGCAGCCGATGCGCGAAAAGGGCAATGCCAGCGCCATGCGGCACGCGACATCCAAGCCGAAAGAGCGCAACGAGGGGTCGCAAACCGGTGGTGCACTTGCCGCCGCTCTGGCTGAAGCCATGAAGCGGCGCTGACCTGCGGTTGAAATGATTTTTTACCAAAAAGCCTCGCCGCACACCCCGGCGGGGCTTTTTGCTTGATGAAATCGTTCAATTTTTTTGAAATAAGACTATCTTGAAACTTGTGCCGAAAGGAATACGGTCAGCGAAATTGATAAGTGAGACTTAGCAATTGGGGGTGCCATGGCGTCGTCTCTGCATGTTCTTCTCGAAAAGATAATCAAGACCGGTGATCTCACCGTCAACAGCCCGGGCGGCAGCCGCACATTCGGCAACGGCGCGGGAAAAAAGGTGGTTCTGAACTTCACCGACGAAGCCGCCATGCAGGAGATCGCCGCCGATCCGGCGCTGAAGCTGGCTGAAATGTATATGGAAGGCCGGGCGAAGGTCGCGGAAGGCGACATCTACGATTTTCTGGCGCTGGTCAAAGGCAATACGCTGAGCGAGGCCCTGTCCTTCGGCATGATCTGGCGCGGCATGGCGCGCATCATCGCCGCCCGCATCAGGATGCATCTGCCGGTCAACCACAACAAGAGCAACGTCGCCCATCATTACGATCTGAGCGCCAAGCTGTTCGATCTCTTCCTCGATGAGGACTGGCAATATTCCTGCGCCTATTTCAATCCGCCTGGCATCAGCCTCTATGAGGCGCAGGTTGCGAAAAAACGGCACATAGCCGCCAAGCTGATGACCGAGCCGGGCCAGAGCGTGTTGGAAATCGGCTCCGGCTGGGGCGGCATGGCGATGTATATTGCCGAAAGCGCCGGTGCGGATGTGACCGGCATCACGCTCAGCGAAGAACAGCTGCGCGTTTCCCGCGACCGCGCCGCCAAACGCGGCCTTGCGGCAAATGTCCGTTTCGAATTGCAGGACTACCGCTACCTGCCGGCTTCGAAAAAATACGATCGCATCGTCTCCGTCGGCATGTTCGAACATGTCGGGCCGACCCATTATCGCGATTATTTCGACAAGGTGGCGGAAGTGCTGGACGACAGGGGCGTGATGGTGCTGCATTCCATCGGCCAGCCCTATCCGGCGCTGGCGACCAATCCATTTATCGAAAAATATATTTTCCCCGGCGGTTATATTCCCTCGCTTGCCGAGGTGCTGCCGGCCATCGAAAAATCGCGGCTGCTGGTGAAGGATATTGAAATCCTGCCCATGCACTACGCCCATACGCTTCGCCATTGGCGGGAGCGTTTCGTGGCGCGCAGGGCGGAAGCGGTAGCGCTTTATGACGAACGCTTCTTCCGCATGTGGGAGTTTTATCTGGCGGGCTCGGAAATGGCCTTTACCCATGAAAATTTCCACATTTTCCAGATCCAGCTCGCCAAGGATCGCGATGCCGTGCCGCATAGTCGCGACTACATTGCGCGGAACGAGGCGAAGCTGCTGGAATTCGAGAAGACGCGCGCGCCGCTGGAGAAGGTGACGTTCTGACCACGGCGTAGGTGAGGGCTGACCGAATTGCGGAGAGTGTTGACAAACGTCTCCGCAATCTCGGCGTCATCCTCGGGCTCGTCCCGAGGATCTATCCATGTTGCGTAAAGTCCGTCGGTTGCAGATGCTCGGGACAGGCTCGAGCATGACGGAGGTGGGGTTTTGAGGCCTTGTCGCCACCCTCCGCAGGAGGCGCGTTTCTTCCCGCGCTGGTTAATGGAATGGAAAGACAATCCCTCTAATTCTACGGGCACCTGTCTGTATAGCGTTTCTGGGGTTCTTTCATGTTCAAGCCATCAGCGGCCGCCGCCGCCTGTGTTCTGTCGCTTTTTGCCGTGGGCAATGCCCATGCGGAAGGCTGGTTTTCCGGCGACTGGTATCTGAAGCTCGGCGGTGCGGGTTTCACCGCGCCGAAATATCAGGGCGACAACAAGAATGAATTCGGCTTCTCGCCCATCATTTCGCTCGGCCGCCAGGGCCAGGGCGCGCGTTTCACCTCGCGCAACGACAGCGCCTCGATTTCGCTTCTGGACAACGGCCCGATCAGTATGGGTCTTGCCGGAAAGCTGGTGTCCCCGCGTGACGAGGGCGACTCGTCCGATCTGAAGGGCATGACCCGCATCAAGCGCGGCGGCGAGCTCGGTGGTTTCGCCGAGGCCTATCCGACCGACTGGCTGCGCGTTCGCGGCGAAGTCCGTCAGGGCATTCGCAGCCATAGCGGCGTGGTCGGAGATGTTGCCGTCGATGCCTTCACCGATATCGCCCCCGGCATTCAGATTTCCGCCGGTCCGCGCGCGACATGGGTGAGCAGCAAATACAATGAGCGTTATTACGGCGTAAGTGCCGCGCAGACGGCTGCCGGCGCGCCATCGCCCTATAGCCCGGGCGGCGGCCTGCATTCCGCCGGCATCGGCGCCGCCATCACCTGGAAAGTCACCGAAAACGCCGAAGTCGGCTCGTTTGCGGAATATCGCCGCCTGACCGGTGACGCCGCCGATAGTTCGCTGGTGCGCGAGCGCGGCTCGAAGAACCAGTTCATCATCGGCGTTCAGGCGAGCTACAAGTTCAATTTCTCGCTGCCCTGACAAATAGCCGAGATATCGTCCTGCAAAGCCCCGTCGCGAAACCGCTGCGGGGCTTTTCTGCATGTGCGGCCAACTGCTGAAATCCATTCCGATTTTCCCGCCGATGCTGTAGAACCATCCCATGGTTCACCACAGCGATTTGTCAGATCGCGTCTCCGACGCGCCATCCAATAACTGGGTCTATCGGATTTTACCGAGGCCCCTCTGGCCCTATGCGCAACTGGCCCGGTGGGATCGCCCCATCGGCTGGCAATTGCTGATGTGGCCGTGTTTCTGGTCCGCAGCCCTTGCGGCAAATGTCGCGATGGCGAGCGGCGGCTTTTCCTGGGCGACGCTGATCTGGCATCTGGTGCTGTTCTTCATCGGATCGGTGGCGATGCGCGGCGCGGGCTGCACCTATAATGACCTCGCCGACCACAAGATCGACATGGCCGTGGCGCGCACCCGTTCGCGGCCGCTGCCTTCCGGCCGCGTGAGCCGGTCGCAGGCCAAGCTCTTCATCGTCCTGCAGGCGCTTGCGGGGCTTGTCGTGCTCCTGCAGTTCAACAGTTTCGCAATCGCCACCGGCATATTCTCGCTGATCTTCGTGGCGATCTATCCCTTCGCCAAGCGCTTCACCAACTGGCCGCAATTTTTCCTCGGCCTTGCCTTTTCCTGGGGTGCGCCGATGGGCTGGGCGGGACAGTTCGGATCGATCGCCTGGCCGGCTGTCCTGCTTTATGTCGGCTCCATCGCCTGGACGATCGGTTATGATACAATCTACGCCCATCAGGACAAGGAAGACGACACCGCCGTGGGCATCGGTTCAACCGCCCTGCTGTTTGGAGAGAACACACATCGCTGGCTGGTTTTCCTTTATGGCACAGCCCTTGTCATGATGTTCCTGTCGTTCTGGATCGCGGGTGTTAACGTCATTGCCTATAGCGGCCTTGCCGCCGCGGCCATCATGCTGTTCCGGCAGGTCTGGGTGCTTAATATCGATGACGTCGATCAGTGCCTCGTGTTGTTCAAATCCAACAACCGCGTCGGCGTGCTGATTTTCGCAGGCCTCATCCTGCCGCTCCTATTGGCGTAAGCCTGTGAAAACACGAAATGAAAAAGCCCGGCCGCGTCATCCGCGCCGGGCTTTTTTGATTTGTCTGGCTGAAGATTATCAGCTTCGGGCGATGATTTCCTTGCCCTCGATCTTCATGCTCATGCCCAGCGAACCGGTGGAGCGGCGAACGAGGAAGCGGGGGCGACGCTCCGCGAAATAGGAATGGCGGCGGCGCGGGCGGGTATTCTGGGTGCGCACCTTGCCGAGATGTTCTTCCAGCGGACGGGCGACGCCATCGGCTTCCACCATCAGCATGGGAATACGGTAGGCCTCGGACCAGCTGCGCCAGTCGGCGGCGATATCGCAGAGATCGTGGGCGACGAGAAGCGGAACGCAGAGATCCGGATCGTCATGGTGCAGCTCCAGCGTCACCGTTACCTGTCCGTCGCCATGGTCGATGGCGCGGGCGGCAACGCCCTTGAAGGCGCGGGCTGGCAAAGCGAAGGACAAAGGCAGGCCGGAAGAGGACAGAACCTTTCTCAGAACGGCGCCCCGTTCATCGAGAGTGACGGCGACATCGGTCGCGCCATTGCCTTTTCCATAAGTGACCTGTTGCGGAAAACGTGCCGGGTCGAGTCTGAGAGTGGCGACGGCCCAGTCGGGCTTCAGAACGGTCTTGGTCATGTTTATTCTACCCTTGTTTTACCTGAGAGCCGGTTTCCGGTCTTCTCATCGGGACTTTTCGTCCTCTGATGTCGGGAGAATATCCGCCGCATGTTCGAGACTGCTTAAAAATCGCGGTTAAGAAAACTTTGCATTCCCAAATGGTTAGCAAAACACACTGTGGCATGGTTTCGCTTAGGTAAAAGAGATCGGGACAATGCGGTTTTTATCCCGGCCGAAATTGTGCTCTTTCAAGCTCCGGGCAAGGCGTCTCCCGCATAGTCAGGCAAAGGCTTGCCGTGCGTCCCGATGGAGGCGCGATGGGTGGATTGAAAACCGGAGCATTCGGCGTCTGAAGCGGCGCGCGGGTCTCCAGGGGGCATTCGGATGGTATCGACTTATCTCAGCTACGACCTCATCAACCGCGATATGAAGGCAAGCCTGTCGCGCGTGTCGCAGCAGGGGCTCATCGAGCGGCAGACGACATATTACAAGGAAAACATCGGCAATGTGAAAAGCGTCGATGAGTTCCTCGACAACTACCAGCTCTATTCCTATGCTATGGATGCCTTCGGTCTCGGCGAGATGACCTATGCCAAGGCCTTCATGAAAAAGGTGCTGGAAAGCGATCTGAACGACCAGAACAGCTTCGCCAACAAGCTCACCGATGAGCGGTATCGGGAATTCGCCGCAGCCTTCAACTTTACCACATCCACGAAGACGGTTCAGACGGAAGCGCAGCTCGACAAGATGATCGGGCTTTACGATACGTCGATAACCGATCTCGATGACAGCCTCGCGGAAGAGACCCGTTATTACAAGGCGATTGTCGGCACGGTAACCAATGTCGACCAGCTGCTGCGCAACGACCGCACCCGCGCCTATATCTTTCAGGTCTTCGGCATCGATGAGAAGACCTATTCCTATGCCCATATCAAGGGATTGATGACGAGCGACATCAACGATCCCGACAGCTACATCAACCAGAAATACGGCGCCGCCTATAATGACGCGGTCGAAAAGCTGACGATGAAGGGCAATATCGAACTGCACGCGCAGGTTACCGCCCGAATTACCGCAATCGACACCGAACTCGCCGACACCGGTTTGACGGCTGAGGAGCGCACGGCGCTGGAGGCGGAAAAGGTGACGCGCCAGGACCAGTTGACCCAGCTCGAAGCGGTATTGCCGCCGAAGGATGAGTGGGAAGCGAAGCTCGCCGCCATCAAGGCCGAGCAGACGACGCTCACCAGCACCGTCACGCAATATAACAAGATGGCTCAGCTCGCCACCGCCTTCGAGTTCAAGAACGACGGCACGGTGACCGCCGGTCAGGCGCAGACGGCGGATAATCTCAAGGCCCTGACGGATGCCTATATCGGCAGCGCCCCGCGCGTGACGCCGACCGTCGCCACGCTGAACCGGGATTATTTCGAATCGAAGATCGGTTCGATCAAGACGGTAACCGAACTGACCTCGGATACCCGGCTTCTCAACTATATCAGGACCGCCTTCGACCTTGACGACCTCACAGTCGTCACGGCAACGATCCAGAATATCCTGACCAGCGATCTGAGCGATCCGAGCAACTACATCGCGACCGTCGGCAAGAACGACAAGCGTTATATCGCCTTGAGAAATGCCTTCAATTTCCAGACCGACGGAACGCTGGCAGACGGAACGACACCCCAGACGACGGCACAGACCGCGACCACCACCAGCGGTTATATGACCTATTATAACGACAAGGATGATGCCGCCGACGAGAAGGCGCTGAAGCTGTTCAAGAGCGATATAGCCAGCGTCACTTCCGTCAAGGATTTCATCGACAGCAGCGCGGTCTATACCTATGCGCTGAAAGCCGTCGGCCTCGATCCGACCAAGGTGAATTCCGCCGATATTCGCAAGGTCCTGACCAGCGATCTGCAGGATAAAAAGAGCTTCGTCTACACGCTGAAAGACGAGCGTTATGTCAAGCTGGCGGAGCTGTTCAACTTCGCCTCCGATGGCAGCGTCGGCACACCGGTTCTGGCGCAGTCGGAAATCGAGATGCAGACCATGTCGGCCGACTACATCAAGAAAAAATCGGCTTTCGGCACGGAAAAGGACAAGGAAACGGCGACGAAGGAATCGGAATATTTCACGGCCGAGATGCAGAAGATCAAGACGCTCAAGGAATTCCTGAGCAATGATCGCCTGACCAAATTCGCGATGGAATCGCTCGGTATCGATCCCGAAAGCGTGACGAAGGAACAGCTCGAAAAGGCCTTCACCTCGAAGCTCGATGACAAGGACAGCTACGTCAACAAGGAGATGGACCCGGTCTTCCGCCGCCTCGTCACCGCCTTCAACTTCAATACCGACGGTACGCTTCTTCATGAGGACCGCAGCCTGATCCAGACGCGGCGCGGCCTTTACGAGACGCTGGACAATTACCTCACCCAGACGCTGGAAACGCAGGCGGGTGAAGAAAATGCCGGTGTGCGCCTGGCGCTCTATTTCCAGCGCATGGCGGCCGGAACGACGTCCTATTACTCGATCCTCGCCGACACGGCGCTCCAGAGCTTCATCAACACCACTTTCGGGATTCCGGACGAACTCGCCAATGCTGAGGTCGATACGCAGGTGACGATGATGAAGAAATATTTCGACATCGAGGATTTTCAGGATCCGGAAAAGGTCAAGAAGCTGGTCGCCCGTTTCACCATCATGTACGACAATCAGCAGAACACCACCGATCCGATCATGACGCTCTTCAACGGCAGCGGTTCGGTGGGCATCAGCGCCGATACGCTGCTGGCGGTTGCCACGCTACGGGCGCGGTAACAGAGAAAGCGCGGACGAGCGACGGGAGGAGCGGGGTTAGCCGGCTTGAGGCTGATGACAAAGCCTCCCGCATAGGCGACGTCATCCCCGGGATTTGTTCTATCCTCTTACCATCCCGGCAGCATGTGTCCGGCGCGCAGGCGCGGCATCTTGGGGTAGGTCTTCACATCGCTGTCCATTTCGTCGGCAACGCTCATCGGCGAGATATTGTCGAGGCAGGCGGTGATGTGGTCGGTGATGGCGTTTACCAGCGAAGGGGAGAGGCCGGGCCGTTTCATCAGGCCGATCTGCACCGGCGGTAGGGGTGGAAAGCCGTCCGCGGCGGTCAGAACCTTCATGCCGGTGCGCAGCGCCGATTCCGGCAGCACCGAGACGGCCATGCCCGCCAGAACGGCGGCGGCGACGACGGTGGAAGACCAGCTCGTGAACAGGACCTGATAGTCCCGCCCATCGGCATCGAGCGCCGAACAGGCAAGCTGGCGCCAGTGGCAATCGCGCCGCCCGACGGCGAGCGGTACGGGTGCATCGTCCTTCAGCGGATGGTTGGCGGAAGCGACCCAGCAGAGCGGCTCTGTGCGCACCACATCCGAGGAGCGCGCGCGCGGATTATGGGTGACGAGCGCGATATCCAGCTCGCCGCGCGCCATTTTTTCGGCAAGGCTGACCGAAGGTTCGCAGACGATATAAAGCTCGACGTTGGGATGGGTCTTGGCGAAGCGCCCGATAATCTCCGGCATGTAGCGGTCGGCATAGTCATCGGGCGTGCCGATGCGCAGCATGCCTTCCAGCCGGTTGTCGTCGAAGGCGGCGATCGCCTCGTTATTGAGGCGGATAATGCGGCGGGCGTAATTCATCAGCTTTTCGCCCTCCGCCGTCAGGCGGTTGCCGCGCCCGTCCTTGGCGAAAAGCTGCTTGCCGATCCGTTCTTCCAGCCGTCGCATCTGCATGGAAACGGCGGATTGCGTCTTGAAAACGCGGTCTGCGGCCTTGGTGAAGCTGCCCGTATCGACGATGGCGATGAAGGTATGCAGCTGGTCTATGTCGAGAGGTGCGGACATGGATGGTCATCCATCAGAATGATTGATGCCTCACATTAGAAACATTCGTTGGACTGATCAATAGTCTTGCGACATTTTGACACCCAGCAAATCAATATCAACCCCGGGCCGGCGAAACGTCAGGCCCCCAACCCGAGGCAGCTTCTCGCGCGTGGTGCGCCGGGGGCGGTGCCGCATCGTGCCGTTACGAAAGGATAAGTGTCATGCGCACGGCAGAACGGAGAATGGAACTGGAACTCGCAACCTCCCGGCAGAACGATACGCTTCGTCGTATCGCGGGCCTCTTTGCTTTCCGCGTCAAAACGTTCTTGCAGCGCATCTACAATCGTATCGTGGCCAATGGCCTCACGGAACTCGATGATCGCCTTCTGGCCGATATCGGTCTGGCGCGCTCGGATGTGAGGGATGCGCTCAATACCGGCCTGCTCGAGGATCCGACCGCCCATCTGACCCGCGCCGCACGCAACCGCGCGGTGACCCGGTTCAAGACCGTTTAAAGCATTTCCAGGAAAAGTGGACCCCGGTTTTCCGTCCGGAAATGCGGCAAAACAAAGAGTTAGAGTGTTTTCGCGATTCGAAGAAAAGCGAAAAAACTCTAAAGCATTTCCAGGAAAAGCGGGCCCCGGTTTTCCGTCCGGAAATGCGCTAAAACGTTCCAGAATGTCCAGGCAATTCCGGCAGACCTCCAGCCGCCGGAATTGCTTTCGAACGGAAAAGTTTTCCCCGCAGGGTGATTTGCCAATAGCCCTGCCTTTGCCCGGTGTCAGGCCCCTCGGCCGCGCCGGGCTTTTTTAATGGCGTCGCAATTTTAGCGGCACTGCCTCAATACTGATATTCTTCGAACACCGGCAGCACGGAGCCGCCCCAGCGACCGTTGTAAAGCGCAAGCAGGTCTTCGGCGAGCGTGGTCTTCTTGGCAAGAACTTCATCCAGCGACGACAGGAACACGGTTTCGTCCTGGCCTTCGCCGTTCAGGCGCTTGCGGTTTTTGAGGCCGGTGCGGGAAATGTCGAGCACCTCGCGGGCGAGACCGAGAAGCGGCTTGCCGGCGATCTCGGCGGAAAGACCCTTGGCCGGAACGGCATCGCGAAGGGCGATGACCTCATCGAAGCTCCAGCCGGCGGTCAGCGCATCGGCAGCGGTCAGCGCCTCGTCATCGTAAAGAAGGCCGACCCAGAAAGCGGGAAGGGCGCAGATGCGTCTCCACGGGCCGCCATCCGCACCGCGCATTTCCAAGAAGCGCTTCAGGCGCACATCCGGGAACAGGGTGGAAAGATGGTTCGTCCAGTCGCCCATGGTCGGCTGCCAGTCGGCGATTTCGCCCTTCAGCGCCCCGTTCATGAACTGACGGAAGGTGACATGGGTGCAATCATGATATTTGCCGTCGCGCACGATGAAATACATCGGCACGTCGAGCGCCCATTCCACATAGTCCTTGAAGCCGAAGTCATCGCTGAAGGTGAAGGGCAGTACGCCCGAGCGGCGGTTGTCGGTGTCGCGCCAGATATCGCCGCGCCAGGACAGGAGGCCGTTCGGCTTGCCTTCGGTGAAGGGCGAGGAGGCGAAGAGCGCTGTTGCCAGGGATTGCAGCTTCATGGAAACGCGCATCTTCCGGCGCATGTCCGCTTCGGAGGAGAAATCGAGATTAACCTGAATGGTGCAGGTGCGGTACATCATGTCGAGACCCTTGGTCCCGACCTTCGGCATATAGCGCGTCATGATCGCGTAACGCGATTTCGGCATGCGCGGCGTTTCATCGTAGCTCCACAGCGGGCTGCCGCCGATGCCGAGGAAACGGATGCCCATCGGCTCGGCCACTTCGCGCAGCGTCGCCAGATGCTGGTTGGATTCCTTGCAGGTCTGGTGCAGGTTTTCGAGCGGCGCGCCCGACAGCTCGAACTGGCCGCCCGGCTCGATGGAGATGGCGCCCATGCCGTGCTGCTCGCCAAGGCCGATGATGTTTCCACCGTCCATGATCGGCTCCCAGCCGAGCTTTTCCTGCATGCCCTTCAAAAGCGCGGAAATGCTGGCTTCGCCGAAATAGGGAACGGGACTGTTATCCTCGCGGAAAAACGCGAATTTTTCATGTTCGGTGCCGATGCGGAAGTCGGCTTCAGCTTTGCAACCGCCCGCCAGATAATCTGTAAGCTCCGTGACGGAGGAGAGGGGGGTCTGGTCGGTCGTGTCGCGTGCCATGGCTTACCTTGTTATGACGTCTCTGTTGCGGCGAGGCATATGATTGGCAGATAGGGCCGGATCGTATCCGGAGGCAAATGAATTTCTTTTAAAGATGCATGAAGCGCAATGGGGCCATTCAATTCCAGTCGCCGATCGCCGCCTGAATGACCGCGAGCGCGGCGACGGCGGCCGTATCGGCCCTCAGGATACGCGGCCCGAGCGGAATGGGGGTAACGAAGGCAAGGCTGCGCAGGAGCTCCCTTTCTTCCTCGGAAAATCCGCCTTCCGGGCCGACCAGCAGGGCAAGTTTGCGCTCCGTGACGGCTTGCAGGATCGGCAGCGGATTTTGCCCCGCATCGCCTTCGTCGCAATAGATGATGCGCCGGTCGTGGGGCCAGCTCTCGAGCATGTCCTTCAGTTTCACCGGCTCGGCCACCTCGGGCAGAGACAGTATGCCGCACTGCTCGGCGGCTTCGATGGCGTTGGCGCGCAGTTTTTCGGTATTGTGGATCTTGCCCTGAACATGCTGCGTCATCACCGGCTGCAACAGGCCGGCGCCCATCTCCACCGCCTTCTGCACCAGATAGTCCATGCGCCCGACTTTCAGCGGCGCGAAAAGATAATGCAGGTCCGGGGCGTTTGGCTGGGGCCGTGTCTGCTCGAGGGGGACGAGCACGATCTTCTTGCGGCTCGGAAAGGCAAGTTTCGCTTTCCATTCGCCGTCGCGACCATTGAACAGCAGGATTTCCGCACCGTCGGTCATGCGCAGCACATTGGCGAGATAATTGAACTGCTCGGCTGTTGCCTCCTGCGCGACGCCTTCGGCAAGGCTGGCTTCGATATACAGGCGTTGCATCCGGAAATTGGCGCGCATGGGATTCTGTTTCAGGTTCAGAGAAAGAGGGACGACATGAGCCAGTAGAGCAGCGCCGCAAGCGCTGCACTGGAAGGAACGGTGACCAGCCAGGCGGCGATGATCGTCATGAAATGGGAGCGGCGGACGAGATAACGGCGGCGTATCTCGGAAGGATTGTCGGCATATCTTTCGGACCGGCGGGGCCTGCCGTCACCAGCCTGAACGAGCTCCTGACGCCGCCGCGACGATTGCGTGTACCATTCGCGGAAGAAACCGACGCCGAACACCGCGCCGATTGCCGTGTGGGTGGTGCTGACCGGCAGGCCGAAGCGTGAGGCAACGAGCACGGTGAGCGCCGTGGCCACGGAAACGCAGAAGGCGCGCATCGGATTGAGCTTGGTGATCTGCTCACCGACGAGGCGGATAAGGCGTGGGCCATAAAGAAGAATACCGCAGGAAAGTCCGAAGGCACCGACCAGCATCACCCACATCGGCGCACGGGCGGATGTGCTCACCGCCTCGTCATGCAGGGCCCGCACGATGGCCACGACTGGCCCGATGGCGTTCGAAACGTCATTCGCCCCATGGGCGAAGGACATCAGGCCGGCGGCGAGAACCAGCGGCCACTGGAACAGGATTCGAAGCGACTGGTTGCGGTTTTCCAGTCCTTCCGATTGTTTGCGGATGATCGGCACGCAGAGCCGCCAGACCACGAGCCCGGTCACCAGCCCTGTGAGGCTGGCATGGCCAAGCGACACATGCATGAGCTGCCGCAATCCGACCCAGATGAGATAGGCCGTGAAGACGCCCGCCATCAAACCGATAAGAACCGGAACCCACAGCCGGGCGGAGGTGAGCTTGTCCTCGCGGTAGATGATGAATTCCTTGATGAAAGCAAGGATGGCGACGGCGATGATGGCGCTGATGAAGGGCGCCAGTACCCATGCGAAGGCAATGCTGCCGAGCGAAAGCCAGTCGACCGCCTTCGCCCCGTAGGCGGCCATTCCCGCGCCCGCAACTCCGCCCACCACCGTATGGGTGGTGGAAATCGGCGCCTTGGTCCATGTCGAGATATTGACGAGAAGGCCGGCGGCGAGAAGCGCCGACAGCATCGCCCATGAAAAGGCGGTCCTGTCGGGAATGGTCCCGATGTTGATGATGCCGCTGGAAATGGTCTCGACCACATTGCCGCCGGTGATCAGCGCGCCGGCAATCTCGCAGATGGCGGCGACGATGAGGGCGGCGGCAAGCGGCATGGCCTTCGCCCCAACCGCCGGGCCGACATTGTTCGTAACGTCATTCGCGCCGATATTGATCGCCATATAGGCGCCGATGGCGACGGCGGCGATGATGATGACCGAACCCGCGGTGCCGGTGACGAAGACGCCGGCGAAGATGGCCGCCAGGACAACGAACATGAACCCCGCGCCAAGGCCGGCAAGCTGCTGCGTGACATGCAGCGTCGCCTCTTCGACACGGGTAATCTTGTCGAGATCCTTGTCGAGCGTCGGTTTCATATTCGATGGCGGCTTGATTGCCATTCAGACCTCGTTTGCCAGCATTCCCTTTCGTCCGGCAGTGTCGCAGGTTGAAGGCAATTTTACAGAAAGACTGTTACATCTCGCACATCTTTCCAAAAGGAAAGACGATAAAAGCCATGTTGGAAAAACAAACTGCACATTGCCACGTTCGGGGCGGGCGCGCTATTTCGAATGCGTCATCCGTTTGTCGAAAGCGAGCATCAGCGCTTTCAATTCCGGCTCGTTGACGCGTTTTCCCGCCTCCTGGGGGCTGACCCATTCCAGCCGTCTGGATTGTTTTTCGGGAAAGCTTTCCTGCATCTCCGAAACTTCGAGCAGATGCACCTGAACCCTGCACGGCACGTTGACGCCGCTGTTCAGCTTTTTCTCGTATTCGTAATAACCGAAGGGCGCCTTTTCCACCGTGCCTCTGACACCGGCTTCCTCATAGGCTTCCTGCTCGGCCACCGCATGGGCTTTCTTGTTGGCCATGGGCCAGCCCTTGGGAATGACCCAGCGCCCCGTATCCCGGCTGGTCAGCAGCAACACTTCCGGCTCCGGATTCTTCTTGGACAATCGATAGCACAGCGCCGCATATTGCTGTCGCGGCGGTCTGCGCAACATCAAGCCAACATCTGTCGCCAATCGATTCAAAATCTTCAATCCGAATAGGTCCTTCTTTGCCCGCTAATGATAATTGCTAATATAGATATCCCGTAAATTCCGCCAATCCCTCATGACCCATAACCCACTACTGTCTTCATGCGGATGAAGCCTGTAAGCCCGGAAAATGCGGAAGATGTGCGAACAGGGCTTCGACCGGGCGGCTTCCCGGCCAAACAGCCGATTGCGGCAATACCGTCTCTGTCTGCTTTCACGTCCTGAAACGCAAAACCGTTATGAATAATCGCCGGTATTGCGTCTGTCGGGATTTAATCCCCAATGCCGGAGGCCTTCGATAACGCCGTCGGCTTCCGTCGCTCGCGCCTGGAAAAAACGATTGTCAAGACCCGCCAGCGAGACGAGCTCCGGCAATGCATTGCCCACGATCACGCCGCGAATATCATTCAATTCGAACATCGCCCGATCGTTGCCAGTATCGCCCGCGACCGCTGATTCGTCGAGGCCGATGCGCAATTGTCCACATAACCATGCAAGCGCCGCACCCTTGTCAGCGGCCTTCGGCAATATGTCGAGATCGCGGTCGCTGGAATAGACGATGCGGGCATCGATATCGGCGGCCACAAGCGCTGCTTCGATCTCGCCAAGCGCGGCATCATCAGCACCATGCAGGAACCAGCTGGATTTAAGGCCGTGCTGATAGCGCTCCTCCTGCATCGTCACGCCCGGCACGCCGGCCATCACGTCGATGATCCTCTGCGGATCGAAACCGGTTCCGAGAGAGGTTTTATAGGCGCTTTCGAGTTCGCTGCGCTCTTTCGCGTGTAGCATGGTCCCGACCCCGCCGATGATGTAGTCCGGCCGCGGCAGCGGCACCTCTTCGAGAAGCGCAAGCTGGTCGTCGATCAGCCTGCCGCTGTTGAAAACCAGAAGGGGACGTTGACCCTCCGGCAACGAATGCCAGAAATCGCGGAACCGGCGCGTGGCGTCGTTATCGCCGACGACGGTTCCGTCGAGATCGGTGGAAAAAAGGCGAAGCGGTCTCAATCGCCGTCGTTCCATGGTTCGGCCCAATCGGCTTCTTCCAGAACCGGCATCATGGTTCTGCCTTCCACAAGGGCGAGAAGCTGCTGGGCAATGCCGGTCCATGTGAAAAGGCTGCGCGCCTTGTGCGCCCCCATGCGGGAAAGCCGCCCGTAAAGCCGCTCATGCTTGAAGGGCTTCATCATGGTAATGCCGAGGTCTTCCTTGTCGAAAGGATCGGCAAACAGCGCATGGCGGCCGTAGCTGATGGCCCGGAACAACCCGCCATGGGTGGTGACGACGGTGGGCGTGCCGCTCGCCATCGCCTCGATCGCGGTCATACCGAAGGGTTCATAGCGGCTTGAGAGCACGAAGAGATCGGCGGCGCGATAGATATCCGGCAGGTCCTCATCCGTGACGTAACCGGAAAAGGCCACCTTGTCTTCGAGACCGAGCGCTTTCACCCGCTCCTTCAGCTGGTTGAGGATCGTGGTTTCCTGCTCGTCCATGTTCTCGCCGCCGACCGCCAGATGCAGCCGGGCTTCCGGTTCGCGTTCGGCAAGAACGGAGAAACCGTCGATCAGCAGGTCATAACCCTTGTTGGTGGCAAGGCGTCCGAGCGCCAGTACCGTCTTGCCCTCGAAACCGAAACGCTGCCGGATCATCTGCCGCGTCGCATCGGAAACCGGGAAGAAGCGGTTGTCGTCATAACCCGGCGGGATCATGTGGATATGCTTGCGTTTCAGACCGTAATCCTCGATCAGAACGTCGAGCTGCACCGGCGTCGTGGCGATCACCATGTCGCAACTGCGGTAGATGATCAGCTCGTGCTGGATACGTTCCCTGAAGTTGAATTCCAGTTCGAACGTATCGGCCTTTTCCGGATAGTCGGTCTCCATCTGGCGCTTTTTCCAGATGCCGAGCGAATGCGGCGTGTGCAGATGCGGGATTTTCAGCGCTTCGGAAAGCCGCTGCCCGGCGACGCCCGCATCCCAATAATGGCTGTTGATGAACGAATAATTCAGGTCGTTTTTCTTGATGAAACGCAGCGCATTTTCGCACCATTCCATCAGGTGGCGGTGCAGATATTCCTTGGGGATGAAATCCCGTCCGCCGCAGGGAATGCGCACCACGCGGACGCGCTCATCGACCTCATCGAATTCCGGCTGGTCTTCGAAGCGGCGGGTATAAAGATCGACAGTATAACCGAGCTGGCCGAGTTTGCGTGCAAGCTCAAGCACATAAACCACCTGTCCACCGGTGTCCGCAGCGCCCAGCGGCGGGTGCGCGGCGACATAGCCATGCGTCGATATGAGAGCTATCCGCGGATAGCGTTCAGTTTCGCTCGTGGTCGTCATGGGTCCCATCTTGGTAAATTTTTCCAATTAACCCGATAAAAAGACCAAAGAGCACAAAAGGTTCCATCAAAATCTGAAAAAACAGGGTGCCGCATTTCGCCGGATGGCGTTTTCAGGGGCTGCGCTGCTGCTGCCTCAGACGCGAAATCCGGTCCCATTCCCGCGCCTGGTGCGCCTTGGTTGTCGTCTCCACGATGAAGTCGATATGGGCCTCCGCCGCCGCCCTTGCCGCGGCCGGATCGCCGGCGGCAATCGCATCGTGGATGGCGATATGCTGTCTAAGCACCTCGTCATGGGCGCCCGCGATAGTGAAGATGAGATGGCGATTGTAGAAGATGTCGTCGCTCAGAAGCCGGTAGCAGGAGCGTAACGTGTGCATCAGCACGATATTATGCGCCGCTTCGCCAATGGCGTTGTGAAATTCCACATCGCCCGCAAGCTCCTCTTCGAAATGGCCCGCCTCATGCGCTTCCCGCATTCTGTCCACGATGGCGGCGAGGTTGCGCCTGTCCGGTTCCGTCGCCCGCTGTGCAGCAAGTTCGGCGGTCATGCCTTCGATATAGCGGCGATATTCGAGGAAATCCCGCGTCGCCCGGCTGTGGCGGGTAATCAGCGCGCTCAAGGGATCGGAAAAGACCGGGCCAACAATATCGGCGACATAGGTGCCGCCGCCATGCCGGCTGGTAAGAAGGCCACGGGTCTCAAGCTCCTTCAGCGCTTCCCGCAGGATAGGCCGCGAGACATCGAGGCGTTGCGCCAGTTCGCGCTCGCCGGGCAGCCTGTCGCCATCGCGCAATATGCCGTCGAGGATCAGTTCCTCGAAACGTAAGATCACCTCCTGCGATGTGCGGCTGTGCTCGATGCGCGCAAAAAGCGTTTCGTCCATCGCAGAAGTCTCCGGCGAAATCCCGCCCCGTATTTCGATAGGGGACAAATTATCAGCGAAGCATCGCACTGGTCAAATATTCTATCCAGTTCCACGCCTCATCCGTGCCATGCCTGCGGCAACACGGCATCTGCCTTTTCGAATTGGCTTTTGTTAAAGCAGCAGCAGGACAGGGTGACGATGGCGGATTTTTCCGCCAGGTGGATCAAAACAATGACAGCGGCTTCGATTGCGGTGTTTTCATCGTGATCGATGTTTTAGAGTTTTTTCGCTTTTCTTCGAATCGCGAAAACACTCTAACTCTTTATTTTAGCGCATTTCCGGACGGAAAACCGGGGTCCACTTTTCCTGGAAATGCTCTGATGAAACCGGCGCAACAGGCGGGGACGATATCGCAATGGCCAAGGGTAGATTTGCTTTCGCAAGCGCGCCGGAAAGATCGCTGGCGCTCGGGGAGGTTCATGCGCGGCCGACGGTGCTTCTCGCACCCTCGCGCATCATCGTCCAGCTCGCCTTCATGATGGATGGCGGTTCCGCCGTGCATCACTCGGTCATCGCGGAAATGTCGCGCAGCCGCGGTGTTGCGCCGCCGGAGCGCGATGCCCGCCACCATGCCATGCCCTGGGGGCAGGGGACCTTGCGCTGGGAGCGGCATACCGAATTCTCGACCTGGTTCTGGGATGGCCCCGCGCCGGAAAAATTCGGCGGCGAGATTGCCGGCGATCCCTTCGGCGACGGCTTTTCGCCGCCCGGCTCGCTGATCTCGGGCGTGCGGCTTGAAATCCGCCCGGAAAATGGCGTGGCGTCTCAGGCGGAGACGATCTTCGAGCCGACCAGCCTCTGTCACAGCGACGTGCGCGACGGTCAGGCGGCGATCCTCACCGATTTCCGGCAGGATCGCGACGGGCTGACGCAGATATTGGTGATCGACCGGGGCTTGAGCGATTACAGCCGTGGCGCGCTGGTGCAGCGGCTGTTGGATATCGAGACCTATCGCACCCTTGCCATGCTCGGCCTGCCGATGGCGCAGACGCTTTCGCCGGAAATCCGTCGCATCGAAGATGGCCTGACCGGCATCACCCAGCGCATGAAAAACGGCGCGCGCGACGAGGCCGATGCGCTGCTGGCGGAAATGACCCGGCTTGCGGCCGAACTGGAAGCCAATGCCGCGCTCAGCCTCTATCGTTTCGGCGCCAGCCGCGCTTATGACGGCATCGTGCGCGAACGCATCCGGGCGCTTGCGGAAACCCCGGTGCAGGGCCACGAGACCATGGGCAGCTTTCTGGAACGGCGCATGGCGCCGGCCATGCGCACCTGTCAGTCGGTGGAGGAGCGGCAGGCCAACCTCTCGCGCAAGCTCTATCGCGCCACGGCGCTCGTCCGAAGCTGGATCGATGTGGAACTGGAACGGCAGAATACGGTGCTGCTAAACACCATGAACAAGCGCGCCGCCATGCAGCTTCGCCTGCAGCAGACGGTCGAAGGCCTCTCGGTCGCCGCCATCTCCTATTATGTCGTTGGCCTCATCGGTTATCTCACCAAGGCGATCAGCCATGATGTGCTGCCGCTCGACCCTGCCGTGGTCACGGGCATCTCCGTTCCCTTCGCGGTCCTCGGCGTCTGGTGGGTGGTGCGCCGCATCCGCCGCTCCCATGCCGAGGGCGGGCACTGAGGGCCAACCCAGTCTCCCTCATTCCTGTGCTTGTCACAGGAATCTAGCCGACGCGCGTCTGCGCGGCGGAGAGAGTCCTTTCAGCCCAAAGACTTGGGCTGGCTGGATCCCTGTGACGAGCACAGGGATGAGGGAGTGGACCCGTTTCAACCCTGCTCCCAACAGGGTGAAGGCCCATAAAGCCCGGCCAGATAATCTATGAACAGCCGCACTTTGGCAGGCAGGAACTGCCGGCTCGGATAAACCGCCGAGAGCGTGACGTTTCGCGATCCCTCATAACCCGGCAGAACCTGCACCAGCTTGCCGCTGCGCAATTCATGGCCGATATCCCAGGTGGAGCGCAGCGCAATGCCGAGCCCCGATATCACTGCCTCGCGGATCACCTCGCTGGAATTGGTGATGAGCATCCCTTCCGGGCGAATGCTCATCGCGCCGCCCGGTCCTTCCAGCCGCCAGACATCGTTATTATGGGCCGGCAGGCAGCGGTGCTTTTTCAAATCCTCGATTGTCGCCGGCATACCATGGGCCGCAACGTATTCCGCAGAAGCGCAGAGTACGCGGCGCACTGGCGCCAGCCTGCGGGCCACAAGGCTGGAGGAATTGAGATCGGCGATACGGATGGCCAGATCGTAACCACCCTCGATGATGTCGATGAATTCGTCGCTCAGCACCAGATTGACCGAAAGATCCGGATGCCGCTCCATGAAACCTTTCAGATGCGGCGCGATATGCATGCGCCCGAAGGAGGTCGGCGCGGAAACCTTCAGCGTGCCGTTGACCGTATTGGCGCGGCCGGAGACGAAATCCTCGGCCTCCTCCAGCCCTTCCAGCACGGCAAGCACCCGCTCGTAAAAGCCCTGTCCCGCCTCGGTCAGCGAGATTTGCCGTGTGGTGCGCTGGAAAAGCCGCGCGCCGAGTTTTTCTTCCAGCCGCTTGATGCGCTTGGAAATGACGGCGGGCGAATAACCAAGCTCCCTTGCGGCCAGCGACATGCTGCCGGAGGCGGCAACGCTTGCGAAGACTTCCAGATCGCCCAGATTCGTCATAGTTGCCCTCGATTGTTTCCGGAATGGAAAAAATCCATAACATTTGATTGCGCCGTTTCAAAGTGGTAAAGAAAGAATACCAGTTGGTGAGATGGCATGGAGGAGGGGCGGTGACGCAGCCGATCAAGTTTCTGGAGCCGCGCGCGAAAGTCGTCGCAGGCCGCGACCGCATCATAGCGGACCTCAAGGATATTTTGCCGGCGGACTGTCTTGTGCACGAACCGCGCGAACTTGTGCCTTTCGAAACCGATGCCTTCGTTTCCTATCGCCGCCTGCCGCTGGCCGTGGCGTTGCCGAAAACGACGGAAGAAGTGGCGGCGGTGATGAAATATTGCCACCGTTACGGTATTCCGGTCGTGCCGCGCGGGGCCGGCACCTCGCTCTCTGGCGGCGCGATTCCGCAGGAGGATGCGGTGGTGATCGGCCTTTCCAAGATGGCTTCGATCCTCGAATTGGATTTTTATAACCGTACGGCGCGGGTGCAGGCGGGCGTCACCAATCTTTCCATTTCCGATGCGGCCGGCGCGGAAGGTTTCTTTTACGCACCGGACCCCAGCTCGCAGCTTGCCTGCACCATCGGCGGCAATATCGGCATGAATTCCGGCGGCGCGCATTGCCTGAAATACGGCGTCACCACCAATAATCTGCTCGGCGTGAAAATGGTGCTGGTGGATGGCACAGTGCTGGAACTGGGCGGCAAGCACCTCGATGCCGCAGGCTACGATCTGCTCGCCCTCGTCTGCGGCTCGGAAGGCCAGCTCGGTATCGTGACGGAAGCGACGGTGCGGCTGATCGCCAGGCCGGAAGGCGCGCGACCGGTGCTGTTCGGCTTCGAGACCTCCGAGGAAGCCGGCTCCTGCGTGGCCGATATTATCGGCGCGGGCATCATCCCGGTCGCCATCGAATTCATGGACAAGCCGGCCATCGAAATTTGCGAGGCTTTCGCCAAAGCGGGCTATCCGCTGGATGTCGGCGCGCTGCTGATCGTCGAGGTCGAAGGCTCCGAGGCGGAAATGGACGCCATGCTGGCCGACATCGTGGCGATTGCCCGAAAACATGGCGTGAAGACGGTGAAGGAATGCCAGTCGGCCATGGAGGCGGCGGCGATCTGGAAAGGCCGCAAATCCGCTTTCGGCGCAACCGGCCGCATCGCGGATTACATCTGCATGGATGGCGCCGTACCGCTCTCACAGCTTTCCTATGTGCTGAAAAAGACGAGCGAAATCACCGACCGCCTCGGCCTGCGCGTCGCCAATGTCTTTCATGCCGGCGATGGCAACATGCACCCGCTCATCCTGTTCAACGCCAACGATCCCGACGATGCGGCCCGCGCGGAAGAGGCAGGCAATGAAATATTGAAGCTCTGCGTCGATGCCGGCGGCTGTTTGACCGGCGAACATGGTGTGGGCATCGAAAAACGGGATTTGATGCGCCACCAATATGGTGAGGCCGATCTTGCCCAGCAGATGGCGGTGCGTGCGGCTTTCGATGAGGGTTGGCTGATGAACCCTTCCAAGGTGTTTCCGCTGGAGGGGAGGGGATGATGGGTGTGAATTTTGTGATCTCTGTGGGTGTGGCTTACCCCCCTCTGCCCTGCCGGGCATCTCCCCCTCAAGGGGGGAGATCGACTCGCCGCGACCTCCCGCTAAATTCTCGAACGGTGCGATTGAAACGATGCGCCAGCCTCTTGCCGATCTCCCCCCTTGAGGGGGAGATGCCCGGCAGGGCAGAGGGGGGTATCCCTCGCGCAAACGTCGCTGTCGGATGCCCGGAGCCCGCCGCCCCATGCTGACCCCCTACGCAGAAACCCAGGTCGCCGACATCATCCGCGACCACGCCGCGCGTAAAAGCCCGCTGAAAATCATCGGCGGCAACACCCGCTCCGGTTTCGGCAATGCTGTCGCAGCAGATGAAGCACTCTCTTCCCGCGCGATGAACGGCATCGTCTCCTACCTGCCCGCCGAAATGGTGATGACCGTCAAGGCCGGCACCCCGCTCGCCACCGTCGAAGCGGCTCTCGCTGAAAACCGCCAGATGATGGCCTTCGAGCCGATGGATCACCGCCCGATCATGGGGACCGAAGGTGAGCCGACCATTGGCGGCGTCTTCGCCGCCAATGTTTCCGGCCCCCGCCGTTATGTGGCGGGCGCCGCCCGCGACAGCCTGCTGGGTATCCGTTTCGTCAATGGCAGCGGTGAGGTCATCAAGGCCGGCGGCCGGGTGATGAAGAATGTCACCGGGCTCGATCTGTCGAAGTTCCTGGCCGGGTCTTTCGGCACGCTCGGTTTCCTCACCGAAGTCACCTTCCGCGTGCTGCCGAAACCGCCTGCGGAAAAAACCGTGGTCGTTTCCGGGCTCGACGATGAAGCGGCGACGCGCATCATGGCGGCGGCGATGGCGATGAGCGTCGAGGTTTCCGGCGCGGCGCATCTGCCGGAAAGCGTTCGTTCCCGTTTCATCGATGGCGGATTGCCGGACGGCCCGGCGACCATCCTGCGGCTGGAAGGGCTTTCCGCCTCGGTGGAGGCGCGCACGGCCAAACTCCTTTCCGTCATGGACCGGGTCGGGCCGTGGGCGCTGCTGGAGGGCGAGGAGAGCAGGCTTTTGTGGCGGCAGGTGCGCGATGTCGCTCCCTATGCCGGACAGGCGGCGAAACCCTTGTGGAAAGTATCGGTCGCGCCTTCGGTTGGTCATCAGCTTGTCGCGGCGCTGCGCATGGAAGCGGGCATCGACGCCTTTTACGACTGGCAGGGCGGTCTCGTCTGGATGCAGATGGAGGCTGACCCCGAGGCGGATTTGCTGCGCGGCGCGATCCGGGCGCTCGGCGGCGGCCATGCAACTTTGGTGAGGGCAAGCGATGCGGTGCGCGCCACGGTCGCTGCCTTCGAACCGCGCCCGGCGGCGGAAGCGCTGCTTTCTGTGCGTATCAGGGAGAAGCTCGATCCGGCGGGCATCTTCAATCCCGGCAAGATGGCCGTAACGATGGAAGGGGCCGTCTGAACCATGCAAACATCCTTCACGCCCGAACAGCTGGCCGATCCGCATGTGGCGGAATCCGAAAAAATCCTGCGCAAATGTGTGCATTGCGGCTTCTGCACCGCCACCTGTCCCACCTATGTCACGCTTGGCAACGAGCTGGACAGCCCGCGCGGCCGCATCTACCTCATCAAGGACATGCTGGAAAACAGCCGCCCGGCAGACCGCGAGGTCGTCACCCATATCGACCGCTGTCTTTCCTGCCTTGCCTGCACCACCACCTGTCCCTCCGGCGTGGACTACATGCATCTGGTCGATCATGCCCGCGCCCATATCGAACAGACATACAAGCGCCCCCTTATGGATAGGCTGATCCGCAATCTTCTGGTTGCCGTCCTGCCCCATCCCACCCGTTTCCGGCTGGCCCTGCATCTGGCCCGGTTGGCGCGGCCTTTCTCCGGTCTGCTTGCCAAAGTTCCGGCGCTGAAGCCGCTGCAATCCATGCTCGCTCTCGCTCCCGCCGCCGTGCCTGCGGCCTCCGCGTCAACCCGTCCGGGAGAGCGGCCGGCCGAGGGCGAAAAGCGTGGGCGCGTCGCCATCCTCACCGGCTGCGCCCAGCCGGTGCTCGATCCCGGCATCAACGAGGCGACGTTGCGCCTGCTGGCGCGGCTCGGCATTGAAGTCGTGGTGCCGAAGGGGGAGGGCTGTTGCGGTTCTCTGGTGCATCATATGGGCCGGGAGGAAGAGGCACTCGTCTCGGCAAGGCGCAATGTCGATGTCTGGACGCGCGAGATGGAAAGTGGCGGTCTCGACGCCATCATCATCACCGCTTCCGGCTGCGGCACCACCATCAAGGATTACGGTCACATGCTGCGGCTCGATCCGGCCTATGCCGAAAAAGCCGCGCGGGTCTCGGCGCTCGCAAAGGACATCACTGAATATCTCGCCACCCTCGATCTGCCGCAAGGGCAAAGCCAGGGTCTGACGGTCGCCTATCATTCTGCCTGCTCCATGCAGCACGGCCAGAAGATCACGCTTGCGCCGAAACAGCTGCTGAAGGCGGCGGGTTTTACTGTGCGCGATCCGGCGGAAGGGCATCTCTGTTGCGGTTCGGCCGGTACCTACAACATCCTGCAGCCGGAGATTTCCGCCAGGCTCAAGGCGCGCAAGGTGAAGAATATCGAGGCCACCCGGGCGGATGTCATCGCCACCGGCAATATCGGCTGTATCACGCAGATCGGAACCGGCACGGATATGCCGATCCTGCACACGGTGGAGCTGCTGGACTGGGCCTATGGCGGGCCGAAACCGGCGAGGCTTTCGGTTTAGAGCGTGGTACGCTCATAGGGCAGTGATCCAGCGCGCCATAACGTGTGGCGCAAAGATTGGGTCGTGAGGGCTTTCTTTGTCCCCTCCTCATCCCTGTGCTTGTCACAGGGATCCAGCCAGCCCAAGTCCTTGGGCTGAAGGGACTCTCCCCGCCGCGCAGACGCGCGTCGGCTGGATTCCTGTGACAAGCACAGGAATGAGGGGAGAGAGCTAGAACTTATACGCCACGCCGAAATTCACCGCATTGGTGATGATATCGGTCTTCAACGAGCCGCCATTGTCGATATCGACATCGACGAAGGAATAGGTGCCCTTATATTCCACGAAGGTCGACCAGTTGTCGGTGATGCGGTAGCTGAGGCCGGCCTGCGCCTGCAGGGTTGCGCCGCCGAACTGGTATTCGAAGGTCTTGCCCGAGGGACGGTACACTTCCACATGCGGCACGTTGATGCCGACGCCGGCGCCCACGTAAGGGGTGATCGGCAGCGATTCCAGCGGAAAACGATAGAGCGCGTTGAGCGTCAGCAGGTTCAGGCCGTCGGTGAATTCGAAATGCGACCAGCCGGAGCGGGCGAGCGTCTGGTCGTCGGCATAGACCTTGTCATGGGTGAAATCGAGCGAGATGCCGAAATTCCGCAGCTGGCCCTCGTCGAACCAGTAGGTACCGCGCACGCCCCAATAGGGCGGATTGGAAAACGACTTGCCTTCCCATCCGGCCCGGAAATCCGGCCCGTCGGAAACCGTCACATCGCTGTGCGGCGCGCTTTGCCAGCCGCCATAACCGGAAATTTCAAATTCGCCCGCGATTGCGGCAGAGAAGGAAACGCCGCTGAACAGCAGGGCGCAAACAAATAAACTATGGCGCGCATGAAGTGAATCCAGATTGATATCAGTAATTCACCAAACCGTTTTTTGATAACATTTGAATGACAGAAACGAAAAACGGGCGGTCAGTTGACCACCCGTTTTAAGGCCGTTCCATCATCCCTCTGAGAGAGGTCCGGCTCCTGGCGTCCCCCGCCAAGTCTCATTCCGATGAAGTGAGCCGGATTGTACCGCCGCAAGGCGGCAATTCAAGCGGATACGCCGCCACACCGGCCCTGAGGCGGACGGAAAGGCTGAACCGTTGCCGTCATATCACAATGACCTTCGTTCCGACGTTGACGCGCTCGTAAAGATCGGTGACATCCTCGTTGCGCATGCGGATGCAGCCGGAGGAATTGTTGCTGCCGATCGTCCACGGCTGGTTGGTGCCGTGGATGCGATAAAGCGTCGAGCCGAGATACATGGCGCGCGCGCCCATCGGGTTCGCCGGGCCGCCTTCCATGAAGGCCGGCAGATAGTGTCCCTTCCTCGCCTCGCGGCTGATCATTTCCTTCGGCGGGGTCCAGCTCGGCCATTCCGCCTTGCGGGTCACCTTGTGGGTGCCGGCCCATTCGAAACCGGGCTTGCCGACGCCGACGCCGTACCGCCGGGCCTTGCCATCGGCGAGCACGAGATAGAGGAAACGGTTCGGCGTATCGATGACGATGGTGCCGGGTTTTTCATTGGTCGGGTAGGTGACGATCTGCGGCAGGAATTGCGGCGCGATCTGGGTACGCACCGGCGCATTGGGGCGGACGGTGGCATTCTGCACCCGTGCCGGGCGCTGCGATGTGACGCCGGAGCTGGGGCGCTGCGGCATGGCGGCCTGGCGCTGCTGGAAGAACGGCTGGCGTGCGGCAGGCGCGCGCGGATAAACCACGGGCCGCACATTGCCGCGACCGCCGAGCTGGGTGACCCAGGGGGCCGAAAGATCCGGGCTAACGACGACGGGCGGGCGCTCGCGATAACGCTCGTTGGCCATGGCGGCCGGGGCGGCAAAGGTGGAAACGAGGCTCAGCGCCAGAAAAACGGACTTCATCGTCATCGGGTGGACTCTCTCTGCGGGATGTCGCAACTATGGATTTGCGGGACTGTTCGCCCGCTTTGCCGGACACGTTCGCACCTCGACGCCAGCGAATCGTAAATGGCTGTTCATTAAAAAGCGCTTGATTAGGGAAAGCTGGATTTAAGGTTAGCACCCGGTTTTGAAACGTGGTGAATGAGTGGTAAGTGCGCGGTCTGAACCGGTCACGGGCGGGAGCGGAAAAGGTGGTTGCGGAATGAATGAAGCGGGACTTGAAACGGGCGCGGATGGCCTTGTGCGGTGTTTCTGGCAGCAGGGACTTGCGGATTACAGCCGTTACCACGACGAGGAATGGGGTTATCCCGTCACCGACGATCGCCGCCTTTTCGAGAAGATCTGTCTGGAAGGTTTCCAGTCCGGCCTTTCCTGGCTGACGGTTCTGCGCAAGCGCGAGGCATTCCGTCTTGCCTTCGCCAATTTCGAATTCGAAAAAGTGGCGGAATTCGGTGAGGCCGATATCGAGCGTTGCCTAGCCGACAAGGGCATCATCCGCCATCGCGGCAAGATCGTCTCGACCATCAACAATGCCCGCCGCGCCATGGAGTTGCGCGATGAATTCGGTTCGCTTGCCCGTTATTTCTGGGGTTTCGAACCGGTCGCCGCAGAAAGGCCGCAAAGGCTGGACTATGCGACGTTAAGGGCCAACCCCACCAGCGCCGCCTCCATCCGTCTTTCGAAGGACCTGAAGAAGCGGGGCTGGAGTTTCGTCGGCCCGACGACCGTCTATGCATTCATGCAGGCCATGGGTATGGTCAACGATCATATCGAAGGCTGTCATTGCCGCCAGCCGATAGAGGCCATGCGGCGGGAGTTTGTACGTCCATGAAGGTAACCTCCCTTCTTCTGGCTCTCACCATGGCCGTGGCCGCCGCGCCGCATGCCTCCTTCGCGGAAGGCCGCAATGTCGACGGTATCTGGCTCGATGACGGTGAAAGGCTGAAGCAGGTGGCGCTGCCGCCGGCCGGGCCGCTGAAGCTTGACGGCTGGACGCGGCGCGGGCGCGGCGATGTCTATCGCCTGAAGGTGAAGGCCGGGCAGACGGTGAAGATCGAGCTTGCCGCCTCCAGCGAATTCGTGCTGATGGCGGTCTTCGATTTTTCGACGCCGGATGAGGACGCGATCTTCTTCAGCGATTCCGAAGGCAAGGTCGCAACCCTGACGCCGAAGGCGGATACGGAATGGCTGATCCGCCCGACGCTCATCCTGGGATCGCCACGCCGCGGTCTTGGCGCGCATTACACGCTGACGGTCAGCACCGGGAAATAACAGCCCGCCTTTTGCTTAGGTCGTCTGTGTCAGCAGGATCAGGCCAAAACTCAGAACGCCCAGCAGCACCAGCGACAGGCTGGCGGCGACGATGACCTTGCCGCCGGCATGGCGAAGGCTGCGAATATCGACCGAAAGGCCCAGCGCCGCCATCGACATGATGGTGAGGATGTTGGAGAGCGAGGCGACAGGGCCGATCAGAGCCTCGGGAATGAGGCCGAAGGACCGGGCCATGATCATCAGCACGAAGGCGATGATGAACCACGGAACCATCTGCTGTAATCTCAGGCGTTCCGTGCCGGACTGGCCATGGATGACGGAGAGGGCGGCGATCACAGGTCCCAGCATCAGCACGCGGATGAGCTTGACGATGGTGCCGGTCTGCACGGCGATTGCGCCGAGCGGAGCGGTTGCGGCCAGAACCTGCGGCACGGCATAGACCGTCAGGCCGGCGAAAATGCCATATTGGGTGGCGTCGAGACCCAGAAGCTGCGGCAGAAACGGCATCAGCAGCACGGCGGCAACGCCGAGAACGGCCGTGAAGGCAATCGAGGCGGCAACATCTTCCGGCTTCGCGCCGATAGCGGGCGCGGCGGCGGCAATCGCGGAATTGCCGCAGATGGAATTGCCGCAGGCAATCAGCGTCGCAAGCTTGGGCGGCAGACCGAGCATCCGCCCGGCGGCATAGCTGACGATCAGCGACAGCGCGACGATCAACGCAATGCCGCCGATCAGCAAACCGCCGGCACCTTTGAGGATGGAAAGGCTCAAGGACGCGCCGAGAAGCGCCACCGCGATTTCGAGCAGCGTCTTGGCGCTGAATTTGATGCCGGCCGAAGCGACCGCAGGCAGAGACACCAGCGAACGCAGCAGCGTGCCGATCAGAATGGCGAGCACGAGATCGCCGAGCCATGCATGGCCCGCAAGCCGCACCTGAAAGCGCTCCGCCAGAATGGCGGCGCAGCTGACCGCCGCGCAGATGAGAATGCCCGGCAGGAGCGGGGTGAGCCAGCGAAGCGAAAACTGAAAGGGATGAGCGAGGGTGCGATGGTGTGCCATGGCCAGACAATGCCGTAGCCACCTGTTTTATTCTATCAAATAATATGGCATATATTATTCGATAAAATCGAATGAAAAGCCATGACCTTCGAACAGCTCCGCATCTTCATCGCCGTTGCCGAACGGGAGCACCTCACAAGGGCCGCCGAAGCCATCGGTCTGACCGCCTCCGCCGTCAGCTCCGCCATCAAGAATCTCGAGGCCTTTTACAATGTCGAGCTTTTTCACCGGGTCGGCCGCAACATCGAACTGACCGAAAGCGGCCGGGTGTTTCTGGGTGAAGCGAAGGCGACATTGGCGCGTGTGCGCAATGCGGAATTGATTCTCTCCGAAATGGGCGGGCTGACGCGCGGTGAAATCACCGTTTGCGCCAGCCAGACCATTGCAAGCTACTGGCTGCCGCCGATCCTGATGCAGTTCAAGAAGCTTTATCCGGGCGTCACGCTGAAACTCGATATCGGTAATACGAAAACGGTGACACAGGCCGTGCTTGACGGTCTGGCCGAGGTCGGTTTCATCGAAGGCAGGATCGATGAGCCGGCTTTGGTGGTGCAGCCCGTCGTGTCCGACAAGCTGCTGGTGGTCACCGGTTCGGCGCATCCCTTCGCGGATGGCCGTTATCTCACCGCGCTCGATATGCTGTACGGCACCTCATGGGTTCTGCGCGAACAGGGCTCCGGCACCCGCTCCGCCTTCGAGGCGGCGGTGCGGCAGATGGGGGTGGACCCCGGCGAGCTTTCCGTCATGCTCGAACTGCCGTCCAACGAGGCGGTGGTGATGGCGGCACGCTCCGGCGGTGCGGCCACGGCAGTTTCTGCTTCCGTCGCCTCGCTGTTTTTGCGGCAGGGATTGCTTGTCCGAGCCGGCATCGATCTGCCTGCCCGAAACTTCGCTTTGCTGCGTCACAAGGAACGCCATACCAGCCGGGCGGCCATGGAATTGGAGCGCCTCAGCCGTGCGGCCTCGGAGGACTACAAGGCCGGTCTCGCGGGGTTGTAGCAGAGTGGCGAGTGGCACCGTTGGCATGGGAAGGCCGACGCTTGTTTCTTCTCCCCGCGGGGGAGAAGTCCGCGCCAGCGGGATGAGGGGGCGACGGCAGAGATAGACCGAGAGCCTGCCCCCTCATCCGACCCTTCGGGCCACCTTCTCCCCGGCGGGGAGAAGAAAAGGGGAGCGCCGCAACTAGCGTTCCCCATTCGTCAGCATCAATTACTTGCCCTTGGACTTCAGCCAGGCCTTCATCATGGCGATCTCGCCTTCCTGCGCCTTGATGACCTCTTCGGCCAGCTTGCGGATTTCCGGGTCCTTGCCGTATTCGAGCTGGACCTTGGCCATATCGATTGCGCCCTGATGGTGCGGGATCATGCCGCGCACGAAATCGACATCGGCATCGCCGCTATAATCGATGGCCATATCGCCATGCATTTTCTTGCTGGCTTCCATGAACGCCTTGGTGGAAGCGCTGTCGCTCATGGTGCCTTTTGACATGTCATGTCCGGCATGGCCGCCCGCTTCCTGTGCGAAAAGCGGCATGGCGAAGACGGTTGCGAAAGCGGCGGCGAGCGTGATGGTCTTGATAGACATGGATTATCCTTCCTGTGTCTGACGGATTTTTCGAAGATGGGTCTGAAAAAATCTGGGGTCAGGCGCGGGGAGGCGGCAGCGGCGGCGCGGAAGCCTTGCCGTCAAAGACGATGCCGCGCTGCGGCTTCGGATAGGCGAATGTCACCCGGCCGCTATCGGCGAAGATCGTTCGCGGAACCACGATCAGGCAGGCGGCGCAGGAACCGGGATGTGCGGCATCGCCACCATGCGGGCAGCAACCGCCCGTGCCCCCTCCATGAGCCCCATTCTCCGCATGCGCCTGAGACCCTTGGTCCAGATCAGCGGCTCGATGCGAATGGGCATCGTCATGTTTGATCGGTACCTGCGAGGACGCTGCCATGCCCGTGGCCATCGGCATGCTCATCGCCATCTGCGCTGGCATTGCGCCGTATAGCAGGCAGGCAAGAAACATCAATGTACGGACGACCTGGGACATGGCGTGAATTTACCGCTGGAATTATGGAATAAGCATGACGATCAGGTTAGTTCACGCGCAATGACGTGATGCACGATGCGGTAATCCCTGCTCTCCTCGCCAAACGGGGCAAGCGGCCATTCCCATGCGGCGGCAGGGGCAGGAAGCTCGATGCCATGCAGCAGGTCTTCGTGCTGGTGGAGCTTACCGTCCTTGCCGATGATGTCGAAGGAGGTGTCCGTTATCAGGCAGGCCTTGCAGGGCAGGCCAGCCAGCGCTTCCAGATGGGTGTGAATGAGCTTCGGCAGAAGATCGCCCGGGGCATTTGCGATCTTTTCCCGCTCCAGCCGGTGGCGTGCGCCGGTGCCGATCTGTGACAGGAGATTGGCCGATACCACGAGATCGAGATAGGGCACCCGCCGCAGGAAATCGAGCGGTTCGGCCGGCCGGCCGGCGAGAACACCGTCAAAACCGGAAAGATCGCGGTTGGCGATGCGGACATTCTTTTTGGCATTGAGGCGCAGCTTCGCCTGCACGCTGGCAAGATGCACCAGATCGACCAGCACGACCGTATCGAACATCGCCACCAGCGCATCATAGGGCACATCGCGCAACAGGCCCGAGCCCAGCACGACCGCCGTTCGCCGCAGCTTCAGCTTTCTGGCCGAGTGCAGCACGAATTGCCGGCTGTTGTTTTCATGCTCCGCCCAGGCTTTGGCGCAGCGGTTGGCGCGCGCCCAGAGGTTGACGGAATAGCGGATATGCGGCCGGAATTCTTTCGGCGTGACCGCGCGTGTGGCGGCATATTGCAGGGCTTCGAGGATCATGAATGCCTAACGGTAGATTTAACGGCGATGGCCGATTTCGACCACCAGCACGACGAGCTTGTGATCCTGTATATCGCAGATGATGCGGTAATCGCCCACCCGGTATCGCCAGAAATTTCCAAGCTCGGAGTCTTGCAGGGCGGCGCCGGTCTGGCGTGGATCATCCAGTGCCGCCAATCGTTCGTGCAGAAAACTCCGGATTCGCCGGCGCGTTTCCGGATTTATCTTGCGCATCTCTTTCTGGACAAGCGTGTGATATTCAATTGTCCAGATCACGCCAGAACTCCTCGGCGCTTACAACCTTCGATTCTCCACGCTGAATGCGCCGCGTCGCTTCCTCGGCGAGATGGAGATCTTCCATATCCTCGATATGTTTCTCGATCGCCTCGCGGATGTAATAGGCGGATGTGCGGCCGGTGCGCTCGGACAGCGCCTTCAGCCGCTCATAGGTCTCATCAGGCAAGCGGATGGCCGTCTGTTTGCTCATGGGTCGCGTCCTTCCCGATCCGAATTGGGATACATGTATCCCATATAGCCCGCTTGGCTGCGTGAGCCAGTAAAACCGGAGCCTTTGCGGCTTGCCGCACCGGGCTTCATCCTCTAATACACCGGCTTGATTTCAGGAAAATATCGGATCGGCCCCATGAGCGAAAAAGCAAAAAAGCCTCAGAAACTGAAAGCCCGCCTGCCGCGCGGCTTCGTGGATCGCTCGGTTGCCGATATTCATGCCACCAATGAGATGATCGAAAAGATCCGCAGGGTCTATGAGCTTTACGGCTTCGATCCGGTGGAAACCCCGCTGTTCGAATATACCGATGCGCTCGGCAAATTCCTGCCCGATAGCGACCGCCCGAACGAAGGCGTGTTTTCGCTGCAGGACGATGACGACCAATGGATGAGCCTGCGCTACGATCTGACCGCGCCGCTCGCCCGTCATGTTGCGGAAAATTTCAACGAAATCCAGCTGCCCTACCGCACCTATCGCGCCGGTTACGTGTTCCGCAATGAAAAGCCCGGCCCCGGCCGCTTCCGGCAGTTCATGCAGTTCGATGCCGATACGGTGGGGGCCGCCGGCGTGCAGGCCGATGCCGAAATGTGCATGATGATGGCCGATACGCTGGAAGCACTCGGAATTCAGCGCGGCGACTATGTCATTCGCGTCAACAACCGCAAGGTGCTCGATGGCGTCATGGAAGCCATCGGCCTCGGCGGCGAGGACAATGCCGGTCGTCGCCTCAACGTTCTGCGCGCCATCGACAAGCTCGACAAGTTCGGTCCCGAAGGTGTGAAGCTGCTGCTCGGCCCCGGCCGCAAGGATGAATCCGGCGACTTCACCAAGGGCGCCGGTCTTGGCGAGGAGCAGATCGAAAAGGTGCTGTTTTTCGTCAGCATCAAGGATTATGCGGCAAGCGCCGATGATCTGGCTAAACTGGTCGCGGGCACCTCGAAAGGCGAGGAAGGCGTTGAGGAACTGAACATCATCGGCGCTCTGGTCACCAGTGCCGGTTACGATGCAACGCGCATCAAGATCGACCCCTCGGTCGTTCGCGGCCTCGAATATTATACCGGCCCGGTCTATGAAGCCGAGCTGAGCTTCGACGTCACCAACGAAAAGGGCGAAAAGGTCGTGTTCGGTTCCGTCGGCGGCGGCGGGCGTTATGACGGCCTCGTTTCGCGCTTCATGGGCCAGCCGGTTCCGGCCACAGGCTTCTCCATCGGCGTTTCGCGCCTGATGACGGCGCTGAAGAACCTCGGCAAGCTCGGTCAGGTCAAGCCGCTTGCCCCCGTTCTGATCACGGTCATGGATGGCGATGTGGAAAGCATGGGCCGCTACCAGCGCTTCACGCAGGCACTGCGCGCCGAGGGCATCCGCGCTGAAATGTATCAGGGCAACTGGAAGAAATTTGGCAACCAGCTGAAATATGCCGACCGTCTCGGCTCCCCCATCGCCATCATCCAGGGCGGTGACGAGCGTGCCGAAGGTGTGGTGCAGATCAAGGATCTGATCGAAGGCAAGCGTCTGTCCGGCGAGATCGAGGACAATGCCAGCTGGCGCGAGGCGCGCGTGGCGCAGGTCAGCGTGCCGGAAGCTGAGCTGGTGGCGAAGGTTCGCGAGATTCTGGAGCATCAGGCAGAGGACGTTCGCCGCGCCACCGAAGGGCGTTAAGGCCATGGCGATCCTCGCGCTCGACCATGTTCAACTGGCGATGCCGGCGGGCCGTGAAGATGAGGCGCGCGCTTTTTATGGCGGCCTGCTCGGCTTTGCGGAGCAGGCCAAGCCCACCAATCTCGCCGCGCGCGGCGGGTGCTGGTTCAGCCGGGGTTCGATAAAACTGCATCTCGGCGTCGAGCAGGATTTCCGCCCGGCGAAGAAAGCCCATCCGGCCTTTCTGGTCGATGATATGGCAACCTTGCGAAAAACACTTGAAACAGCAGGCTGCCATGTGGTTGAGGATGAGCCGCTTGAAGGGTATCACCGGTTTTATGTCCATGATCCCTTCGGAAACCGCATCGAAATGATGCAGCCGCTCGAACCGTGACGAAAAGTACCGTTCCATGCCCCTGATCGACATGCCGGAATTTTCCGGAGAGCTACTGGAAGAATTCGCCGCGCGCCGCACGAGCCGCGTGAACACGCCTGTCATCCAGCCCGCCGAACCCTTTCTGGATATGGCCGGCGAGGATTTGCGCCGCCGTATCTTCATGACGGAGAGCGAAACGGGTGAGAGCCTGTGTCTGCGCCCCGAATTCACCATCCCGGTCTGCCTGCGCCATATCGAAACGGCGACCGGAACGCCGAAGCGTTATTCCTATCTCGGCGAAGTCTTCCGCCAGCGCCGCGAAGGTGCCAACGAGTTTTATCAGGCCGGCATCGAGGATCTCGGCGATACCGATATCGCCGCCGCCGATGCCCGTGCCGTCATTGACGCCACCGGCATTCTGCAGCGCCTGCTGCCGGGCCGGGCGCTTGCGGTCACGCTGGGTGACCAGCAGGTGTTCGAGGCGGTGGTTGCCGCCCTTGGCCTGCCGCTCGGCTGGCAGAAGCGGCTGGTGCAGGCCTTCGGCGATATGGCGCAGCTCGACGCGTTGCTGGAAAGCCTTGTGCATCCCAAGCCGATGACCGGCCTCGATGCCCGCGTCGCTGGCCTGCTGGCGACGGGCGACGAGGCGGTGCTGGTCGATTATCTCGATACGGTGATGCAGGAGACCGGCTATTCCACCAATGCCAGCCGTGCGCCGCAGGAAATCGCCCGCCGCCTGCGGGAAAAACTGGCGCTTGCCGCCACACGCCTGCCGGATGAAAGCTTTGCGCTGCTCAAGCAGTTCCTGGCCCTGAAGGCACCGCTGCCGAAGGCCTCGCAGGTTCTGGCCGATTTTGCCGCAAAGGCGAAGCTGAAACTGGATGGCGCGCTGTCCGCTTTCGATAAACGCGTCGCAGCTCTTGCCAATGCCGGCGTCGATCTCGAAACCGTCACCTATGGCGCGGCCTTCGGTCGTCCGCTCGATTATTATACCGGTCTCGTTTTCGAGGTGGTGGAAGCGGGCGACGACAGCGTGCTGGCCGGTGGCGGCCGTTTCGACCGGCTGCTGACCCTGCTCGGCGCACAGGAAAAAATCCCGGCCGTGGGCTTCTCGCTCTGGCTGGATCGCATCGAAACGGTGCGCGGGAGCGACAAGCCATGATCACCATCGCATTGCCCTCCAAGGGCCGGATGAAGGAAGACGCCTCCGCCGTTCTGGAACGCGCCGGGCTGAAGGTCGCGGCCGTCGGCAATGACCGCTCCTATCGCGGCCGCATCGAAGGGCGCGACGATATCGAGATCGCCTATCTCTCCGCCTCCGAGATCGCCCGCGAGATCGGCGCCGGCACCGTGGATTTCGGCGTGACGGGAGAGGACCTTGTGCGCGAGGGACTAACCAATGCCGATGCGCAGGTGGAGTTCTGCGCCCGCCTCGGTTTCGGCCATGCGGATGTCGTGGTCGCAGTGCCGGAAATCTGGCTGGATGTGGACAGCATGGCCGATCTCGGCGATGTCGCTTCGGAGTTCCGCGCCCGCCATGGCCGCAGGCTTGCCATCGCCACCAAATATTGGCGGCTGACGCAGCAGTTTTTTTCGCGCCAGCACGGCATTCAGCTTTATCGCATCGTCGAAAGCCTTGGCGCGACCGAAGGTGCACCGGCGGCGGGGCAGGCGGATATCATCGTCGATATCACCTCGACCGGCTCGACGCTGAAGGCCAACCACCTGAAAATTCTCTCTGACGGCATCATCGTCCGTTCGGAAGCCTGCTTTGTGCGTGCCCGCAAGCCGGAACACGAAGGCGATGCGGCGGTTCAGGAGATCGCCTCGCGTATCAGGGCTGCGGTCTGACGACGTAAAACAAAAAGCCGCCGGAGCGATCCGGCGGCTTTTTTATTGGTCGATCTGTTGTTTGGCTTATGCGTGGGCCACAGCCACGCCGCGCTTAGCGTCGACGGAGTAGGCGCCGGGGCCGAAGGCGGCAAGCAGGATGTAAGCGCCGGCAAGGGTGATGTTCTTCACCATCATGATGCCGTTCAGCGTGTTGATCCAGCCAAGAGCCGGTTCAGGCCAGCCGGGAACGGCAACGGTGCCGCTGTGGAACACCAGACCGGTGAAGACGCAGAAGACGGCAAGCGCCCAGGCGGCGATCCTGGTCTGGAAACCAGTGAGAATGGCAAGGCCGGCAACGAGTTCGAACAGACCTGCAATATAGGCAAGCGCGGTTGCGGCGGGCAGGCCGGCGCCCGTGATCATGCCGGCCGTACCGGCTGGATCGACGAGCTTGCTGAAGCCTGAAGAGATGAAGATGAAGGAAAGCAGAATGCGGGCGATGAGAACGAGAACGTTCTGGCTGCTGGACATGGAAATCTCCGGTAATTGATCGGCGTGTCGCCGGTTAAGCTGCAGGGCGATGTCGGGAGATATCAATGGCGGAAAATCACCCGTCCATAAAGATGAACAAGAGGAGACGATTTGTCGTCATTTTGTGAACGATGGCGAGCCTTCGGCAAGTTGTTCAGGCGGCGAAGCGAATATCTTCGAAACGCGGAAACAGGAAAAGCCCGGAAATCCGCCCCTGCCGATCGTCCTCAAAACCGGCGGATTCACCCATGCAGATAACGGGCTGGCGCATTGTCGGAAGGATGAAGAGGTTGGTGGAAAAGCAGAATCGTGAAGGCGCAGTGGAGGCCTGCTCGAAAAGTTCCAGCACGCGGGCATGGTCGCTGCGATCGTAGCAGCGGACAAGGCTGAGCAGACCGCACTCGCCGGGGGGCAGGCCGTGCATGAAGGAGGCCTGTTCGCCAAGCCTGATGACACCGCTTGAAAGATCGCTGCTCCACTCTTCCGAAATGAAGAAATTGGACAGGGTTCTGGGATCGGGCGTGGTCGTCACGGCCGCAGGCAGAGCATCGTTGCGTCTTGAGATTTCGAACAAATCGCGCCCCCGCATGAACATCGTACCAGCGACGCAATTTCAAGCGTCACTGCCAAGTTGAACTTCCACCGCCACCCGCAGTCGAAACTTTTAGCCAGGCATCGAACCCCTTCAATGCTTGCGTCCCGTCGCGGCACCCTTACGGGGGCTGACTTATAGTTTATTTTCTCTTACCCACAACAACCAGTCAGAGAGAAAATCAAAAATATTATGTATTCCTTCATCGCAATCGCGAAATATATGAAAAAAGACAACTATGTGTCGAATTTATAGGCCGGTGAGGTCGAAACTCGGCCTCATCTGCGATTGTGATTCGCCCTTAGCGGTGTCCTATTATTGCATGCACTTCCAAAAACAAGCCGGCTAAGGCTATTTGTGTCCCAAAAGGATACAATATTTTGGGGCCTATCGCACGGGTGGAGTATTTTGCTGCTCCGAAGACCGCCCTTTCTGAATTCCGGTGACAGGACTGATTAGAAGTCCATGCCGCCCGTCTGGCGTGCTTGCGACGTCGGACCACTCAAGAGGCATGGGCGGCAAAAGAAAAAGGGCGATCCGAAGACCGCCCTTTCTGAATTCCGGTGACAGGATTGATTGGAAGTCCATGCCGCCCGTCTGGCGCGCTTGCGACGCCAGACCGCCAAAAGAGCATGGGCGGCAAAGAAAAAGGGCGATCCGGAGACCGCCCTTTCGTATTCCAGAGACAGGACTGATTAGAAGTCCATGCCGCCCATGCCGCCGCCCGGCATTGCCGGCATTGCAGCTTCCTTCTTCGGAAGCTCGGCGATCATGGCTTCGGTGGTGATCAGCAGCGAAGCAACCGAAGCTGCGTTCTGCAGAGCCGTACGAACAACCTTGACCGGGTCGACGATGCCGAGCTGGATCAGGTCGCCATATTCGCCGGTCTGGGCGTTGTAGCCGTAGTTGTCTTCGTTCTTGTCGAGGATCTTGCCAACAACGATGGAAGCTTCGTCACCAGCGTTTTCTGCGATCTGGCGAACCAGAGCCTGCAGAGCCTTGCGAACGATGTTGATGCCAGCTTCCTGGTCGTCGTTTGCGCCCTTGGCGGTGATCTTCGTGGAGGAACGCAGCAGGGCAACGCCGCCGCCCGGTACGATGCCTTCCTGAACGGCAGCGCGCGTCGCGTTGAGAGCGTCGTCGATGCGGTCCTTCTTTTCCTTCACTTCAACTTCCGTCGAACCGCCAACGCGGATCACGGCAACGCCGCCAGCGAGCTTGGCAAGACGTTCCTGCAGCTTTTCGCGGTCGTAGTCAGAAGTGGTTTCCTCGATCTGCGCCTTGATCTGGGCAACGCGGCCTTCGATGTCCGACTTCTGGCCGGCACCGTCAACGATCGTGGTGTTTTCCTTGGAGATCGAAACCTTCTTCGACTTGCCGAGCATGTCGAGGGTAACGCTTTCGAGCTTGATGCCGAGGTCTTCGGAAATGACGGTACCACCGGTCAGGATGGCGATGTCTTCCAGCATGGCCTTGCGGCGGTCGCCGAAGCCAGGAGCCTTGACGGCAGCGATCTTGAGGCCGCCACGCAGCTTGTTGACGACGAGCGTTGCAAGAGCTTCGCCTTCGACGTCTTCAGCGATGATGACGAGCGGCTTGCCGGTCTGAACGACGGCTTCGAGAACCGGCAGCATGGCCTGGAGGTTCGAGAGCTTCTTTTCGTGCAGAAGGATGTAGGCGTCTTCGAGGTCCGCAACCATCTTTTCCGGGTTGGTCACGAAGTAGGGCGACAGGTAGCCGCGGTCGAACTGCATGCCTTCGACGACTTCGAGTTCGGTTTCAGCGGTCTTGGCTTCTTCAACGGTGATGACGCCTTCGTTGCCGACGCGCTGCATTGCTTCAGCAATGTCGAGACCGATCTGACGCTCGCCGTTTGCAGAGATCGTGCCGACCTGCGCAACTTCTTCAGACGTGTTGATCTTCTTGGCCTTGGCCTGAAGGTCCTTGACGACTTCAGCAACGGCCAGATCGATACCGCGCTTCAGGTCCATCGGGTTCATGCCGGCAGCAACTGCCTTGGAACCTTCGCGAACGATGGCCTGGGCCAGAACGGTCGCGGTGGTGGTGCCGTCACCGGCGATGTCGTTGGTCTTGGAGGCAACTTCGCGAACGAGCTGTGCGCCCATGTTCTCGAACTTGTCTTCCAGTTCGATTTCCTTAGCGACGGAAACGCCGTCCTTGGTGATGCGCGGAGCGCCGAAGGACTTGTCGATAACGACGTTACGACCCTTCGGGCCGAGGGTGACCTTTACTGCATCAGCAAGAACGTCGACGCCCTTGAGCATCTTTTCGCGTGCTGTGCGGCCGAATTTTACTTCTTTGGCTGCCATTTTCAAAACTCCTGGTTTCGAATGGCCGGATCGGGTCCGGCTTGGAATTTAAGGAAACGATGGGTCGACTGAAATCAGCCGATGATGCCCATGATGTCGGCTTCCTTCATGATCAGAAGGTCTTCGCCGTTGAGCTTGACTTCGGTGCCCGACCACTTGCCGAACAGAACGCGATCGCCAACCTTGACGTCGAGAGCGACGACCTTGCCGGCCTCGTCACGTGCGCCGGAACCGACGGCGACGATTTCGCCTTCCTGCGGCTTTTCCTTGGCGGTATCGGGAATGATGATGCCGCCCTTGGTCTTTTCTTCGGACTCAACGCGACGAACGACGACGCGATCGTGAAGCGGGCGGAAATTGGTGCTTGTCATTGTCTAATCCCTCGATCAAATGACTGCGCGAGCTTTTGGAACTCGCCTGATGGGTGTTAGCACTCTCCTTTATCGAGTGCCAGCGGAACCGAGATAAGGAGGGCTTCTGCCGGAGTCAAGAACGCCCTGTCTGAAAAATTTCATGGCTTATGGTTATCAGCGTTCCATGACAGAAATTTCCCATGCGCGGACGGGCGCCACGACGACATTCTTTTCGTGCGTTCCGGCCGCATCGCATCTAAGGGGCATTTGTGTTCATGCTGCGTCAGGCGGGCCAAAGACCGGTCTGGCGACGCTTTTTTCCTTGCCATCGGCGTCCCGCTTTGCGATGTCACGCTCACCCTCTTCTCGCATCCGGAAAGCATCTCATGGCCCATCGCATTCTCACTCTCGGCGAAATTACGGCTGGGTTCGACGTTATTCTTTCGGATGTCTGGGGCGTGCTGCACAATGGCGTCAGCGCCTTTCCGGATGCGGCGGTTGCGCTGCGGGAAGCGCGCAAGGCCGGCAAGACGGTGGTGCTCATCACAAATTCGCCGCGTCCCGCTCCCGGCGTCATCGCCCAGCTTCGCGTTCTCGGCGTGCCGGATGAAGCCTATGACCGCATCATTACCTCTGGTGACGTTACCCGCGGCCTGATCGCGGAAGGTCCGAAAAAAGTCTTCCTGCTCGGCCCGGAGCGGGATCTGCCGCTGCTGGACGGTCTCGATGTCGAGCGCGTCGGCGAGGCGGAAGCGCAGTCCGTGGTCTGCACCGGTTTCTTTGACGACGAGACGGAAACGCCTGAGGATTATACCGAAATGCTCAAGGGCTTCATTGCCCGCAACGTGCCGATGATCTGCGCCAATCCCGATCTGGTGGTAGAGCGCGGCGAGCGCATCATTCCCTGCGCCGGCGCTATGGCCGCTTACTACGAACAGCTCGGCGGCGAGGTCCGCATTGCCGGCAAGCCGCATGCGCCGATCTATGAAGCCTGCCTTGCGGCGGCCAAAGAAGTGCGCGGCGCTTTCGCCAAGGATCGCGTGCTTGCCATCGGCGACGGCATGCCGACGGATGTGAAGGGCGCGATTGCGAGCGGTCTCAACCTTCTTTATATCAGCGGCGGCATTCACGCCGCCGAATATACGCTGAACGGCCAGACGGACGAGGCGCTTCTCAACGCCTATCTCAAGGGGCAGGGTGCTGCTCCCGGCTGGTGGATGCCCCGTCTCGCCTGAGGACGTCTTGCCTAAGGAATAGCTGGCGCAGGAATGGATCGATTGCCATGACCGTCTTTCACCGCAATGAAAAAAAGGAGCCGCTGCCGGAAGCTCTTCGCGGCGGCGTCATCGCCATCGGCAATTTCGACGGCGTGCATCGCGGCCACCGGGCTGTGCTGGATCGTGCCCTGGAGCTGGCGGAAGCCCGCGGCGTTCCCGCGCTGGTGCTGACCTTCGAGCCGCATCCCCGTTCCGTCTTCCGTCCCGATACGCCGGTCTTTCGTCTCACGCCCGCGCCACTGAAGGCGCGCATCCTTGAGGCCATCGGTTTCCGCTCCGTCATCGAATATCCCTTCGACCGGGAATTTTCGCAGCGCTCGGCGGAGGAATTCGTCCAGTCCATTCTGGTCGATTGGCTCCACGCCAGCGCTGTCGTCACCGGCTTCGATTTCCATTTCGGCAAGGGCCGCGAAGGCGGCCCGGCATTTCTGATGGAGGCCGGCAAACGCCATGGCTTCGACGTAACGCTGGTGGATGCCTTCCGCGACGAGGGCGCGGATGTCGTCTCCTCCAGCCGGATTCGCTCGCTTCTGTGCGAAGGCGATGTGGCGGGCGCCGCAGGTCTGCTCGGTTATCGCTTCACGGTGGAAAGCGAAGTCATCGGCGGCCAGAAGCTCGGCCGCACGCTGGGTTATCCCACCGCCAACATGGCGCTGGCGCCGGAAACGGAACTGAGGGCGGGCATCTATGCCGTGCGGTTCCGCCGCCCGGACGGTTCGATCCGCGATGGCGTGGCAAGCTTCGGTTACCGCCCGACCGTTACCGAAAACGGTGCGGCGCTGCTCGAAACATTCGTCTTCGATTTTTCCGGCGATCTTTATGGCGAGGTCTGTTCGGTCTCCTTCTTCGGGCACCTGCGCGACGAGCTGAAATTCGACGGTCTCGATCTGCTCGTCGCCCAGATCAGGCGCGATGAAGAAGAGGCGAGGGCGATGTTATCGGGCGTGCGTCCGCTCAGCGAACTGGACGCCAGGATCGCGTTCTGACCGGGTAAGGCCGGTCAGCCCCTGTTCCGGCCGATATTGCCGTCGCTTTTCTCTTCCTTTTTGCCGGAAAACCGCATAAACAACCGGCCATGTCCCAATACCGGTTGATGTTCAAAACTCAGATTGGCCGAATTATTGGCCCGGCCTTCCGCCCGCTCTGACGAGCCGGAAGGTCCGGGATTTTGGCGCTTGTCATGACTTTGGTCATGGCGCTTTCCGTATTTGCCCTCTTTGAAATTGAGACGGCGCGACCGACACGGCGCGCAACAACGGTACGATTATGAGCGACACCGCAGAAAAACTGGATTACTCCGCCACCCTCTATCTGCCGCAGACGGATTTTCCGATGCGCGCCGGCCTGCCGCAGAAGGAACCGGAAACGGTGAAGCGCTGGCAGGAAATGGGCCTCTACAAACGCCTGCGCGCCTCCGCCGCGGGCCGCGAAAAATTCGTGCTGCACGATGGCCCGCCCTACGCCAACGGCAACATCCACATCGGCCACGCGCTGAACAAGATCCTGAAGGACGTCATCACCCGCTCGTTCCAGATGCGCGGTTACGACGCCAATTACGTTCCGGGCTGGGATTGCCACGGCCTGCCGATCGAATGGAAGATCGAGGAAGCCTATCGCGCCAGGGGCAAGAATAAGGACGAGGTTCCGGTCAACGAATTCCGCAAGGAATGCCGTGACTTCGCGGCTGGCTGGATCAAGGTTCAGTCAGAAGAGTTCAAACGCCTCGGCATCGAGGGCGACTTCGACAATCCCTACACCACGATGAACTTCCACGCCGAAGCCCGCATCGCCGGCGAACTCCTGAAGATCGCCCGCACCGGCCAGCTTTATCGTGGCTCGAAGCCCATCATGTGGTCGGTCGTCGAGCGCACCGCGCTGGCGGAAGCCGAAGTCGAATATGCCGATGTCGAGAGCGATATGATCTGGGTGAAGTTCCCGGTTGTGCAGGCATCTCCTGTTCTTTCCGGTGCTTCCGTCGTCATCTGGACGACCACGCCGTGGACCATCCCCGGCAACCGCGCCATCGCGTTCTCTTCGCGGGTCGAATATGGCCTCTACGAAGTGGAAGGCGCGCAGAACGATTTCGGTCCGCAGCCGGGTGAAAAGCTGATCTTCGCCAAGAAGCTCGCCGATGAGGCCGCAGCCAAGGCGAAGCTGACCTTCAAGCTCGTTCGCGACGTGAAAACCGAAGAACTGGCCGCCATCACCTGCGCCCATCCTTTGGCGTCGCTTGGCTACGATTTCCCGGTTCCGCTTCTCGAAGGCGATCACGTCACCGACGATGCCGGTACGGGTTTCGTGCACACTGCGCCGAGCCACGGCCGCGAGGACTTTGACGTCTGGACCGCGCATCAGCGTGAGCTGGAAGCGCGCGGCGTTTCGTCGGCCATCCCGTTCCCGGTCGGCGATGACGGTTTCTACACCGAAGACGCCCCCGGTTTCGGCCCGTCCGCCGAAGGCGGTGCTGCCCGCGTCATGGACGATAACGGCAAGAAGGGCGATGCCAATGACCGCGTCATCAAGGCGCTGATCGCGGAAAACAACCTGTTTGCCCGTGGCCGTCTGAAGCACAGCTATCCGCATAGCTGGCGCTCCAAGAAGCCGGTCATCTTCCGCAACACGCCGCAATGGTTCGTCTATATGGACAAGGAACTGGGCGACGGCACGACGCTGCGTTCGCGCTCGCTGAGCGCTATCGACGACACCCGCTTCGTTCCGGCCTCCGGCCAGAACCGCCTGCGCGCCATGATCGAAGGCCGGCCCGACTGGGTTCTGTCGCGCCAGCGCAGCTGGGGCGTGCCGATCGCCGTCTTCGCGGATGAGAAGGGTGAAGTCCTGATCGATGAGGCCGTCAACGCCCGCATCCTTGAGGCCTTCGAGGCCGAAGGTGCTGACGCCTGGTTCGCCGAAGGCGCCAAGGAACGCTTCCTCGGCAATGACCACGATCATGCCCGTTGGCAGCAGGTCATGGACATTCTCGACGTCTGGTTCGACAGCGGCTGCACCCACACCTTCACGCTGGAAGACCGCCCGGACATGAAGTGGCCGGCGGATGTCTATCTGGAAGGTTCCGACCAGCATCGCGGCTGGTTCCACTCGTCGCTGCTCGAAAGCTGCGCGACGCGCGGCCGTGCGCCCTATAACGCCGTTGTCACCCATGGTTTCACCATGGATGAGAAGGGCGAGAAGATGTCGAAGTCCAAGGGCAACGTGGTTTCTCCCCAGGAAGTCATGAAGGACGCCGGCGCGGATATCCTGCGCCTGTGGGTCATGACCACGGATTATTGGGAAGACCAGCGCCTCGGCAAGGCCATCATCCAGACCAATGTCGATGCCTATCGCAAGCTGCGCAACACCATCCGCTGGATGCTCGGCACGCTCGCCCATTACAAGGGCGAGGAGATCGCCTATGCCGATCTGCCGGAGCTGGAGAAGCTGGTGCTTCACCGCCTGTCCGAACTGGATGGCGTCGTGCGCGAAGGTTATGACGGCTTCGAGTTCAAGAAGATCGCCCGCGCGCTGGTGGATTTCGCCAATGTCGAGCTTTCGGCTTTCTATTTCGACATCCGCAAGGACACGCTTTATTGCGACGCGCCGTCGTCGCTGAAGCGCCGCGCCGCCCTCTCGGTCATTGCGAAGCTGTTCGATTGCCTTGTCTCATGGCTCGCGCCCATGCTGCCCTTCACCACCGAAGAGGCGTGGCTTTCGCGCTACCCGGATGCGGAATCGGTGCATCTCGTCCAGTTCCCGGAAATCCCGGCCGAGTGGAAGAACGATGCGCTGGAAGCGAAGTGGGAGAAGATCCGCAAGGTCCGCACGGTCGTCACCGGCGCGCTGGAAGTGGAACGCCGTGAAAAGCGCATCGGCTCTTCGCTGGAAGCTGCCCCTGTCGTCCACATTGCCGACGCCGATCTTCTGGCGGCGCTGAAGGGGCAGGATTTCGCCGAAATCTGCATCACCTCGGCCATTTCGGTGGTGGGCGATGAAGGCCCGGCCGATGGCTTCCGCCTGCCGGAAGTGGCAAAGGTCGTGGTCGAGCAGAAGCTGGCGGAAGGCGCAAAATGCGCCCGTTCCTGGCGCATCACCACCGATGTCGGTTCCGATCCGGCCTATCCGGAGGTTTCCGCCCGCGATGCGGCCGCGCTGCGAGAGCTTGCAGCCCTCGGATGATCCGAAGCTGCGCATCGTTCCTGTCGAAACCTGATTCCGGGTTTCGGGCCGATGTGCGATGAAAATGACCGGATGAATTGCGCTTTGCCTCTTCATCCGGTACACCTGCCTGAAAATGGCCGGATTTGCACGGCAATGCGGGCTGCCGCCTGCCGAAAGACGATGTCTGGCGAAGTGGGACGGACGGCTGGAAGGGTTTCAATGAAGACGATGCAGGGTAATGCGCAGGGTTTGGGCATGTTTCGCACGGTTGTTGGCATCACGACGATAGGCGTGTTGCTCGGCGCGTGCACGAGCCCGACCTACGGAACGGGCAAGACGGCGGCGGAACAGCTTGTCGACGATCTTGGCAACGCGACCTCGATCACCGGCAACGATCAGGAAAAGCGCAACCTGAAATACAGCCCCCGCCCGGGCCTCGTCGTTCCCGCCCAGGCCCGCGCCGAACAGCTGGCAGAGCCGCAGCAGAACATGGCAAGCCGCGAAAACAATCCGCAATGGGTCGAATCGCCGGAAGAAACCCGCGAACGCCTGCGCGAAGAGGCGGATGCCAACAAGAACAACCCGCATTATCGCTCGCCGCTGCTTGCTGGCAACGGCACGGCCGGCCAGATGACCGAAACCCAGAAATGGGAAGCTTTCCGCAAGGCCAAGGCCGAAGCCCAGGGCGGCTCCGTCGTCAACGCCCAGCGCAAGTTCCTCACCGATCCGCCGGCTGAATACCGCAGCGTTCCGCAGGATCAGCTGACCGATCTCGGCGAACCGGAGCAGAAGAAGGAAAAGCGCCGCAAGAAAGAAGCGGCCGTGGCAAACACCGGCAAGAGCTGGTGGAACCCCTTCCAGTAATAACGAATGGCTGATGGCCTGCGGGAAAGCTTGCGCCTCCCGCCGGCCGCTCAATCGTCGAGACGTTTCTCGCGGAAAAATTGCCGCAGGATTTCCGCACTTTCGCTTTCCGCCAGTCCCGAATAGACATCCGGCGCATGGTGGCATGTCGGCTGGCTGAAGAAACGCACGCCACTCTCCACTGCGCCGCCCTTCGGGTCTCGCGCGCCGTAATAGAGCCGGCGGATACGGGCGAATGAAATCGCCGCCGCGCACATGGTGCAGGGCTCCAGTGTCACGTAGAGATCGGCGCCGGGCAGGCGTTCCTGCTCCAGCGCTTCGCAGGCCATGCGGATCACGGCGATTTCGGCGTGAGCCGTCACATCGTTCAATTCACGGGTGCGATTGCCGGAACGGGCGATGACGCGGCCGTCCATAACCAGTACCGCGCCGATCGGAACCTCCTGCCGCTTAGCCGCGGCACGGGCTTCCGAAAGCGCCAGCTCCATGAAATGCGTCCTTTCGGCCATTGCGTTTCAATTTCCTCTTAACCCTTGTGCTTGGACCTGATAGGACAGCCCAAACAACAGGCAAACAGCAAATGACTTTTAAAGACAAGCCGAAGCGTGACGGCGGCAAGACATTTAGCCGCGACAGGAAGCCGAAAGGCCCCGGCAAGCCCGCCGCAGAGCGCGAAAAGAAACCGACCGAGGCAAAGGCCGCCCCGGTGCCGGAAACCGTTGGCGCTTCCAAGCCCGAGCGCATTTCCAAGATCATGGCGCGCGCAGGCGTCGCCTCGCGCCGCGATGTTGAGCGCATGATCATGGAAGGTCGCGTGTCGCTGAACGGCGTCAAGCTGGATACGCCGGTGGTGAACGCCACGCTGTCCGACAAGATCGAAGTCGACGGTATGCCGATTCGCGGCGCCGAGCGCACGCGCCTGTGGCTTTACCACAAGCCCGCCGGTCTGGTGACGACCAACTCCGACCCGGAAGGCCGCCCAACCGTTTTCGACAATCTGCCGGGTGAACTGCCGCGCGTGCTCTCCATCGGCCGCCTCGATATCAATACCGAAGGCCTGCTGCTGCTCACCAACGATGGCGGACTTTCCCGCGTGCTGGAACTGCCGACCACCGGCTGGCTGCGCCGCTACCGCGTGCGCGCCCATGGCGAGGTCGATCAGGCCGCACTCGACAAGCTGAAGGAAGGCATTGCCGTCGACGGCGTGCTCTACGGCGCAATCGACGCCACGCTCGACCGCACCCAGGGCCACAATGTCTGGATCAGCATGGGCCTGCGTGAAGGCAAGAACCGCGAAATCAAGAACGTGCTCGGCGCGCTCGGTCTCGAGGTCAACCGCCTGATCCGCGTTTCCTACGGCCCGTTCCAGCTCGGCGATCTCGCTGAAGGCAAGGTGCTGGAAGTGCGCGGCCGTATGCTGCGCGACCAGCTCGGCCCGCGTCTGATCGAACAGGCCGGCGCGAATTTCGACGCGCCGATCTACAATGCGCCCGTTGAGGATGAAGAAGACGACGCGCCGAAGCGGCCCGTAAAATCCGAATGGGCAAAGAGCGATGCCCCGGAAGGCAAGCCGCGCTTTGAAAAGAGCGGCAAGTCCGAAGACCGTCGTGAAAAGGCGCTCGGCCGTCTCGACACCAAGCGCGGCGACAAGCCGGCCGGCAAGTTCGGCTCCAAGCCCGCCGGGAAATTTGGCGCCAAGGGCCGCAGCGAGGATGAAGGCGACGACCGCCGCCCACGCCAGGCCGCCGGCACCAGCCGCACGGCCAATGTCTGGATGGCGCCCGGTGCAAGGCCCACCCGTGACGGCAAGGAACGCAAGTCTTCCGCCCGCGCGGAAGCCGAAAACCTCTTCAAGAAGCCTTCCGCCCAGGACGAAGCGCGGCGCAACGTCGTGCGGCATGCCGATGCCGAGGGCGAGTGGATCCGTTCGGATTCCCCACGCGAAGAAGAAGGCGGTCGCGGACGCGGCGACCGTCCGCGTGGCGAAAAGAGTTTTGGTGATCGCGGTGGACGCGGCGGAAAGCCGTTCGGCGACCGGCCATTCCGCGACAAGCCGCGTGAAGAAGGTGATCGCCCGCGCAGCGACCGTCCGCGCGGTGAAAAGAGCTTCGGCGACCGCCCGGCACGCGGCAGCAAACCTTTCGGCGACCGGCCGTTTCGTGACAAGCCGCGCGAAGAGGGCGACCGCCCGCGCAGCGACCGCCCACGTGGCGAAAAACCTTTCGGTGATCGCCCGTTCCGCGACAGGCCCCGTGAAGACGGTGACCGCCCACGCGGCGAGCGCCCGGCGGGAGACAAGCCCCGTGGCGGCAAGCCGGCCGGTAAATCCGGATTCGGCAAGCCATCTTTCGGAAAATCGGGCGAACGTGGCGAACGTTCGGGTTTCTCAGGCAAGAGCAAAGGCCCCGGTGGTCCCGGCGGCGGCAAGCCGGGCGGCAAAGGCCCGGGTGGCAAACCTTCTGGAGGCAGGGGAATGACACGTAATGCGGATCGTAGGCGGTGAGTTCCGCGGCCGGACACTGGCCGCGCCGAAATCGAATTCCATTCGTCCGACCATCGACAGGACGCGGGAAAGCCTCTTCAATATTCTGAGCCATGCCTATCCGGAAAGTCTGGATGGCACGCGCGTTCTGGACGTTTTCGCCGGAACCGGTGCGGTCGGTCTGGAGGCGCTTTCGCGCGGCTGTCGCGTGGCGCTCTTCGTCGAAAACGGCGTGGAGGGCAGGGGGCTGCTCTGGGAAAATATCGATGCGCTGGGTTTGCATGGCCGCGCCCGCATTCTGCGGCGTGACGCCACCAAGCTCGGCGGCGTCAACAATATAGAGCCCTTCGATCTTCTCTTCGCCGATCCGCCCTATGGCTACGGCCATGGGGAAAAGGCTTTCGCGGCTGCCCATGGCGGCGGTTGGCTGAACCCCGGCGCGCTCGCCATTCTCGAAGAGCGCGGCGATGTGACGGTCAAGGTCGATCCGGTTTTCAAACCGCTCGAAAGCCGCATCTTCGGCGATACGAAAATGCATTTCTACCGTTACGAGCCCTAAAGCATTTCCAGGAAAACTGGAGCCCGGTTTTCCGTCCGGAAATGCGATAGAACAAAGAGTTAGAGTGTTTTCGCGATTCGAAGAAAAGCGAAAATGCTCTAACAGGAGCGTTTCCCGTCACGCCACGGTCTTGTCTTGTTTGCGCAATAGGCAGAGTCTTTGCCGTGGAAAGAATTTGGGTATTCGCATGGAGCAGGGTGTAAACGAGAGCATAATGATCGTCCGCGCCGGGGAAGAGGTTCTCGAAGGTGACGGCGCGGGCGGCCATGAGCCGACTTTCGGACTGGCGCTCGGCGGCGGCGGCGCACGCGGCATCTGCCACATCAACGTCATCGAGGCGCTGGACGAACTCGGCATCCGGCCCGTGGCGATTTCCGGTTCGTCCATCGGCTCCATCATCGGCGCGGGCATGGCGGCCGGCATGACCGGCCGGGAGATCCGTGAATACACGCTTGAACTGATGGGACGAAAAGGCTCGGTCGCCAACCGGCTCTGGAGCCTCGGCCCGGCATCGATGCGCCATGCGGTGGACGGTTTTCGCCTCGGGCAGTTCAACCTCGAACTCATCCTGCACGCCTTGATGCCGCAGGCTCTGCCGAAGGATTTTTCCGAGCTTGCCATTCCGCTCAAAGTGATAGCCACGGATTATTACGCCCAGACCGAAGTGGTGGTGGAGCGCGGTGAGATCATCCAGGCGCTGGCCGCATCTGCCGCCATTCCCGCATTGTTCATGCCGGTGCGTATCGATGGCCGCATCATGATCGACGGCGGCATTTTTAATCCGGTGCCCTATGAGCATCTGCTGGACCACGCCGATATCGTCATCGGCGTCGATGTCGTCGGCGGTCCGGAAGGCGACGGAACCACCATGCCGAACCGGCTGGACAGCCTGTTCGGCGCCAGCCAGCTGATGATGCAGGCGGCGATTGCCCTGAAACTGAGGTTACGCCCGCCGCATATTTTCCTGCGCCCGCCCGTGCACCGTTTCGGTGTGCTGGATTTCCTGAAGTCCGAAGAGGTGCTGAACGCATCTGCCGGCATCAAGGACGATCTGAAACGGCAGATCGATATGCAGGTGGAACTGTTTCACCGCGGGCAGGGCGTGGAGGCCCGACAAGTTAAGTGAGGTTGCCGCCCCTTTCCTTCTCCCCGAGGGGGAGAAGGTGGCCCGAAGGGCCGGATGAGGGGGCGCCCTCTCCGAATATCGCTACCCTTGCCCCCTCATCCCGCTGCCGCGGACTTCTCCCCGGCGGGGAGAAGAAACAAGCGGTGCGCTTCCAGTCACTAAGTTGAACTCAATTTACAGCGAAACTTCCGTCTCGCTGTCCTCCGCATCCTCTTCTTCTTCCCACTTTTCCGCCTTGGTCTTCGGCTTCATCAGCGGTTCGGGCTTCACCTCGCGCACCGGCTTGTTGTGCAGCATCTGCCGGCCGGCGGCGAGGCCTTCCACGGCCTGTAGCTGCAACCGCTCCTCGTCGCGTTCGCGAATGTCGTCGGCAATCGCCAGCGCCCTTTCGCCATCCATATCCAGCCCCTCCAGAATGCGCCTGCCGAACAGCAGGCCCGATTCCAGCGTCTCGCGGATTTCATATTCCACGCCCTTTTTCCTGAGGTCGAGGGAATGCACGCGGTCATAGGAGCGGGCATAGATGCGCACGCTCGGAAATTCCGACTGGATCATGTCGATGATACGGTCGGTCACCTCCTTCTTGTGGGTGCAGACCGCAACGAGATCGGCCCGCTCGATGCCGGCGGCGATCAGCACGTCCTTGCGGGTGCCATCGCCGAAAAAGATGCGGAAGCCGAAACGGGCGGCCTGCCGCACGCGGTCTGCCGAGCTATCGATGACGGTCACGTCGCGCCCGCCGGCGAGAAGGATCTGCGAGGCGATCTGGCCGAAGCGGGAAAAGCCGATCATCAGCACATCCGCGCCCGCCCCGTCGAAATCCTCTTCCAGTTTGTCCTCTTCCGCATCCTCCGCCGTCAGCCGGCGTGAAATCACCGCCAGAAGCGGCGTCAGCGCCATGGAAAGCGTGACGACGGCAACGAGGATCGAGGCCGTCGCCTGCGGAAACAGCCCGGAGGCGGCAGCCGTGGTGAAGAGCACGAAGCCGAATTCGCCGCCCTGCGCCAGAAGCAGCGCGATGCGGCTCGATGCATAACGCGACGAGCCGGCGATGCGGCAGAGGCCATAGATCAGCGCCGCCTTCACCGCCATCATCGCCGGCACGGCGATCAGGATGAGCAGAATATGCTCATAGACGATATGAATATGCAGCGACATGCCGACCGCCATGAAGAACAGCGCCAGAAACAGGCCGCGAAACGGCTCGATATCGGCTTCCAGCTCGTGCCGGTAGGAGGATTCCGACAGCATCAGCCCCGCCAGCAGCGCCCCCATGCCCATCGACAAGCCCACCGCCTCCATGATGGCGGCGGCGCCGATGATGACGAAGAGGGCGGCGGCGATCATCACCTCCCTCGCACCGGTGCGGGCGATGATCTGGAACATCGGCGTCAGCAGATACCGCCCGGCCAGCACCATGCCGGCCACGGCAACGACGGAGGCGATGAGATCGGACACCATCGAATCCGTCGGCACATCCGGCCGGTTGGAAAGAATGGTGACGAGGGCAAGAAGCGGCACGATGGCGAGGTCCTGAAACAGCAGGATCGAAAAGGAGCGGTTGCCGTGCCGCGTATTCATGTCGCCGTCATCGGCAAGGATTTGCAGCGCAAAGGCGGTGGAGGAAAGCGCAAGGCCGAAACCGGCGACGAGGCTGCCGCGCCAGTCGATCAGCCCTGCCCACCAGGCAATGGCCGCCAGCACGCTGCCCGTCACCAGCACCTGCGCCATCCCCAGCCCTAAAATATCGCGCCGCATCTGCCAGATGCGCGACGGTTTCAGTTCCAGCCCGATGATGAAGAGCAGGAAAACCACGCCGAGTTCCGAGACGTTGAAGATGTCCTTCGCATCCGTGACCAGATGCAGGAACGGCCCGATGATGATGCCCGCCACCAGATAACCGAGCACGGTGCCAAGCCCGAGCTTGCGGAAAACCGAGGCCGCGATGACCGCGCCGGCCAGAAGCAGCAGGGGTTCGGAAAAGAGAGCGTCGTGCTCGGTCATGCGGGCGGACTTTCGAATAGGGTGGCGACAATACCGTGCGAATGGAGAAAGCGGCGTTTCGCCCTTGATGCGGGGTTGCTGGCACAATAAATGGAACAGGAATGAAAGGCCAACTCATGTCCTCAGAAATAGATTCTTCCAAACTTCTCGATCGCGCCAGCCAGCTTGTCGATCTTGCCCGCGCCGCCGGTGCGGATGAGGCGGATGCCGTTGTCGTCCGCTCCCGCTCGCAATCGGTCGGCGTGCGGCTCGGCAAGGTGGAAAGCACTGAATCCTCCGAAAGCGACGATTTTTCCCTGCGCGTCTTCGTTGGCCGCCGGGTGGCGAGCGTTTCGGCCAATCCGGGCTTCGACCTGAAGACCTTGGCGGAACGGGCGGTAGCCATGGCCAAGGTCTCGCCGGAAGACCCCTTTGCCTGCCTCGCCGACAGGGAACGGCTGGCGACCTCCTATGACGATCTCGAGCTTTTCGATGCGACGGAAGTATCGGCGGATCAGCTGCGCGAGGCGGCCCTTGCTTCGGAAGAGGCAGCGCTGGCGGTCAAGGGCGTCAGCAATTCCTCCGGCGCCGGCGCATCGAGCGGCATGGGCGGCCTTGTCCTTGCCACATCCCACGGTTTTTCCGGCAGCTATATGGGCAGCCGCTTCAGCCGTTCCGTCAGCGTCATTGCCGGCGAAGGCACGAAGATGGAGCGCGACTACGATTTCGACAGCCGCCTTTATTATGCCGATCTCGATGCCGCCGAAGAAATCGGCCGCCGCGCCGGTGAAAAAGTGGTGCGCCGCGTCGGTCCGCGTCAGGTCGATACCGGCAGCAACATTACCGTGGTTTTCGATCCGCGCATCGCCCGCGGTTTTGTCGGTGCGATTGCCGGCGCCATCAACGGCGCGTCGGTTGCCCGCAAGACCAGCTTCCTGCGCGATAAGATGGGCCAGCAGGTTCTGAAAAAGGGCCTCTATCTCACCGACGATCCGCAGATCGTGCGCGGCCCGTCCTCGCGTCCCTTCGATGGCGAGGGCGTGCGCGGCGAGAAGATGACGATGATCGAGGACGGAGTTCTCAAGCACTGGTTCTTGTCCACCTCGGCGGCGCGGGAACTCGGCCTTGAAACCAACGGTCGCGGCGTGCGTGGCGGCACGGCGGTTTCGCCGGCTTCCACCAATCTGGCGCTGGAGCCGGGCGACATCTCGCCGGAGGACCTGCTGAGACAGGTCGGAACCGGCTTTTACGTTACCGAGCTGATCGGTCACGGCGCCAATATGATCACGGGTGAATATAGCTGCGGGGCGAGCGGTTTCTGGATCGAGAACGGCGAAAAGACCTTTGCGGTTTCCGAGGTCACCATCGCCTCGAACCTGAAGGACATGTTCATGCGGGTCACGCCGGCCAATGATATCGACCGCAAATACGGCGTCGCGGCCCCGACGCTCGCCATCGAAGGCATGACGATCGCGGGCAAGTGAGACGGCCTGCGGGTTGTTTTCGCCAGCACTTTGTGTGCAAGTGCGAAAAGAAAAACAGGCGCGCCGTGTGAGGCGCGCGGAAAAGACGGCAAAATGAACGATATGGCTGAGGCCCGCTGGGCCTCCGATCTGAGGCTGGTCCTCGAAGCCGCCCGCAAGGCGGGCGAGACGGCCCTCGGTTTCTTCCGCAAGGATCCCGAGGTCTGGTGGAAGAATGGCGGGCTTTCGCCCGTCAGCGCGGCCGACTACGCCGCCAATGAAATCCTCGAAACCATCCTGCGCTCCGCCCGGCCGGATTATGGCTGGCTTTCTGAAGAGACGGATGACGATACGGCCAGGCTTTCCCGTTCCACCGTCTTCGTCGTCGACCCCATCGATGGCACCCGCGCCTTCATCGGCGGCCGGGATACCTGGTGCGTCAGCGTCGCGGTGGTGCATGAGGGGCGGCCGGTGGCCGCGGCCCTTGTCGCCCCGGCGCTTGCCGAGGAATTCACCGCATTTGAAGGCGGCGAAGCGCTGAAAAACGGGGCGCCCGTTTTTGCCGCGCGCGAAAATGCCGGCATCTTCCATCTGGCGGCACCCGAAGACGTGATCGCGCATCTGCCGGAAGAGGTGCGGGGCGGCGTCAAGCGCATTCCGCACGTGCCCTCGCTCGCCTACCGGCTGGCCATGGTGGCGGATGGCCGCATCGACGGAACGCTGGTCAAGGCGAACTCGCACGAGTGGGATCTCGCCGCCGCCGACCTCATTCTGGAGAAGGCCGGCGGCCGGCTGGTCGGGCTGGATGGAAAACCTCTGATGTATAATCGCCGGCAGGTGAACCACCCCGCATTGTGCGCCGCAGCAGATTATGCGCTGCCTGCACTTTTGAAAGCGTTTTCACATCTGTCTGACAGTTGACGTTTGCCGGGAAATCCCGCAGATGAATGCCTCTCTCAGAGTTTAAGAAAGAGACAAAGACATGACGGAATCTGGCAAACAGAAACAGCTGCTGCACCTCGTATTCGGCGGCGAACTGGAAAACCTTCAGGATGTTCAGTTCCGGGATTTGAAGGCGCTCGATATCGTCGGTATCTATCCGGACTATGCTTCCGCGCTCACCGCATGGAAGTCCAAGGCGCAGATGACTGTCGATAACGCCCATATGCGTTATTTTATCGTGCATATGCACCGTCTTCTCAATCCGGACGACAAAATTTGAGTCCTTTTGCCCTTGCGTTGTAATACTATTGGGTGAAAGCGAGTTTTCCCGTGATTCCTGCGCGAGCGGCGCAGGCCGGGAATACCGGGGCGAGAAAATGTGATCGCGCTTTCGTTTCCGATGACAAAAAATGACGCAATTTGAGAAGAAGTAGGCGGCGATAACAACCAAAAACAGGGGAAGGGCATTGCGCGGAATGATCAAGGGCAGAATGTCATGAGCAGCCGTATCGCACGTTTCGCTCTTTCCGGTTACCGCATTGCCGGTATCGCCGCTTACCCGTTCGCGAAGCCCTATCTTTCCTACCGGGCGGCGAAGGGCAAGGAAGACAAGCGCCGTCGGCTCGAACGCTTCGGTTATGCCAGCGCCGAGCGCCCGCGTGGGCCGCTGGTCTGGTTCCATGCCGCAAGCGTGGGCGAAACTCTGGCGCTTATTCCGCTGATCCGCGAAATCCGCAAGCGCGACATCTTCGTGCTTTTGACCACCGGCACCGTCACCTCGGCCGAACTGACCCGCACGCGGCTCGGCGACGATGTGATCCACCAATATGTGCCGCTCGATATCAAGATCGCGGTCAACCGTTTCCTGACCTATTGGGCGCCGGATGCCGCCATCACCGCTGAATCGGAAATCTGGCCGGTGACGATGATGGAGCTGGAACGCCGGCACATTCCGCAGATCCGGGTCAATGCACGTCTCTCCGACCGTTCCTTCGACCGCTGGAAAGCCCGGCATGACATTGCTGAATCGCTGTTTTCCAAGCTGGCGCTTGTGGTTGCGCAGTCCGATCTCGATGCCGAACGCTTCCGCGATCTCGGCTCCTGGCCGGTGGTGATTTCAGGCAACCTCAAGGGCGACACCGACCCGCCGCCCTGCGACGAGGCGCTTCTGGAGAGCTATCGCAAGCAGGTCGGCAATCGCAAGACATGGGCCGCCATCTCCACTTTCGACGGCGAAGAGAAGGCTGCCGCCACCGTGCATGCGGCGATCAAGTCGCGCAATGGGCAACTGACCATCATCGTGCCGCGCCATCCCGAGCGCGGCGACGATGTCGAGGCGATGCTGAAGGGCATGAATCTTTCGGTCGCCCGCCGCAGCCGCAATGACGTGATCACCCCGGAAACCGATATTTTCCTCGGCGATTCCATCGGCGAAATGGGGCTTTACCTGCGGCTGACCGAGCTTGCCTTCGTCGGCCGCTCCTTGACTGCCGAGGGCGGGCAGAACCCGCTGGAACCGGCCATGCTCGGCTGCGCCGTCCTGTCTGGCGCACATGTGCAGAATTTCCGCGAGGCCTATCAGAAGCTGATCCGCGCCGGCGGCGGTCGTATCATCCGCGATGTGGAGATGCTGGCCAAGGCGGTGCACTATCTGCTGGTCAACGACAATGAGCGTTACAAGATGATCGATGCGGGCAACCGGGTCATTCAGGATATGCGCGGCGCGCTGTCCTCCACCGTCAAGGCGCTGGAACCCTATATCAATCCGCTTACCGTTTCCGCCAAGCTGCAACCGCGGAGCGCCATCGGCTCATGGTAGCGGATATCGAACTCAACGCGGCGCAATCGATTGCCGCAGTCCTTTTCGACAAGGACGGCACGCTTCTGGGCTATGACGCCAGCTGGGGTCCGGTGAACCGCGAGCTTGCTGCGATTGCCGCCAAGGGCGATCCCGTTCTTGCCGACCGGCTTCTTTCCGCCTGCGGCATGGACCCCGTTACCGGTCATGTCGTACCGGACAGCCTTCTGGCCGCCGGCAATACGGCGGAAATCGCCGCCGGTCTGGTTGCCGCCGGTTCGCCCTGCGATGTCGGGGAACTGACGGCGCGCCTCGACCGGTTGTTCACCGAGGCGGCGGATAAATCCGTACCTGTCACCGATCTCAAGGCGTTTTTCGCAAGGTTGAAGGCGCGCGGCTACAAGCTCGGCATCGCCTCCAGCGACAATGAAAACTCCATCCGCCAGACGGCCATCCGCTTCGGTTTCGAAAAGGATGTCGATTTTGTCGCGGGATATGACAGCGGTTACGGCACCAAGCCGCAGCCCGGCATGGTTCTCGGTTTCTGCAAGGCGATAGGCTTCCCGCCGGAGCGTGTGGCGGTGGTCGGCGACAATAATCACGATCTGCACATGGCGAAAAATGCCGGTGCCGGTCTGCGTATCGCTGTTTTGACGGGAACAGGCTCACGCGAAAGCCTCGGCGCCGATGCCGATTTTTGTTTCGACGACATCACCGCGCTTGAAGCGCTTTTGCCGGAACGGGCTCTCTGAACCCGGTGGAATTTCCGCCGGGCCGGGTGCGGCTCCATCAAACTCGTTTATTCCATTTTTGCAATTTACGGTTTTTTCTGGCAAACAACCTCCTGACATGTGACGGGCGAACGGAATGCCGTGGGCGACGCGGCCGGGAGCGGGAATAGATGGTTTCTGAAGCGCCGCCGTTCTGGTGGCAGAAAGCGGGCTGGCAGGCGTGGCTCCTGTCTCCTTTCTCGCTTCTTTACGGCAAGATCGCCGGCCGGCGGATGCGAACGGCGAAGAGGGCAAGCGTTGCCGTTCCGGTCATCTGCATCGGCAACTTCACCGTGGGCGGCGCCGGCAAGACACCGACGGCGATGGCAATTGCGAGAGCCGCCGTTGCAAAAGGCCTGAAACCCGGATTTCTCAGCCGCGGTTACGGCGGCACGCTCGACGTCACCACCCTTGTCGATCCCGGACAGCACCGCTCGGCCGATGTCGGCGATGAGCCGCTGCTCCTGGCGCGAGAGGCGGTCACGGTCATTTCCCGCAAGCGCGTGGAAGGCGCACACCGGCTCGTGAAGGAGGGCGTCGATCTCATCATCATGGATGACGGTTTCCAGAGCGCACGCCTGACGCTGGATTATGCGCTTGTCGTCATCGATACGATGCGCGGCATCGGCAACGGCCATCTCGTGCCGGGCGGCCCGGTGAGGGCGCCGCTTGCCGAACAGATGCGGCACATGACCGGGCTCCTGAAGGTCGGTAACGGCCATGCGGCCGATGCCCTGGTCCGGCAGGCGGCAAAGGCCGCCAAACCCGTCTTCGTGGCGGCGATCACGCCGCAGGAGCCGCAGGATTTCAGGGGAAGGCGCGTGCTGGCCTATGCGGGCATCGCCGATCCGACCAAGTTCTATCGAACCGTCGAGGCGCTCGGCGGCGATATCGTGCTGCAGCGCTCTTTCCCGGATCATCACCATTTAGCGACGATGAGATCGCCGATCTTCTGCAGGATGCCGGCAAAGAGAACCTGCAACTGGTGACGACGGCCAAGGACGCCGTGCGGCTTAACGGGCACCACGGCCGGGCGGAAGAATTGCTGTGGAACAGCCTGGTGATCGAAATCGACATGGTGTTCGACGACCCCAACGCGGCCGCGACGATCATCGATACGGCGGTGAGGAACTGCCGTGCGCGCCTGCTGCGGGACAATGCGCGGACGTCGCTTTAGAGGGTGATGGCAATCCGAAAACCTCTCCTCCGTCATGCTCGGGCCTGTCCCAAGCATCTGCGGCCTATCGATTTTACGATAGGTGATTGGATCCTCGGGACAGGCCCGAGGATGACGCCGGGTGTTGAAGGCGTTTGCAGTCTTTTGGAATTTTTCCCGGACGAAAACCGCTATGTATTTACTGGAAATACTCTGCGCGCCGCTTCCCAACTCACGCCGGCAAATTGCCAGCCTTCTTTTCGGCTTCCAGCGAAGCCGCCGCATCCACATAGGCCTCCTGCCGCGCCACGCTCCAGTAGCGCAGCTCATCGAGCGGAATGCTTTTGCCGGTGATGGCGCAGATGACGTGCGAGCCGGTCTGGACGATGCGGAAGTCACCGTCGAGATATTCGATGACGGCGAGGCGGTTGCCGCCTCCCTCAAATCTGTTCATCCGTTTTCGTCTCCTGCTCTGTCCCGTCAGGGCACCCAGTCCGAAACGGCGCAGCGTTTTCCTGAACAATTGGGTGCTCCAGTATCTCAAATTTATATAGCCCGGCGCGGCGCAAGGCCAGCCCCGCCTGCTTGCGGCGTCAGCTACGGCCGAAGAGCCGTTCTATATCGGAAAGTTTCAGTTCGATATAGGTCGGACGGCCGTGATTGCACTGGCCGGAACCCGGCGTGTTTTCCATCTGCCGTAGAAGCGCGTTCATCTCCTCCGGCCGCATCCGCCGGCCGGAACGCACGGAGCCGTGGCAAGCCATGGTGGCCGCGACATATTCCAGCTTGTTGGCAAGCGTGGAGGCGGCGTCCCATTCGGCGATCTCGTCGGCAAGCTGGCGCACCAGCCCCTGCACGTTGACCTCGCCCAGCATGGCGGGCGTTTCCCGGACGGCGACTGCGCCCGGCCCGAAACGCTCGATGACGAGCCCCAGCGCATCGAAACCGACGGCATGATCCATCAGCCGGTCGCAATCCTCTTCCGGCAGATCGATGATCTCTGGGATGAGCAGCACCTGCGAAGGCGGCCGCCTGGAATGCAGCGCATTGCGCATCTGTTCGAACACCAGCCGCTCATGCGCGGCATGCTGATCGACGATGACGAGGCCGTTTTCCGTCTGCGCGATGATGTAGTTCTCGTGCAGCTGCGCCCGCGCGGCTCCGAGAGGATAAAGCACAGGTTCTGGCGAGGGGCTTGCGGCGGTCTCGTCAGTGTCCCGAGGTTCGGCCCGCGCCGTCGGCATGGTGATGTCGGAAAAGCGTGACTGCACGGCCTCCGCAAATTGCGCCCCGCCTGAAATTGCAAGCGGGCGGGAGGGCGAGGTGGCGGCGGACCACGGCGCGGGGGCTGCCATGGAAGGCGAGGGCCGGAGGCCGGACGGGCTGTAGCCGGGGCGGAAGGCGTTCATCATCTGGCTTGCACCCGTCGTTGCGGCCCTGTCGCCGTCACGCGTCAGCGCCTGCCGGATCGCTCCGACGATCAGCCCGCGAATGAGGCCGGGATCGCGAAAACGCACGTCGGATTTTGCCGGGTGCACGTTCACATCCACAAAGGCGGGATCGAGCGTGATGGACAGCACCGCGACCGGATATCGCCCATGCGGCACGGTTTCGGCATAGGCGCCGCGAATGGCGGATAAAAGCAGCTTGTCCTGCACCGGGCGGCCATTGACGAAGACATATTGATGCGCCGAGTTGCCGCGATTGAAGGTCGGCACGCCGGCAAAACCGGTCAGCGTCACATCCTCGCGCCCGGCATCGATCTCGATGGCGTTGTCCTTGAACTCGGCACCCAGAATCTGCGCCATGCGGCCAAGATGATCGTCGCCGGTCGAAGGGATTTCAAGCGTCGAGCGGTCGGTGCCGGAGAGCACGAAACGGATATGCGGAAAGGCGATCGCCATCCGTTTGACGACCTCGGTGATGGCGGCCGCCTCGGCGCGTTCTGTCTTCAGGAATTTCAACCGCGCCGGCGTGGCGAAGAACAGGTCGCGCACCTCGACGATGGTGCCGGCGTTCGAGGCGGCGGGCCGCACATCGGACACCTTGCCGCCGGTAACGGAAATCACCGAACCCTGTTCCGCGCCCTGTTGCCGGCTGGTGATTGTCAGCTTGGCGACGGAGCCGATGGATGGCAGCGCCTCGCCGCGAAACCCGAGCGTGCGGATATCGTCCAGCGTATCGGAAATCTTCGAGGTGCAGTGACGCCGGACCGCAAGCTCCAGATCGGCAGGCGACATGCCGGAGCCGTTGTCGGTGATCCGCACCAGCCCCTTGCCGCCGCCCGCCGTGGCGATCTCGATCCGCGTCGCGCCCGCGTCGATGGCGTTTTCCACCAGTTCCTTCGTGGCGCTAGAGGGCCTTTCGATGACCTCGCCGGCGGCGATCTGGTTGATGAGGGTTTCTGAAAGCTGCTTGATGGCCATGATCGTCATTTTCGCGGATTCGCCGTGGCTTCGAAAGCAAAAAACTCGAGCTGCGGAAATTTGCACATGTTTTGCGGCCTGTCTGGCATTCGATCATTTCCGTCAACATGGCGTTAAGCGTTAATCCGCCTTTAATCGGCCTTGATTATGGTGAGGCGGCTTGAAATGACCGCAGGAACGGGGCCGCCTTCGCCGGGCGGTGTGTGACGTCGAATATGGGTGAGCGTCATCTTCCCCTCAAGACTGCTTCAAGTTGCAAACCCTGATGTCTCTTTTTCGGAATTCTTCGTTTCATCCCGGCATCTGCCCTGGACGATTCCACTAGAAACATAAGCCTGACCCCTGAAAAACAGGCGGGAGTTTGCAGTTGAGTGATTTGGCGTCCTCTGGCGCGGGCGTTCATACGGTGATGCTTGATGCCCTTTGCGACGCGCTTGGCGCGGCGATCGTCGTTTACGACCGGAACGATCACATTATTTTCGCAAGCCGGAAACTCTTGAGCTTTTTTCCGCTGGAAGAGGCCGTCATCGGCCCGGGCGCGCGGCTGCGCGACTATCTGAGCGCGCTTTACGATTGTTATCTGCTCGAGGCGGAAAGCCTCTCCGCCAATGCCCGCCCGCTCGGCCGGGAGGAATGGATCGGCGAGCGGCTGGCGCTGCACTGGAAGGAAAGATCGGAAAAAACCGAGCGGCTGAAGGGAGAACGCTTCCTGCGCTTCGTCATGAACCGTCTGCCGTCCGGCCTCGGCATCAGCGTGGTTGCCGATATTTCCGAACAGAAGAAACGTGAAGAGCAATGGCGCATCGACCTCGAGCGCGTGCAGCTCATCGAGGATATTCTCGACAATCTGCCGTTTCCCGTCTTCGTCAAGGACCGGAACATGGCCTATGCCGCCGTCAACAAATCCGCCTGCGCTTTGGTCGAAACCAGCCCCGAGAGCATTCTCGGCCGCACCGTTTTCGATCTCCACTCGCGCAAGGTCGCCGGAAGGATCGATATTGCCGATCGTATGGTGCTGGATAGCGGCACGCCGAGCGTCATCCCCGAAAGGGTGCGGCGGCTGAACGGCGAAGAGGTGCTGACCATCACCCGCAAGCAGCGTGTGGGCAGGCCCGGCCGATATTTCCTGGTGACGACGATGGAGGACGTGACCGCTCTCGCCACCATCGATGCCAACGGCACGCCCGTCATTCCCTCGCTCGAACATGTCCCTTTCGTCGCCTCCACCTATGGCAAGGACGAAGAAACGGACAATCGCGGCGGGGTTTTAAAAAGCAAGGCGGTGCTGATCGTCTCTGAAAACGGACGCTTTGCGCAAGCCGCCGGTCGCCGGCTGACGGCGGGCGGCATGGACCATGCGGCGGTGACGAGCGAGGACGAGCAGCGTGCCTTCATCGACGTCGCGACCTCCGCCGGCGTGAGCATCGATGTGGTCGTTGTCGACGCCCAGATGAGCGTCGCCTGCCTCGATATTGCCGCCGCGCATGATCTGCCCGTCGTCACCATCGAGGAAGAGGAGATAGACGCTTCGCTGCTGCATTATCTTGCGGCCGGGCTGCAATCGTCCCCGAAGGAGAAAGCCGCCGACGAGGACTGGGAGATCATGACGGAGGATCTTCCGGAAATCCTCAAGACCGGCGGCGTCTGCGATATACTTCTCGTCGAGGATAACAGGGTCAACCAGATCGTCTTTTCGCAGATACTCGAGGGCCTCGGGCTTTCCTGGCGGCTTGCCACCTCGGGCGAGGAAGCCCTGCGTCTCTTTTCCGAACAGCCGCCTTCCGCCGTCCTGCTCGACACGACGCTGGGCGATATCGACGGCTTCGAAGTCGCGCGCCGCATGCGCGGTCTTTGCGGCGAGAAGCACATTCCCATCGTCGGCGTCATCACCCACGCTTTCGAGGGCGATCTCGACAAATGCCGGGCGTCCGGCATGGACGACATGCTGCTGAAACCCGTCAGCCCGGATATGGTCGAGGCGGTTTTCCTGCGGCTTTTCGGCAAGGATGTCCTGCGGCTGCAGGCCTGAAATTGCCTTTGTCGGGAGGCTATGGCTTTTTTAATACTTGCCCTGCATTGTGAGCGCGGTCGACACAGGATTCACGAGATGCAGGAATGAAACGGGCAGAGCCGCAAACGTTGCAGGTCAGCCAGAACGAGCTGCAGGCGATGGCCTACAGCGACCCGCTGACGGGGCTCGGCAACCGCTACCGTCTGCGGGACAAGATTCGCATGCTTGCCAGCGAGCGCTCCAGCGATCCGGCGCCCTTCACGGTCGGCATCGCCAATATAGACGGCTTCAAACCCATCAACGATCTGTTCGGCGTGCAGGCGGGCGATGAAATCCTGTGTCAGGTCGCGCACCGGCTGAAGGCCTGCATTCCCGATGGCGCGGTCGTGACGCGCCATGACGGCGACGAATTCGCCTTCGTGCTGCCGCTGGTGTTCGAGCGCACGGGCGCCGAGCGCATCGGCAACATGATCAAGGACGTGCTTTCGGCCCCTTACGATCTCGGCGATCGCAATGTCCGCCTGTCTTCCTCCTTCGGTTTCGCCATCTATCCTTTTGCCGGCGATGAATTCGAGGATTTACTGAAAAGCGCCGAGACGGCGCTCTATCGCTCCAAGAGACGTGGCCGCGGCCAGATCACCGTCTATTCGCGCGAAATCGCGCAGGAAATGAAGCGCGCCACGCAACTGGAACAGGCGCTCAGAAACGCCATCATAACCGATGCCATCGACGTGCATTTCCAGCCCATCGTCAGGCTGGAAGAGGCGAAGGTCATCGGTTTCGAGGCGCTCGCCCGCTGGAACGATCCCGATCTCGGTTTCGTATCGCCCGCCGTTTTCGTGCCGCTTGCCGAAGAGCGCGGTTTCATCGATGCGCTGTCGGAAGCTTTGCTCCGAAAGGCGGCGGAGGCAGCCCTGTTCTGGCCGCGTGAACTCTTCCTGTCCTTCAACCTCTCTTCCGCGCAATTGATGGACCCCAGCACGGCGGACAATATTCTCTCCATCCTCTCGCGTGTCGGCCTCGATCCGCACCGGCTGGAGCTTGAGATCACCGAAACGGCTGTGATGACTTCCGCCGATACCGCCCAGCGCATCATCAGCGAATTGCAGAGCGCCGGCGTTCGCATTTCTCTGGATGATTTCGGCACCGGCCAGTCGAGCCTCGGCCGTCTGCGCGATTTCACCTTCGACAAGGTGAAGATCGACCGCGCCTTCGTGTCGCGCATCAGCAGCGACCGCCCTTCCGAACATATCATCAAGGCCATCGTCGCCATGTGCGAAGGGCTCGATCTCGAAGTCGTGGCCGAGGGGATCGAAGAACGGGCGGAAGAGGAAAAGCTGCGCGCGCTCGGCTGCGCCATGGGGCAGGGCTATTTCTACGGCCGCCCTGCCGATGCCGCCGCGACCCAGCGGTATCTGCACGAGAATTACCGCGAGATATTGTCGGATATTTCCTGAGGCGGTACGGCTTGGCCGTGACGCTTGTTGGAGAAAACTGCATCTCGGCCAAGCTTGTGTGCGCCGGCGCATCCCCACAACCCTCATTCCTGTGCTTGTCACAGGAATCCAGCCGACGCGCGTCTGCGCGGCGAAACGACTCCTTTCAGCCCAAGGACTTGGGCTGGCTAGATTCCTGTGACAAGCACAGGAATGAGGGAGGTCGTTTCGGGAACAACCCTTGCCAGAAGGCTCTCCACGTTTTGTTGCGTGCGGCCTGCGCCGCGCCTTAGAGCCTGTAAAGCGGCTCGAACCGACCCTTCACCTCAACCCCCAGCTCGAACGTCAACCCATGCTGCGGATTGGCGGCAATGGCGTCGTCATCGAGATGTTCGCGCGCCGAGGTGACGAGAAGGCGCGATGCGTCGGGGCCGATGAAGGCCGGGCAGGTCGTCTGTCCGCCGGGCACCTCATATCGGGCAATGTGATTGCCGTCCGTGTCGTAACGATCCACAGCGCCTACGCCCCAGCGGGCGTTCCAGATATGCCCTTCGGCATCGCAGACCGACCCGTCGATGCCGCCTTTGATACCGGTGGAATCGATGAAGACTTCAGCCTTGCCCGCGGGAAGGCCGGTCTCCGCATGGAGCGGCACCCGCATCAGCCTGTTCACCTTGGTATCGACGTAATATCCCGTCGCGCCATCGGGCGAAAAGCAGATCGAATTCGGAATGCTGATCTCGGCAAAGAGCTTGGTCACGGTGCCCTTCGCGACATGATAGATGCTGCCCGCACCGGTCTCCGCCTTGCGGCCCATGGTGCCGATCCACAGCGCGCCGGAGGGGTGCATGCGCCCGTCATTGGAGCGGTTGCCGGGCAAATCCTTTTCCAGCTCCGCATGCAGCGTCAGCACGCCGGTTGCCGTGTCGCGCAGGAAAAGCCCGTCATCGGAGGCGATCAGCTGCTTGCTGTCGCTGACCTTGGCGAGCGCACTGCCCATGAAGGGCAGGGCGTGCACGGTCTTGCGGCCGGAGGCGAGATGCAGCTCATGCAGTTCCCGCTCGAGAATATTGAACCACCAGGCGGTGCCGGTCGCAGGGTCGAAGGTCGGGCCTTCACCGAGCAGCATCGGCGTCTCGTCCAGAACACGTCCGGCAAAGGGAAAAACAGTCGCCAAGCTCTTATCCTCCGATGGCTGCATCATAGGCTGAAAGTGTGACAGTGGCGCGTTCGCGCACCTCCGCTGCCGTCATGCCCGGCTTGTAAAGGCTGGTGCCAAGGCCGAAAGCCACGATACCGGCCGAGGTATATTCAGCGAAATTCTTGTCCGAGACGCCGCCGACGGCGGCGATCACCAGATCCTTCGGCAGGATCGTCCGGATCGCGTTGATGCCGGCGGGGCCGATGATGCTGGCGGGAAAGAATTTCAGCCCGGTCGCGCCGGCCTTCGCGGCCACCAGCGCCTCGGTGGGGGTCAGAACACCCGGCATCGTCACCATGCCCTTGACGCGCGCGGCAACGATCACATCGGCGTCGGCATTGGGGCTCACCATCAGCTTGCCGCCGGCCGCATCCAGCGAGGCCACGTCTTCCACGCTGAGCACGGTGCCCGCGCCGATCAGGCAATCGGCGGGCGCCATCTTCGCGGCGATCTCGATGGAGCGGAACGGATCGGGCGAGTTGAGCGGAATTTCAATGGCCCGGAAGCCGGTTTCGATCAGCGCGCCGACGACGCCTTCGGTTTCCTCGGGCTTCAGACCGCGCAGGATGGCGATCAACGGATATTTGATGGAAGGGAAGGGAATACGCATGGTCGATCTTTCTTCTTATGGCCAGATGGCATTTGCAGCGGCCAGCAATCCGCGCCGCACGGCCTCGTCTGCATCGATGACCGTATAGTGGATATCAAGGGCGGTGAAGGCGCCTTCGTAAAGCGCGCCGAGCGCACCGGAGCCGATCAGCACCACCGGCGTCTCGCGCCGCGCTGTCGAATGCGCGCCGGCGATTTCCAGCCCGATCATGATGCCGGAAAGCTTGGCCTTGGCATCGGTGGCGGTGAGGCCGTGCAGCAACTGGCCGGAGCGAAGGGTGAAAAAGCGATTGGTCGCAAGCTGCGGATTGGCGTAGATGTCGCGCACCGCGGCCGTGAAAGCCTCATGCTCGCCGGTAAAGGCTTCCGCCTCGGCCACCGCATGGGAAAGGATCGTCTGTTTCGAGACGACTTCGAAGAGTTCGCCGGTCATGAACGTGGCGAAACCCGTCACGCCGCCATCCTTCACGGTTACCCATTTGGAATGGGTGCCGGGCATGCAGACCAGCTTTTCACCGGCGTCCGAGGAAGCGAGAGCGCCGAGCAATTGCGTTTCCTCGCCGCGCATGACATCGGGCGCGTTTTTGTCCCGTTGCGCCAGCCCCGGCAGAATACGCACATCCCGCACCTGGCCCGGCACGCGAACCGCCCCATCGAGAACGGCCGAAAGCGGTGCCGGCACGTCGATATAACCCGCCTCGACCCAGCCCTGCCGCGCGCCTGCCATGCCGCAGACGAGAACCGGCAAACCTTCCGGCGCGCCGATGGCGTCGAGATGCGATTGCAGCACATCGGCAAAACCGGTCCGCATGGCGGTGGTCATGCCTTCCGTGCTTCTGCGCTCCGCCAGCACCGCGCCCGATCGGCTCATGAGCCAGAGCCGGAAACTGGTCGTGCCCCAGTCGACGGCGATGAAAGCGGGTTCAGACATTATAGGAGGCCTCCGTCTACGATTATGGATTGCGCCGTGATGGCGCCCGATGCCGATGATGCGAGAAACAGGCACGGGCCAGCCAGATCGGCGGCGACGAGCGTGCGTTTCAGACATTGCCGCGCGGTGGTGGCGGCAATGCCCTCATCCGTCAGCCATAGTTCCTTCTGCCGCTCCGTCACGATCATGCCGGGCAGCAGCGTGTTGACGCGGATATTTTCCGGCCCCAGCCGTCCGGCAAGGCTTTTCGTCAGGCCGATGATGCCGGCCTTGGCCGCCGCATAGGAGGGCAGCTCGCCCATGTTGAGCAGAAACGAGATGGACGAGAAATTGACGATGGAGGCGTCCTTCGCCTGCCGCAGATAGGGCAGGGCTGCCTGAACCGTGAAGAACATCTGCTTGAGATTGACCGCCTGATTGGCGTCCCAATAGGCCTCCGTCACCGTGTCTATGTCGTGGCGGTCGTCCCAGGCGGCGTTGTTGACCAGCACCTTGATGCCGCCGGTGGCGGAAGCCGCCGCCTCCACCGTCTTTCCGATCGCCGCAATATCGCGAAGGTCGGTCTTGAAGAAGTGGACCGGATGCGGCGTCGTCGTTGCAAGCCGCTTGACGAGCGCCAGGCTCGGCTCTTCGGCGATATCGATGAACGAAACCTTCGCGCCCTGCATCGCAAAGGCTTCCACCAGCGATGCCCCGATGCCGGAACCGCCGCCGGTGACGAGCACGCCCGCATCCTTGAGGTCCGGAAATTGGGCTTGCGTCATCGGCGTCATCTCGTCCATGAAAGGCTTGATTGTTCCATTATTTGGAACTAGATTTTACTAAATGGAATTATTCTCTTGGCGTCACGCTTATGTCAAGGCAGATGATGGTGGATGTTGCCATGCCCGATAATAAAAAGCCCAATGGGCAAAAGCCTGATGCGGTTCCGATGACGCAACGGAAAACCGGAGTTGAGACGGGCACGCTCGGCAAGGCCGTCTCGCTGCTGGAGTTGATCGCCTTTGCTGAAAAACCGATGCGCTTTACCGATGTGGTCGAAGCCTGCGGCCAGCCGCGCGGCACGGTTCACCGCCAGCTCGCCCATCTCGTTGCCGAAGGCCTTGTCGATCACGCTGCCGATCAGACCTATGCTGTGGGGCTGAGGTTGCTGCAACTGGCCGCGAAAGCCTGGAGCGGCAACGATCTGCGCAGCGTCGCGGCCCCCCATCTGGCGGCCTTGCAGGAGGTGACGCAGGAGTCGGTGCATCTCGCCGTGCTGAACGGCAGACAGGTCACCTATCTCGACAAGATGGAGGGGCAGCATACATTGCGCATGCATTCGCAGGTGGGCAAAACCTCGCCAGCCTATTGCACCGGGGTGGGCAAGGCGGCGCTGTCGCTGCTGTCAGCCGACGATCTGGCGCAGCTGGCGGCGGAACTGGATTTTCATCGCTTCACGGAAAGCACGGTCACGACGCCGGAAGCGCTGATGGCGGAGGTGGCGACCATTCGCGACAACGGCTACGGGTTCGACCTTCAGGAGCACGAGATCGGAATTCACTGCGTCGCCGCGCCGGTCCGGGCGCCCGGCCGCAATTTTCGCGCGGCGATTTCCGTCACCGGTCCGGCCTATCGCGTGGATGTGGAACAGCTTCGCAAATGGGCCCCTCTGGTGCGCGAGACCGCCGACAGGATTTCCGACGATCTTGCCTGCAGATTATCCCCGGTTGCGGATGGTTGAAGAAAATAGGGTGCGCAGTCCCTGGATTTTCCCGTGCGGAACCGCTGGCCATGCACCCATTCTTATGCGTTCGATATTATTTTCGACTATTCTGAATTAAGTTTTCAACTTTTGTTTGCATGAATCGTTTTGGTGAGTAACATCCGCAACAATTTCCGGGCAAGGGCGGGCCTTTGCGGCGGCATTTTCTCATTCTCGAAGAACAGCTTTGATGCAGAAAACAGAGACGGCCGCCGTTCAGTCGATTGGTGTTGATTGCGTTCGCGAGATCGCCGATCTCAACACGCAATTCGATATATTCCGGTTTCTGAAACGGCTGACGGAGGCCTGGGAATTCAAGGCTTTCATGGTGCTCGACCTGTCTTCGGAAGTGGCGAGCGAACTGTCGCAATATACGATCATCACCAGCTGGCCGGCCGAGCTTCTGCAGCGTTACGATGAAGAGGGTATGCTCCAGACCAGCCGGGTGATGGCGCAGTTGAAAAAATCGACCGTGCCCTTTTCCGTCTCCATGGATTTTCTGGTCAGAGGCGACGGAGAAATCGCCAAGAAAACCGTGATCAACCTTTTCGAACGGTTCGAGATGATCAATTCGGTCTGGTTCCCCGTTCACGACATTACCATGCGACGGGGCGCGGTATCCTTTTCCGGCAACAAGACGGCTGTGCCCGCCAGCCGGCTTGCGGAGCTTTTTTATATTTCCAGCCATGTCTTTGCCCGGCTGTCTGAAATCCGTCGCCTCGATCTCAGGGTTCCCGAAACCTTGAGCGAGCGGGAGATCGACTGCCTGAACTGGACCGCCGCCGGCAAGACCAGCGCCGAAATCGCTGAAATCATGATGCTGTCGGAACATACCATCAATCATTACCTGAACCGCGCGACGAAAAAACTCGACACGGTCAACCGCACCCAGGCCGTCGCAAAAGCGCTGCGGGTCGGCCTGATAAAATAGCGAAATCTTAATTTTATCATTGTGATAAACCGCTTCCTGGGCGATCCTCTTTTCGAATCACCGGAAAGGAGAAATCGTTTGCCGGAACGGCATAAGGTAAAAGCAGGATTTTCTCCGACTATCGATTGCGCCGTGCTGATAGCCGCTGCCGAAAAAGGCTTTGCTGCCGATGAAGGCATAGAACTCGAACTTTTCCGAAAACAGTCCGCCCGCGCCGTGCTTGCGGCGCTTGGCGAGGATGGCGTTCACGTCGCGCATCTGCCCGCTCCGGTTCCCGTCGGCTCCGCTGTCGGCCTCGACGATCTGCCGGCCGATATTGTCGGCGTTTTCACGCTTTCCCTCGGTGGATCGGCGACGACCGTTTCCCACGGATTTTATGAGGAGCTCTACCGCGAAGGGCTGAAGCTGCCGGACCCGGCGGCTTTTGGACGCGCCATGGCCCGTGTCTGCGCCGCGCGCCGGGCGGCGGGCGGAAATCCGCCGGTCTTTGCGGTCGAGGATATCGTCTCGACGCCCTTTTATGCGCTGCGTTACCTGCTCGGCAGCTGCGGCGTGCTGCTCGGCCGGGATATGGAAATCGTCGAGGCCCTGCCGAAGGCGATGCCGGCGCTCCTGGAAAGCGGCAAGGTCGATGCGCTCTGTACCGCCGAACCGGCGGGCAGCGCCGTGGTGCTCGGCGGCGCCGGCCGGATCGTCACCACGGGGGCGTTGATCTGGCACAATGCGCCGGAAAAGATACTGGCTACGAAGAAGCGCTGGGCGGAGGAGAACCCCTCCCTTCTGGAAGGGCTGTTGCGCGCCCTTTACCGTGCCGGCGAATGGTGCGCCAATGCCGCCAATATAGAGGAACTGGCCGGCATTCTCGCCGCCCCTCAATATATGGATGAGAACGGCGAATTCCTGCTGCCGGCGCTGACGGGCTATATTTCCACCTCGCAGCGGGACATGCAGCGTTTTCAGGAGTTTTTTGTGACCAGCGCCAAGGCCGCCAATTTTCCCTGGCAGAGCCAGGCCCTGTGGTTCTTCAGCCAGATGTTGCGCTGGGGCGAGGTTTCCGCCGATTACCGGTTCGATCCCGCCGTGGTGGAGGCGGCCCGCAACGCCTACCGGCCGGATATTTTCCGCAAGGCGATGAAACCGCTTTTCGTGCCGGTGCCGGGTGCTAATCTGAAGCTCGAGGGCACGCTGCGCGAGCCTGTTCATGTCGGCGCATCGCGCACGGGTCTGGTGCTCGGCCCCGACTGTTTTTTCGACGGCCATGTTTTCGATCCGGAAACGCTCGAGATGGACGACGAAATCTGAAACCGCAGCGTTAAATCGTCGCGAATGCCGGACTGTCGCGCTTTGGCATTGGCGAAGCGCTCCGGCTTGTCTATGGATGGCACGCAATACCCGGTCGGATGATGAAGCGGAGCAGGAATATGGCAGAGGTCAGCAGAAGCCAGGTGGAAAAGGCGCTGGAAGCGGTGATCTATCCCGGCAGCGGCAAGAGCATTGTCGCACTCGGCATGGTCTCGGAAATCTTCATCGCCGATGCGAAGGCCTATTTCTCGATCACTGTCCCGGCCGACAAGGCTGCGGAGATGGAGCCGTTGCGGCTTGCCGCCGAACAGGCGGCCAAAAGCGTGGAAGGTATCGTTGGCGCAGTCGTGGCGCTGACGGCCGACCGCAAGCCCGGCCAGCAGCAACCCGCACCCGCGCGCCCCGCCGCCGCAACCGGCCGGCCGGCGCAACAGCCCGGCTCGTCGAAGGTCGGCGTTCCGGGTGTGCGGGCCATCATCGCCGTCGCCTCGGGCAAGGGCGGGGTGGGCAAGTCGACCACCGCAGTCAATCTGGCGCTCGGCCTCCAGTCGCTCGGCCTCAAGGTCGGCATGCTCGATGCCGATATTTATGGCCCTTCGCTGCCGCGACTGCTGAAAATTTCCGGCCGCCCGCAGCAGCAGGAAGACCGCATTATCCTTCCCATGGAAAATTACGGGCTGAAGGTCATGTCCATGGGCTTTCTGGTGGATGAGGAAGCCGCGATGATCTGGCGCGGGCCGATGGTGCAGTCCGCCCTCATGCAGATGCTGCGCGAGGTGGCCTGGGGCGAACTGGATGTGCTGGTGCTGGACATGCCGCCCGGCACCGGCGATGCGCAGCTTACCATCGCCCAGCAGGTGCCGCTCGCCGGCGCCGTCATCGTTTCCACGCCGCAGGATCTGGCGCTGATCGACGCACGCAAGGGCATCACCATGTTCCGCAAGGTGGAGGTTCCGCTCCTCGGCGTCATCGAGAACATGAGCTATTTCATCGCGCCCGATACCGGCGCGCGCTACGATATTTTCGGCCATGGCGGCGCGAAGGCCGAAGCCGAAAGGATCGGCGTGCCCTTCCTCGGCGAAGTGCCGCTCACCATCTCCATCCGCGAAATGTCGGACGCCGGAACGCCGGTCGTCGCCGCTGAGCCCAATGGCCCGCAGGCCGCGATCTATCGCGATATTGCCGAAAAAGTCTGGGCGCGCATCGGTGCGGACGAGAGAAAAGCGGCGCCGAAGATCGTTTTCGAATAGCGCGGCAATCATGGACACAAAATCGGGCAGGTGTCTGGCCGATTTGAATAATCCTTTGAAAACAGAAGATTAATCGCCAGTATCGAGCGGGCTTTCCGGATTTGAACTGCAGAAATGCTTCGCCTGCAATGCTGTCGAGAAAAAATATTGCTTGATTGCATCTCGCTTTGGGCGCATACGCCTGCGCCGTTTGGCTCTTGGTCCATCGGGCTGGCGAGATTGTGAAAATCCCGCTCGTTCCGGCGTTCCCTGAAGTGTCGTCCAAGGGTTTGCCGAGCGCAAACAGGATATGTTAAGCAGCATTGCGGCTGAAGCCTGCAATGTGGAGCGGAGAAACGGATTGATAAAAGCCTATCGCGCCAATTGCGAGGCGATCAGCCTGTCGTCAGACGACGGCTCCGGACAGATTCCCGACGACATCGTCTGGATCGATCTCGTCAATCCGGACAGGGCGGAAGAGCAGCATGTGGAAAAGCTGCTGGGGCTCGATCTGCCCACCCGCGAAGATCTGAAGGATATCGAACCCTCCAGCCGGCTTTATATGGAAGACGGCAATGTCTTCATGACCGCCTCCCTGGTGTGGAAAGCGGATTCGGACGATCCCCGTCTCACCGACGTCGCCTTCATCCTTGCCGGCAAGCGTCTGGTGACGATCCGTTACGCCGAGCCGAAATCCTTCCATCTCTTCATTGCCGCCATCACCCGCGTTCCGCACGAGATGCGCAGCGGCGCGGCGCTGCTCCTGAAGCTGCTGGAAACCATCGTCGACCGCACGGCGGAAATTCTCGAAAACTCGGTTACGGGGATCGACAATCTCGCTGCCGACATTCTCGGCAGCCAGGCTCGTTCCAAACGCAAGGCGCCGCGCTATCTCGAAGACCGCCTCGGCAACATCGCAGCCTATCACCGGCTGATATCGAAGGTCCGCGTGAGCCTTGCATCTCTGGCGCGCCTTCAGACCTTTCTGTCCACCAGCGATCAGGTGCGCGAAGACAAGGGCGCGCGGGAGCAGGGCAAGTCGATCGGCCGCGATATTCAGTCGCTGAACGAACATGCCTCCTTCGTTTCCGGCAATCTGACCTTCCTGCTGGACGCCTCGCTTGGTATCATCAACATCGAGCAGAACGGCATCATCAAGATTTTTTCCATCGCTTCGGTGGTGTTTTTGCCGCCGACGCTGGTGGCCTCTGTCTACGGAATGAACTTTCAGCTCATGCCGGAGTTGAACTGGACATTCGGTTATCCGCTCGCGCTCGTCATCATGCTGATGTCCGCCATCATCCCGTTTCTCTTTTTTCGTTGGAAGGGCTGGCTCTGAGGAGCCAGGATCATCATGTCCCAGATCGCTGACAAGGATGTTGCCGAGAAACCGGATGCGGATGACGAGCACAAGAACAAGGGGCTTTACGCCGCGATCCTTGGTTCCATCGGCGTCGTCTATGGCGATATCGGTACCAGCCCGCTCTATGCCTTCCGCGAGGCCCTGCGGCCCATCGCCTATGATGGCGTGACGCAGGAAGAAGTCATCGGCCTCACATCGCTGATGATCTGGTCTTTGACCATCATCGTCACCTTCAAATACATCACGCTGCTGCTACGCGCCGACAATGACGGCGAGGGCGGCACGCTGTCGCTGCTGGCGCTGCTGATGAAAACGGCGGGCACCCATCGTGGCGTTCTCATCGTGCTCGGCCTCATCGGCGCGGCGCTGTTTCTGGGCGACGCCATGATTACGCCGGCACTATCGGTGCTTTCCGCGGTGGAGGGTCTGAAGCTCGTCACGCCGGAAATGGACGCCTTCATCATCCCGATCTCCGTCGGCATTCTCATCGGCCTTTTCGCCATCCAGTCCCACGGCACGGGTACGGTGGCGAAATTCTTCGGGCCGATCACCGCCGTCTGGTTCATCGTCATGGGTCTGGCCGGTCTCCTCCATATCGCCGATGATTTCAGCATCCTCTTTGCCTTCAATCCGTGGCATGCGGTGGAGTTTCTGGCCAGTGAAGGCTTCTACGGCATCGTTGTGCTTGGCGCGGTTTTCCTGACGATCACCGGGGCGGAAGCGCTTTACGCCGATCTCGGCCATTTCGGCCGCCGTCCCATCCAGTGGGCGTGGTTCTGTCTGGTTTTCCCGGCATTGACGCTGAATTATCTCGGGCAGGGCGCGCTGGTGCTGAAAGACCCGGCGGCGATGTCCAATCCTTTCTACCTGATGTTCCCGCAATGGGCGATCCTGCCGGCCGTCATTCTGGCGACCGCCGCCACCATCATCGCCAGCCAGGCGGTCATAACAGGCGCGTTTTCGCTCGTGCGTCAGGCGATCCATCTCGGCTACCTGCCGCGCATGGAAATCCTCTTCACCTCGGAAACCAATACGGGGCAGATTTACCTGCCGGCCGTCAACACCATCCTGCTGTTCGGTGTCGTGGCGCTGGTGCTCACCTTCAAGAGTTCGGATGCGCTGGCCACCGCCTACGGTATTTCCGTCACCGGCGCGATGGTCGTCACCAGCCTGATGTTCTTCGAATTCGTGCGCAAGCGCTGGCAATGGTCGGTCTGGCTGGCCATTGCCGTTCTGGCCCCGCTTCTGGCGCTGGAGCTGATCTTCCTCGGCGCGAACCTCCTGAAGATTCACGATGGCGGTTATGTGCCGGTGCTGCTGGCAATCGCCTTCACCGTCATCATGACCACCTGGCAGCGCGGTTCGAGAATCCTCTTCGCCAAGACCCGCCGTATCGATGTGCCGCTGAAGGCTTTCATCGCCTCGGTGGAAAAGGAAAGCGCCCATGCGCCGGTGCGTGTGCCCGGCACGGCCATCTTCCTCACCGGCGATCCGGAAGCGGCGCCGGCTGCATTGCTGCACAATCTCAAGCATAACCACGTCCTTCACGACAAGAACGTCATCCTGACGATCCGCACCGAAGACCAGCCCCGCGTTCATCCCGCAGATCGTTATACGCTGACGAAGATGAGCGAGCGCTTTGTCGTGGTCGAACTGCATTTCGGCTTCATGGAAACCCAGAACGTCACCCAGGCGCTGGGTTATCTCAGGCGCACCGGCTACAAGTTCGACATCATGTCGACCTCGTTTTATCTCGGCCGCCGCAAGCTGGTGCCGGATCCGAAATCTGGCATGCCGGGCTGGCAGAACCGCCTGTTCATCGCGCTGGCCGAAACCGCCGCCGATCCGTCCGATTATTTCCGCCTGCCGGCCAACCGCGTGGTGGAACTGGGTTCGCACGTCGTCGTCTGACGAAGTGGGCGTGCCCTTAGTGTAGCTGGGCGGTCTCCTTCTTTCCGTCATACCGGCTCGAGGCCGGAATGACGGATGTGGAGATGCCCTGCGGGACAGTTATGATCGGCACATGCGAACTCGACTCCACGCCACGCGCATTAGAAGATGGTTACACATTAACGTGAAGCCGCGTCCGCGCGCGGCGTTAACCAAGCATCAAGGTTAATAAGAGATTCTCGAACACCTGTAGCAAATATGGTTGTCGGTGTTCGGAGTGCTGGTTTTGCGTTCGAAAAGAGTAATGCGTCGTCGGTCCCCCGTGTCCCTTCAGGGGTGGGCGTCAAAATGGACCTCGCCCGTCGTCTTCGGCCTTGCCGCCTGGCTCGTTTTCCCCTCCCTCGCTGCGCGCGCGGATCTGGCCTCGCTTCTGGCCGGTCTGGATAATGGCGGCGAGCAATGGCGCATGGTGCTGACGGCCTCTCCGGCGGGCTCGGTGCACAATGCCTCGCTCACCTTCAACGATGCGGCAGGGGAGGCGGCGCTGCAGGGCGGCGGCATGACCCTGCCCAATGGCAGCAAGGTCGCCTTCGTCACCAACAAGAAGGGCGAGGCAACGACGCCCGACAGCGAGCGCGTCAACCGCGCGGCCAAGAAGGGCCGCATCGTCGCCACCGAAATCATGCAGCCGCCCAAGGCCTTCACCGCCGGTTCCGTCCTGCAGCGCACAAGCATGCTGGATATCGAGCCGCTGAAGCGCAAGGACCGCACCGCTTTCGTCAAGCCGAAGCGCGGCAAGGATGTGGAACTCGCCTCCTTCTATTTCCGCCGCGAGGAAAAGAAGGCGGACAGAAGCGTCTCGCCGATGCTGGCCGAACTCATCACCAATCGCACGCCGGATATTCTCGCCACGGCCTATGCGCCGTCCGAACCGGATTTCGCCCGCGAGTCGCCCTTCGACGCCATTCTCAAAAAGCCCGAGGCCGGCCGTTTCGTGCCGCAGATCGCCGAGGACGACCACGCCTGGGCAGCCACCCCGCTGCCCGCCACCGTGTTTTCCGCAGCCGAACAGCAATGCCTCGCCTCCGGTATCTATTTCGAGGCGCGCGGAGAATCGGTGAAGGGGCAGGCGGCGGTGGCGCAGGTCATTCTCAATCGCGTGCGCAATCCCGCTTATCCGAAAACCATCTGCGGCGTCGTCTATCAGAACAAGGACTGGCGTAACCGCTGCCAGTTTTCCTTCGCGTGCGACAATATCAAGGACCGGGTGAATTCCGAACGGCATTGGAAAATGGCGCGCGAAGTGGCCATGGCCACCACCGCCGGCAAAATCTGGATGAAGGAAGTGGGTTCGGCTACCCATTATCACGCCGTTTATGTGCGTCCCGCCTGGGGCCGCACGATGAAGAAGGTCGGCAGAATCGGATTGCACGTCTTTTACCGTACCTATGGTGGCGGCTGGAGCTGATACCACCGCCGATTTATCGCATTTTGCGTGTCAAAAATGCCGATTCCTTTGCGAAACATCGCAGTCAAACGGCGATTTGAGATCAAGCTGTTGTTTTTGCATGATTAATTTGTGCTGCAACAACCGTCGCCAGTGCCTTGACTAGAGAAGCCCCTAAAACTATGTTGCGCGCGACTTCAGAGCGGGCTGGAACAGGCTTAATCCGTCACCGTTTACAACTCCAAAGGGTTCTGGCATGGCTGGAACGGAGAAAATGGGTGGGATTTTAAGATGACTGGCAACCGTGACGATAGTCTGGACGAGCGCCGCAAGCGTCTTGCCGAAGAGTTGGCGAAGGTGAAGGCGGAGGATGAGGCGGAAGTGAGGGCGGAGACCAACGCTGCGGAAAGCCGGAAGGGCTTTGCGATGGCGGTTAAGCTCTCATCGGAGTTCATTTCGGCCATCGTGGTCGGCGCTATGCTGGGTTATCTTCTGGACTATTTTGCCGGCACGACGCCGTGGGGGATGATCGTTCTTCTTCTTCTCGGTTTCTGCGCAGGCGTATTGAATGTGTTGCGCTCGACGGGCGCGGTGGCCAAGCCGCCGCTGCTGGAGAAGGCGGACAGGCGAGACGAGGGTGGAAAAGGCGGCGTTTAAGCTGTTTTTTCTTGCAGTTGAGATGCCGCGACAGGCGGCGACAGGTAAAGAGGGCAGCCGGTGGCAAACGATCCGACCCATCAGTTCTTGGTGCAGCCGATCATTCCGATCGAAATTGGCGGCGTCGATTTTTCCTTCACCAATGCGTCGCTCTTCATGGTCGCGACCGTGGCTGCGGCTTCCGGTTTCCTTTATTTCGCAACGTCGAACCGCGGTCTGATCCCGACCCGCATGCAGTCCGTCGCTGAAATGTCCTATGAATTCATCGCCTCCATGCTGCGCGAAGGCGCCGGCAAGAAGGGCATGGTATTCTTCCCCTTCGTATTCTCGCTGTTCATGTTCGTGCTGACGGCCAATCTTCTCGGCATGTTCCCGTATTTCTTCACGGTCACCAGCCAGATCATCGTCACCTTCGCGCTCGCCTGCCTCGTCATCGGCACGGTCCTGGTTTACGGTTTCTGGAAGCATGGCCTGCATTTCTTCGGCATCTTCGCCCCCTCGGGCGTGCCCAAGGCGCTTTTGCCGCTTGTGGCGTCGATTGAAATGATCTCGTTCCTGTCGCGCCCGATCAGCCTTTCGGTTCGTCTTTTTGCGAACATGCTGGCCGGCCACATCACTCTCAAGGTTTTCGCAGGCTTCGTCGCCTCCATGAGCGCGCTCGGCGCGCTCGGTGTCGGCGGTGCTGTCCTGCCTCTCATCATGACGGTCGCCATGACCGCTCTCGAATTTCTCGTTGCCTTCCTGCAGGCTTATGTCTTCGCGGTACTGACTTGCATGTACCTGAACGACGCCGTGCATGGTGGTCACTGAGAAGTAAAGTCGCTGGCCCCGGCAACGGGCGTCAAAAACAGCCGCAACAACCAATATCTCAAGGAGTCTCACATGGAAGCGGAAGCAGCAAAGTACATCGGCGCAGGTCTCGCATGCCTCGGCATGGCTGGTACGTCCCTCGCACTCGGCCGTATCTTCGGTGATTACCTGTCCGGCGCACTGCGCAACCCCTCTGCTGCCGACAGCCAGTTCGGCCGTCTGGTATTCGGCTTCGCCGTTACGGAAGCTCTGGGCATCTTCTCGCTGCTCGTTGCTCTCCTTCTCCTGTTCGCTGTTTAATATCGGCATCAGGTCTGGATCACGGCCCGCAAATGGCGTGCCGTGATCCTTCGCATTTGCAGTACCCCTGGAGGTGAGCATGTTCGTGACCGAGGCTTATGCCCAGTCAGCACCGACCGTAGGTGAAACGCATACGGAAACTCCGGCTGTCGGCCAGCCGCAACCGGAAGCCACGCACACGGAAACCGGTGTGGCGCACGGCGCCGAACACGGCGCTTCCGGCGTATTCCCGCCGTTCGACCAGTCCACTTATGCATCGCAGGTTCTCTGGCTGGCGATCACGTTCGGCCTTTTCTACCTGCTCATGCAGAAGGTCATCGTTCCGCGCGTCGGCGGCATTCTCGAAAACCGTCACGGACGCATCGCACAGGATCTCGATGAAGCGGCACGGCTGAAAAGCGAAGCCGACGCTGCCGTCGAAACCTATGAAAAAGAACTCGCGGCAGCCCGCGCCAAGGCAGGCTCCATCGGCGCTGCGGCCCGTGACGCCGCAAAGGCGAAGGCCGATGCCGACCGCGCCGCTATCGAAGCCGGTCTTGCCGAGAAGCTCGCCGCCGCCGAAAAGCGCATTGCGGGCATCAAGGAACAGGCATTCGCCGATGTCGGCGCCATTGCCGAAGAAACCGCGACCGCCATCGTCGACCAGCTGGTTGGCGCCAAGGTCAAGGACACGGACGTCAAGGCAGCGATTGCCGCCGCTTCGAACGTGAAGGGAGCCTGATATGGCATTTGATGCATCATTTTTCGCTCTCGTCGGTCTCGTCCTCTTCTTCGTTCTGGTCGCCTATCTCAAGGTTCCCGGCATGCTCGCCAAGTCTCTGGACGAGCGCGCCCAGAACATTCAGGACGAGCTGGCCGAAGCCAAGCGCCTGCGCGAAGAGGCCCAGCACCTGCTGGCCGAATATCAGCGCAAGCGTAAGGAAGCCGAGGCGGAAGCCGCAGGTATCGTTGCCGCCGCCGAGCGCGAGGCCGCAGCCCTGACGGAAGAAGCCAAGCAGAAGACGGAAGAATTCGTCGCCCGCCGCACGGCCCTTTCGGAACAGAAGATCAAGCAGGCCGAAGACGACGCCATCGGCGCCGTCCGCGCCGCCGCCGTGGATATCGCCATTGCCGCTTCCGAGAAGCTCATTGCCGAAAAGACCACCGCCGCCGCAAAGGCCAAGCTTTTCACCGCCACGATCGGCGAAGTGAAGTCGAAGCTGAACTGAGATTTATCTCGGACTGTTCAAAGCCCCTCCGGCGCAAGCCGTGAGGGGTTTTTGTTTGAGGTGGAAAAGGCTGGTTCGGGATATGGTGCCGCCTGTACTATGGAAATGCGGCATGCGCTCCAGCAGGCGTCCCTCGGAGGTGGCGGTGATTGGCTTTATTGTTTTTGGCGCTGAATGTCGGATTGCGCTTCCGCTTTGCGCCAGAAGCGGACGGATGAAGTGTGCATCGCCTGATTGCCGCGGCGCCGAAAGCGAAGGCGGCCCTCCCATACCTGGCGCAGCATTTTCCAAGGGTCGACCGTCAGCAGTGTGGGCTAAGCCGCCGTTCGTCTAATCGTTCAGACTCTTTAGAACTTGTTGGTAGAACGCGCCTTGTGCATTCTCAGCAGTAGACCTTACGATCCATTCCCAATCCAAATTCAGTTTTCCTAGCGGGACCAGTTGCTGCGCGATCTCAACCGGTGTGGTCTCGTCGCTGGTTCCGTTCTCCCAGTCGTGAAAGGCCGATGAGTATCGAACGACCGCTCCGCTGATCGGCAAATCCAGCAACCCTCCCTCGGCAAAAAACCTCAACCCGTCGCCCATTTCTTCCCCGATAAGTTTGAGCCTACGTCCCAAACGATGTTTGAGGATGGCTACGAACACTATCGCTGCGGAAAACGTGAATTTGTCGACAAGCACAGCAACCTGCCCGCCTGCGTTTTCAGAGATGGCGTCGATCAAGGGCATCGTTTGAAGGAAGTCGCCACCCGTGTTTCCGCGAACGTCAATCAAGAGTTTTTTGTTCGGGCAGGTGCTTACATGCTCCGCTGCACCAGAGATGGCCTTCGGCAGCGCAGTTTCGCCTGGATCGAAGAAACTTGGCAATGATATTGAAAGCCCAAGCCCCTGCCAGTCCTTGATCTCCACAAATCTCTCGGGCTTCCAGGCCGGATCAGCCTTGCCATGCTCGTTTCTCGGGTAGAGCATCGATGCAGGAACCGTATGCCCGTTCTCCACTTTCAAATCGGTTATTCGCCCATTCTCGTCTTTCACGCGATATTCGGTCGTATTCTCTTTTGAAGAAAAACCGAGATGGGCCAACGCATACGGCCATGCCAGAAGAATCGGTCCGATGACCCGCTTCCTCTGGCGCGTTCCCGCCAGAAATTTCTCTGCGGCGGCTTCAATATGGCCCAAAGGTCTGCCGTTGACTGCTATCAGCTCTCCTCTTGGCGCAGTCGTTTCCAGTGCCGTGTCAGTTAACTGCACCACCGTCCCGACGCTCACAAACCTCAGCGGGAGCACCGCGATGGAATCGTTCGGGATCAGCCGTGTGTGTCCGTTGTCGGGAAGTGCGAGCAGGCGCATCGCGGAGAACAGAAAGGCCTCTTTGGAGCCCTCCAAAGCGTATCGTCGAGTGTCACAAATGCAGCTGTCTATCGTCGCCTGTTCGATCAGCCGAAAGCTGGGATCGGTTGGCAGGACAGTTTCCAGAATTTTCTCGAGGTCTTGCGTCAGGGACATGATTTACGGTGCGCATAGTTGCTCGTCGATGTCCAGATCGGGTCGATAGCGGAGGTTCTGGTTGGAACTCCATTATTTGCCATCAATCCCGCTTCAGCGGCCTGAAGCTCATCCGGTGCAGCGGGCAAGGCCCGTGGCTTTCGATGGCGCGCAGGTGGGCCGGCGTGCCGTAACCGGCATGGCCTTCAAAGCCGTAGGATGTGTGTACCACACCCGCGCGTTCCATCATCCGGTCGCGGGTCACCTTGGCGATGATCGAGGCGGCGGCGATGGAGAGGGAGCGGGAATCGCCCTTGATGACGGCTTTGGCCTCGCAGGCAATGCCGGGCGGGCGGTCGCGGCCGTCGGCCAGCACGAGGGCAGGGGAGATTTCGAGACCGAGCACGGCGCGGCGCATGGCGTCGAGGCTGGCGCGCAGGATATTCATGCTGTCGATCAGGCCGGGGCCGGAAGAGGCGACGGATACGATCGAGGTTTCCATGATCTGTACGAACAGGCTTTCCCGCTTCTGCTTCGTCAGTTTCTTGGAATCGTCCATCCCCTTGGGAATATTGTCCGGATCGAGAATGACGGCTGCCGCAACCACCGGTCCGGCCAGAGGTCCCCGGCCTGCCTCATCTGTGCCGGCCACGGGCCAGAGGCCCTTCTTTTTCGCTTCCAGTTCGAAGGAAAAATCGGGGCCGGTATCGGCAAGATCAAAAAGAGCAGGAGAATCGGGTGTGGCCGTGCGTTTCATGCGGCGAAACTGGCACACACACCCGATCTCCTGCAAGCCCCCGGAAGCGGGCGATGACAGGCATGGTGAGCCGGGGTCAAGGGGCGTGGCTCACCGTGCCCCGAAGGTCATCATGACCTTTGATCCTCCAACGGGGCGGCGGAGGAAAAACGATCGCACGCGAGGCGGCGGTTCCGGGGGCGATGTCCGGTGGGCCAGGGAAAACCCGCCGGGCATTTCGTGGGAGTGTGGCCGGTCTAAAAAAGAGGCTGCCGCTCCCTGTCATATTCTGCCTGATATCGCCGCACGTTGCGTATGGTGCTTCGATCAGGCGGAGTTGTTTTCAGCGTCGGTCTTTCAAAGCAGCGACAATTGCACGCCTGCACCGCCCGGCGGCACGAAAAGATCGTCGCGCAGGTGGATGCCGCGACGGATGAGGCCGAGCCTTTTTGTCGCCATCTCGAAACGCCTGCCGATCTGCCAGGCATAGGGGCCGGCGCCCTTCATGCGTTTTCCAAATTCCGCGTCATAATCCTTGCCGTCGCGCATGGAGCGCACCAGCGACATGACATGACGGTAGCGGTCCGGATAGTTGCGCAGCAGCCAGTCGCGGAACAGCGGGCTCACCTCCAGCGGCAGGCGCAAAAGCACATAAGACGCTTCGGTGGCGCCGGCGGCCTTGCCGGCCTCGAGAATACGCTCGATCTCATGATCGTTAAGCGCCGGGATGACAGGCGCCATCATCACGGCCACGGGAATACCGGCCTCGGTCAGCGCCTTGACGGCTTCCAGCCGCTTCTCCGGCGTGGCGGCGCGCGGTTCCATGTTGCGCGCGAGCTTCCGGTCCAGTGTGGTGACGGAAATACCGACCTTGGCGAGCCCCTTTTTGGCCATGGGCGCCAGAATATCGATATCCCGCTTGATCAGCGCCGATTTGGTGACGATGGCGACGGGATGATCGGCCTTGGCCAGCACTTCCAGTATCTGCCGCATGATGCGCCATTCGCGCTCGATCGGCTGATAGGGATCGGTATTGGTGCCGATGGCGATCACCCGCGGCTTGTAGCCCGGCTTTGCCAGTTCCCGTTCCAGCAGCTTTGCCGCATCCGGCTTGGCGAAGAGCTTGGCTTCGAAATCCAGTCCGGCTGAAAGCCCCATATAGCTGTGCGTTGGGCGCGCAAAACAATAGATGCAGCCATGTTCGCAGCCGCGATAGGGATTGATGGAGCGGTCGAAGGGGATATCGGGCGATTCATTACGGGTGATGATGCTGCGCGGCTTTTCCACCTGCACCTCGGTGCGGAATTCCGGCATGTCCTCGAGAGTCTGCCAGCCATCGTCGAAAACCTCGTGCTGCAGGGTCTCGAAGCGTCCATCCGGGTTCAGCCCGGCACCACGGCCGCGACGGCGGTCGATCTCGATGCGCAAGCCGGATGCATCGGCCAGCGCATTGGCAATATCCGGCATATGGCTCGGCTGGAAGGCAGCCTGCCCCGAAAGCGTATGGTTTCTCATCTGGATGCTCCCAGGACGCCGCACGCCTCTCAAGGCACGCTCAACGCCCTAAACCGTTTCCATCCGAACAGGCTTTCAACCGCCTCCCGAATGATTAAATTCCTACATCAGGAATGAGAACAATACAAGAACAAAATTGCAAATTCGGCTCGTTCTCCAGAGATGGATGTGACCGCGACAGGCACGGCCACGTCCGCAGACTTTGCGGTCGGTGGCATGGACAGCCTTGGATTTTACCGTGATGAGCATAGTGGCAATTTATTGTGCGATGCGTTAGAGCTATCCAGATGTTGACAGTCATAATGGAATGCCGGGATCACGAGCCGGAACTGGCGCACACATTGTCTGCGCTTGTAACCGGGGCCGTGGAAGGGCTTGTAAGCGATGTTGTGATTCTCGATCACGGTTCGCGCGATGGATCGTCGCGCGTCGCCGATGCCGCCGGCTGCCGTTTTTATGGGCAATGGGACATCGAGGACGTGGTGAAGTCCGCACGCGGCGGCTGGCTGCTTCTGATCGAGCCGGGCGCGCGCCCGCAGGCGGGCTGGATCGACGAGATTCTCGAATATGTGGCGATCTGCGCGCAGCCGGCCCGTTTCTCGCCCTCGCGCTATCACCGGCGCAATGTCTTCAGCCGTATGCTGCGGCGTATTCCGCCATTGGAACACGGATATCTTCTGCCAAAGAAGCATGCCGTGTCGATTGCGAAATCGGGCATGAGCCTGACGCAATTTGTCGGCGCGCAGAAACCGCGCCGGCTGAATGCGGAAATGGTGCCCGCCTGGGCGCTGCGAGCCTCGGCCTAACCTCGGGGGCCGCTTTACCCGGCCAGAACCTTGCCGGGGTTCATGATGCCGGCGGGATCGAAAGCGTGCTTGATGCGCCGCATCAGCTCCATTTCGATGCCGGGGCGGATGGCGGCCAGTTCGTCGCGCTTTAATTGCCCGATGCCGTGTTCGGCCGAAATGGAACCGCCGAGCGACAGCACGATGCCGTGCACGATCTCGTTCATGTCCCGCCAGCGGCCAATGAATTCTGCCTTGTCGGCACCCACCGGCTGGGAAATATTGTAGTGAATATTGCCGTCGCCCAAATGTCCGAAGGCGCAGACGCGGGCGCCGGGTATGGCAGCAAGAACCGCCTTTTCCGCCGTCGCCATGAATTCCGGTATTTTCGACACCGGAACAGAAACATCGTGCTTGATGGAGCCGCCTTCGGGTTTCTGCGCCTCCGACATGCTTTCGCGCATGTGCCAGAGAGCCTGCCGCTGCGCTTCGGACGCGGCGATCACCGCATCCTGAACCAGCCCGGCCTCAAAACCGCGCTCCAGCAGCGATTGCATCATGCTATCCGCCGTTTCGGCCGAGTCGGAGGTGGAAATATCGATGAGCGCGTACCACTCATGCGGCTGTTCCAGGGGATCGCGCACGCCGGGAATATGCCGGGCGGTGAATTCGACGCCGATTCGTGGCATGAGTTCGAAACCGGTCAGCGCCGTGCCGCATAGGTTGGAGGCCATCTCGAACAGCTTCAGCGCGTCTTCGGTGGAGGTGAGCCCCGCAAAGGCCACCTGATGGCCGAGCGGCTTCGGAAAGAGCTTCAGCACCGCGCCGGTGATGATGCCAAGCGTACCTTCGGAACCGATGAAGAGATCGCGCAGATCGTAACCCGTATTGTCCTTTTTCAGCCGGCGCAGCCCGTTCCAGATTTCGCCGGTCGGCAGCACCACTTCCAGCCCAAGGCAAAGCTGGCGCATATTGCCATAGGCGAGCACGGCCGTGCCGCCGGCATTGGTGGCGAGATTGCCGCCGATGCGGCAGGAACCCTGCGAGCCGAGCGACAGCGGGAACATCCGCTCCACGGAATCGGCAGCCTTGTGGATGTCATCGAGAATGCAGCCGGCATCGGCGACGATGATATTGGCGACCGGATCGATATCGCGAACGCGGTTCATGCGCTCCAGCGACAGGATGATGTCCGCTCCTTCGGCACGCGGTGTCTGGCCGCCCACGAGGCCGGTATTGCCGGTCTGCGGCACGATGGCGGTGCCGGTCTCGCTGGCGAGCTTCAGGATGGCGGCAACCTCTTCGACCGAACCGGGCTTGATGAGCAGCGGCGAGGCGCCGCGATAAAGCCCGCGATTTTCCACAAGGCGCGGCGCCATTTCCGCCGGGTCGCGGACCGCGTTTTTTTCGCCGACAATGGCGGCAAAGCGGTCGAGGATGTCGGAGGAGGGGATGGCGGTGGTCGTCATGGGCGGCGTCTCGCTGTCTTTTGAAACATGGGCGAAAGGATTGGGTGCCGTCAGCCTCGCGGCGCGGCGGCGCGGGAAAGGCGGTCGTTGATCGCCTCTCCGAGACCATGGGTGGGAATGGCGGTGATGGCGATCATGTCTGCGCCGCTCGCATCGGCGGCTTTCAGATAATCGAACAGATTGGCGGCGGCCTCGGAAAGATCGCCGGAGGGGCTGAGATCGAGCACGGTGCGCGCCGTCTCTTCGCCGGCAATGGCGATGCCGCCGAAGCGGATCAGCGCTTCGCCCGGCAGAACCGATGTGGCGTGAAGGCGCACGGCAGCACCCGGCGCGTAATGCGAGGCCAGCATTCCCGGCGCTTCAATGGCGGCGGCGGCTTTTTTCGGCCGTTCAAGCCGTTTGCCGGCAATGCGCTCTATGTCCGCGGTGACGATGCCGCCGGGACGAAGCAGCCGCACCCGGCCATCCTCTTCCACCTTGACGATGGTGGATTCGACGCCGACGGCGGCGGCCCCGCCATCGAGAATGAGATTGATCTTCTGACCGAGATCCGCCTCCACATGGGCGGCGCTTGTCGGGCTGATCTTGCCGGAACTATTGGCGCTGGGGGCGGCGAGCGGCCTGTCGAAGCGGCGGATCAGATCGCCGGCAAAACCCTGCGGCACACGAATGCCGACCGTATCGAGACCGGCTGTCGCCAGCGAATGAATGTCGCTCGCCGGTTTCAGCGGCAGCACCAGCGTCAGCGGGCCGGGCCAGAAGGCCTCGGCGAGCTTCAGCGATATGGGGTCGAAGACGGCGTAACGTTCGGCCATGGCGATATCGGCCATGTGGCAGATCAGGGGGTTGAACTGCGGCCGGCCTTTTGTCTCGTAAATGCGGGTAATCGCCGCCGGATTGGTGGCGTCGGCGGCAAGGCCGTAGACCGTTTCCGTCGGCAGGGCGATGGGCTGGCCGGCGGCAAGCTCCGCCACGGATGCCTGCAGGGCCGTTTCCCGCTCTTTGTCTATATCGATATGACGCGCCATGATGCTGCCTTTCAAGGCGGTCAATAGCGTATTTCAGGGCAGAGTGGGAAGCGCTAATGCATGTCGCCCGAAAGTGGTCGCCGGTTTCGGGATAACGACATGCATAAAACAAAAATAAAGCGCCCAAGGCGCTTTATGGCTTTTATATCGCCTTGATGATCCTGCGCATCTCCTCGGACCGCGCGCCGAGCATGAGCACGTTTTTCAGCGCCACCCGCGGATCGTGGGTCTGGAACAGCAGGCCGCCGCGATGCACGGAGGTATCGACGGCGAGTTCCTGATCGGGAAGCGCGTTGATGGCGACGGCGAAATACATCCGCGAATAGCGCGCATCGATATTTTCGAAGAAGTTTTCGGCCCCGCTCAGCTCGGCGAAGAAATTCGCGAAATAGAAGGACCAGAGCACATGGCGCTCGGCATCGAAGCTGGTTTTCGCCGCAGTGACGTGACAATAGCCGAGATGCGGCCGGTCATTGAGCAGATGGTGAAAAACCATCTTCGGAAAACGGATGGACTGGTGAAAGCCGTTCAGACGGCTGTGGGTGGCATCGGCGGCAGCTTCCAGCTTTCGCCCGGTCAGCGCAGCCACTTCGTCATGGCTGTAATAGACGCGTTCTTTCGGCAGCCATCGCTCTTCATAACGGCTGATGCGCCCTGTCCGCAGGAAATCGGAATGCGCGGTCTTCGAGCGTATCGGTGTGAGCGAATGCCTGCTCGCATCGAAATAGCGTATGCGTGTCGCCTTCTCCACCGGGAACACCCTCGTTGCTGTCGATCCGGCAAGATAATTTAGGGCGCGTTAATACTCCGTTGCGCCGCATCCCCCGTTTTTTAATGGGTGGGGAGCAGGATGCGCGCCATCATGCGTCATATTGCGACGTCATTTCCGTCATTGAATAGCTGTCGGATTTCCCAGCGGAATGGGCTGAGAGGGCGAATTGCGCATGTCGCAATTTGTCGCCAATGCGGAAGGTAATGTCGCTGTTTGTGCTGCCGCAAATGAGCGCCGGTGTTTAGATGAGTACATGCTTCCGCAACCCCGCAAATGGTGTCGGGCAGGGCGGTTTGATCGAGGATTTGGCCATGGAATTGCGTGATACCGTATTGCGCCAGCTGAAAAACCGCCGCGAAGGCTTCAGCCTGGAACAGCCCTTCTACACGGACCCGGATTATTTCAAGCTGGATATGGAAACGATCTGGTATCGCGACTGGCTGTTTGTCGGCCATGATTGCGAAGTGTCTAAATCCGGCAGCTATTTCACCGTGCAGGTCGGGGCCTATTCCGTGGTCATCGTTCGCGGTCGCGACGGGCAGATCCGCGCCTTCCACAATTCCTGCCGCCATCGCGGCTCCCGCGTTTGCACCACGCAGAAGGGCCAGTCGGCCCGCCTCGTCTGTCCCTATCACCAGTGGACCTACGATCTCGACGGCAAGCTGCTTTTTGCACGTCACATGGGAGAAGAGTTCGACAAGGGCGATTTCGGCCTGAAGCCGGTCGCCTGCGAAACCGTCGCCGGTTACGTCTTCATCTGCCTTGCCGATCAGCCGGCCGATTTCGAGCCCATGCGCAAGGAAGTCGAGAGCTACATGGCGCCGCACCGCATCTGGGAAGCGAAGGTCGCGCATGAGAGCACGATCATCGAAAAGGGCAACTGGAAGCTCGTCTGGGAAAATAACCGCGAGTGCTACCATTGCGCCGCCAACCACCCGGAACTCTGCCGCACCTATCCCGAAAACCCGAGCGTGACGGGAACGGACGGCGGTGCGAGCGATCCCGAGATCGGCGGCCACTGGGCGCGCTGCGAGGCCGCCGGCCTGCCGAGCCGTTTCAAGATCGACCCCAAGGGCCAGTTCCGCGTCGCCCGCATGCCGTTGATCGGCGAGGCGGAAAGCTACACCATGTCCGGCAAGCGCGCCGTGCGCCGGCCGCTGTCAGACGATGTCAGCATCAGCCATATCGGCGCGCTGCTCCTGTTCCATTACCCGACGACCTGGAACCACTTCCTCGGCGACCACACCATTTCCTTCCGGGTGCTGCCGCTCAGCGCCACGGAAACCATGGTCACCACCAAATGGCTTGTGCACAAGGATGCCGTCGAAGGCGTGGACTACGATCTCGAGGACCTCACCCACGTCTGGAACGAGACCAACGACCAGGACCGCCGCATCGTCGAGGAAAATGCCTTCGGCATTCGTTCCCCCGCCTACGAGCCCGGCCCCTATTCCATGGAGGACGAGGGCGGCGTGATGCAGTTCGTCAACTGGTACTCCGATTTCATGGTCGACCGGCTCTCCGGCGATAAGGCCCGGCTTTCGGCTGTAGCGTGATGCGAAGATGAATATGGTTGTGACCTATAAGCATATTGACGAGATGAAGCCATGGAGCGACAAGCTCCAGCTTCTGGAGTGCATCTCGGTGACGCCCGAGACGCCTGATGTGATGACGTTCCTGTTCCGCTCGGAGGATCAGAACTGGTTCCGTTATCTGCCGGGGCAGTTCGTCACCTTGGAATTGCCGGTGGGCAAGGAGCCGCTTTACCGCACCTACACATTGTCCTCCAGCCCGTCGCGGCCCTATGCGCTGTCGGTCACGGTCAAGGCGCAGGCCAACAGCATCGGCACGCGCTGGATGTTCGACAATCTGAAACCCGGCATGAAAATCCGGGCGCTCGGGCCGCTCGGCGATTTTTCTTACGTCAAGCATCCCGGCGACAAATATCTGTTCATCTCGGCAGGCTCCGGCGTTACGCCAATGATGTCGATGGTGCGCGACATGAGCGACCGCGCGCCGCAGAGCGATATTGCCTTCATCAATTGTTCGCGTACCCCCGGCGATATCGTCTTCCGCCACGAGCTGGAATATCTCGCCCGCTTCATGCCGAACCTGTCTCTCGGCTTCATTGTCGAGAAATGCGGGCGCACCGATCTGTGGTCCGGGCTGAAGGGCATGGTCGACAAGGCCAAGATCGCGCTGCTCGCGCATGATTTCATGGAGCGCACCGTCTTCTGCTGCGGGCCGGAGCCGTTCATGGCCGCCGTCCGCTCGATGCTCGATGCCTCCGGCTTCGACATGAGCCGCTATCATCAGGAAAGCTTCGCGCCGGCCGCGCCGGTCACTGTTGGTGAAGCCGTGCTTACCGGTGCGGATGGCGAAGCGCTGTCGATGGTGGGTTTCACCCTTTCCGGTAAAGAAATGCCCTGCCAGCCAGGCCAGACGGTTCTGATGACGGCGCGCGCCGCCGGGGTCCGTATCGGGGCGGCCTGCGAATCGGGGATTTGCGGCACCTGCCGGGTGCTGAAGCTTTCCGGTGAGGTGGAGATGAACCACAATGGCGGCATTCTCGATGAGGAAATCGAGGAAGGCTATATTCTCGCCTGCTGCTCACGCCCGTTGACCGATGTAAAGGTGGAAGCCTGACACGAGCAGACGTTTCATTTCATACGTCTTTCCCCGGATGGTTGTCTTGGAACCAAATTTCTCTAAACTCGTTTGCACGTCATCGAATTCTTTTCGGGCATGAAACGGGGCTGTCCCATATCTCCGACAAGAGCGAGTGGGTGAAAAGGCGCGGGTCCAACGCGCTGAAGCAAACGGAGGAAGACCATGATGAATTTCCGGACAACGAGTGTCGCCACGGCGATGATCGTGTTCCTCACCAGCTTTACGCCGTCGCAGGCGTTCCAGGTCCCTGTTCCGATGCCCAAGCCGGCGGTTTCGACCGACAATGTCGTGCCGGTGCAGTACCGTGAATGGGACCGCCGATACGACCGCAGGCATGGCGACCGCATGTATCGCCCGCGCCCGCCGCGTGACGGCTATTATAACGGTCACCGCGGCTATCGCGATCGTCGTCCGGGTTACCGTTATCACAATGGTTACTGGTTCCCGCTCGCTGCCTTTGCGGCCGGTGCGATCATCGGCGGCGCCATGCAGCAGCCGCGTCCGACCTATGGCGGCAGCCATGTTTCCTGGTGCCAGAACCGCTGGCGGTCCTACCGTGCTTACGACAACAGCTATAGCCGAGCAGCGGTCCGCGCCGCATATGCGTATCGCCTTACAGCCGCTGACAGGATTTTCGAAAGCCCGAATTTTGATCCGGGCTTTTGTTTTGCCGCTGCCGGATCGGGTAAACGAAGCGTGATGGGATCGTTAATGCTGGGTTCAGGCGAAAACGCCTAGCCTGCAACCTGCAATGTTCCAGCCAGACCGAAAAACTGGCCGAATGAGAATAAAAAAGTGTTATTATTCACGGAGAACGGCCTGTTGACCGTCGTGAATGGAGGAAGTCAGATGAGAAGCTATATGAAGAATATCCTGGCTGTCGGTCTTTCTGCGATTGTGGTTGCGGGAGCGATTGTTCCGGCGGAAGCAGCAATGCCTTTGCCGATCGCGCCGAAGAGCGTTGAGACCGCAGGCAACGATGCCAGCAAGAATATCGTGAACGTGCAATATTGGCGTGATCGCGACGGCTGGGGCGATCGTCGCGGCTGGTATCGCGGCCACCGTGGTTATCGCGATTACCGCCCGGGCTATCGTCACCATGACGGTTACTGGTTCCCGCTCGCAGCCTTTGCGACGGGCGCGATCATCGGCGGCGCACTCTCGCAGCCGCGTGAAGTCTACCGCCCGGTACCGGAATATCGTCCGCGCCCGGTCTATCGCGAATATCGCCCGGTCTATCGTGGCGGCATGAGCCGCGCGCATGTGAACTGGTGCTATGGCCGCTATCGTTCCTACGATGCCTATAGCAACACGTTCCAGCCGTATCACGGCCCGCGCCAGCCCTGCTATTCGCCCTACGGCTGATAGAGCCGCTTCAATCGAAAGAGCCGTCCGGTAGCCACCGGGCGGCTTTTTGCTGTCACAAGATCCGTGCGCGCTTCAGCACGAACCAGGCGAGCGCAACCGAAATCACGATGAAGATGCTGGCCGACAGCGTGCCGCCCGTGCCGACGGTAAACGGCAGCTCATCCGTATTCATGCCGAAGAAACCGGTGACCAGCGATGGCGGCAGCAGGAATGCCGTCATCAGCGACAGGATATAAAGGTGCCGGTTGGTTTCCGACGAGAGTTTGGAATCGATTTCTTCATGCAGCAGCCTTGCCCGCTCCTGCAGGGCGTAGACATCGTGGTCGACAGCCTCCAGACGGCCCATCAGGCGTGAGGCGACATCCTCGAAACCGTCCGGCATCTCGTCATCATCGGCGGCCGAAGCCCGCCGCATCAGGGTCAGCACGGTGCGCAGATGCCGGTGCAGGCGAACCACCGTGCGGCGTAGCGGGGCAAGACGCCGCCGCTCGTCACGGTTCTCGCTGTCATAGACCATATCCTCGATGGCGTTCAGTTCTTCCGTCGTCTCCATCACCAGATTGATGAGCGAGCGCTGGAACTCCGCCACCAGCCCCTCGAACACATGCGATGGCGTGAGGTAACGGTTGGAATTCTTGTCGACCGCCGCTTTTAGCCGGTCCACCGAATGCAGCGGCTGCAGGCGGGTGGTGATGATGAAACGGTCGCTCACTGCAAAATGCAGCCAGCCGAAATCGCGCGTTTCCTTGTCGAATTCCCGCTGGAAATCGACCAACGTGCCATAGAGCGATTTTTCATCGACCACGATGGACGGATGCGTCTCATGGGTCGTAAGGCTTGCCCGCGCCGCCGGATCGAGACCCTCTATGGTCTCGAGAAAACCCGCCACACGCTGATCGGCGAGGTTGAGATGCAGCCAGAAGAAGCCTTCGCACTCTGCCATTTCGTGAAAGCCGGCATCGGGCGCGAGCCGCCGGCAGGGGGCCGTACCGGGATGAAATTGATAGGCCCAGACAAGGCCGGGAATAACGGGCGTTACGAGATCCATCGTGGCAGTCCTGACCGGCTGGATGGGAGGAGGGAGGCGTCCGTCGTGCCGGTGTGGGAGCGGCGGCGGCGAGGCGCCTTTCAGCGCATGCTGAGCAAATTCATATGACAGTTTTATAACAATCCCGCCGAAATGACGGGAATTTTCAAATTGACGTTTACGTAAAAATCATTTAGCCCGAAGGCAGTAGCAAGATGCCAGAGCTTCGGGAGGAGGCAGCATGTATAGCGCGCCGGTGGACGATATCGCCTTTACACTCAAACATGTAGCGGGTCTTGAAGACGCGCTATCGACGGGTGCGCTGGGAGACCTTGGGGAAGATCTGGTCGATGCCATTCTGCACGAAGCCGGCCGTTTTGCCACGGCAGAGGTCGCGCCGCTTGCCGAGATCGGCGACCGACAGGGCGCAAAGCTTACCGACGGCAAGGTGACGACACCGGATGGCTGGGCCGATCTTTACCGCCGCTGGGCGGAAGCGGGCTGGAACAGCCTGACGGCGCCGGAAGAATTCGGCGGCCAGAACCTGCCGCATATGCTGAATGTCGCCGCACTCGAAATGTGGAATTCCGGCTCCATGGCCTTTGCGCTGGCGCCGACGCTGACCATGGGCGCGGTGGAAGCCCTTGTCGCCCACGGCAGCGATGACCTCAAGCGCACCTATCTGCCGAAACTCGTCTCCGGCGAATGGACCGGCACGATGAACCTCACCGAGCCGCATGCGGGTTCTGACCTCGGTGTCCTGAAGACCCGGGCGGAGCGCAATGGCGACGGCACCTATCGCATCTTCGGGCAGAAGATTTTCATCACCTGGGGCGAACACGATGCGGCGGACAATATCATCCACCTCGTTCTCGCCCGCCTGCCGGATGCGCCGGCCGGCACGCGTGGCATCTCGCTGTTCCTCGTGCCGAAATTCCTGCCCGATGACAACGGCGCGCCGGGCAGCCGCAACGATCTGTTCTGCCATTCGCTGGAACACAAACTCGGCATTCACGGCTCGCCCACCTGCACGATGATTTTCGGCGACGGCAAATTCGGTGACGAAAAGGGCGCTCTCGGCTGGTTGATCGGCGAGGAGAACAAGGGGCTCGCCTGCATGTTCACCATGATGAACAACGCCCGCCTTGCCGTTGGCATGCAGGGCGTGGCGATCTGCGAAGCGGCGACCCAGAAGGCCATCGAATATGCCAGGGAGCGCACGCAGGGCAAGGCGCCCGGCTGGCAAGGCTCCGGCATGAGCCCGATCATCGAACACCCGGATATCGCCAGAACGCTTCTGACGATGAAGGCGCTGACGCAAGGATCACGGGCGATTTCCTTCAGCTGTGCGCATGCCATCGACATGGCGCATGCGACTGAAGACGCCCGGCAGCGCGCTCACTGGCAGGAGCGCGCTGCCCTTTTGACACCCATCGCCAAATCCTTCTCCACCGATGCTGGCGTCGATGTCGCCTCCATGGGCATTCAGGTGCATGGCGGCATGGGCTTTATCGAGGAAACCGGCGCGGCGCGTTATCTGCGTGATGCCCGCATCGCGCCGATCTATGAAGGCACCAACGGCATTCAGGCCATCGATCTGGTGCTGCGCAAGCTGCCGCTCTCCGAAGGCGCGCAAGTGCGCGGTTTCATCGCCGAACTGCGCGAGATCGCCGCCCGCACAGCCGCGTCGAACCGCGACGATCTCGGCGAGACCGGCCGTTATCTCGAAGCGAGCCTTGGCGATCTGGAAACGGCGACCGACTGGCTGCTGGACCGCATCAAGGCAGGCGAAACCGAAACCGCGCTCGCCGGCGCGACGCCCTATCAGCGCCTTTTCGGTCTGGCGCTCACCGGCGCCTATCTCGCCAAGGGCGCATTGGCCGCCGTCGACGATGGCAGGAGCGGGCATCGCGCAGCCCTTTGCCGTTTCGCTGCGGAGAATCTGCTGGCGGAAACGGCGGCGCTGAAGGACCGCGTTATATCAGGCGCGGCAAGCCTTGCCGCCGCCCGCACCGTATTGGCTTGAGGAGCTTCAGATGTCGGACGAACATATTCTCGTCGAGCGCGTCGGCCATGCGCCGGAAGTCTTGACCATCCGCTTCAACCGGCCGGACAAGAAAAACGCCATCACCGATGCCATGTATCTGCGCATGGCAGACGCCCTGCAGGCCGCCAATGCGGACCCGGAAATTCGCGTCGTCGCCTTTCTCGGCACGGAAGGCTGCTTCTCCGCCGGTAACGACATGGCCGATTTTCTGGCCTTCGCCATGTCGGGCGGCAAGGGCAAGCTTGCCGCGCTTGAGCTTCTGAAAGCGCTCGTCGCTTTCGAAAAGCCCATGGTATCCGGCGTCGACGGGCTCGCCATCGGAATCGGCACGACGCTGAACCTGCATTGCGACCTGACGGTCGCTTCCAGCCGCAGCCTGTTCAAGACCCCATTCGTGGATTTGGCGCTGGTGCCGGAAGCGGCCTCCAGCCTGCTCGTGCCGAAGCTCATGGGACACCAGCGCGCCTTTGCGCTGCTTGCCATGGGCGAAGGTTTTACTGCTGAACAGGCGTTGCAGGCCGGGATGATCTGGAAAGTCGTCGCCCCTGAACATGTGGAGAGCGAAACGCTGGCGCTTGCCACCCGGCTTGCGGCCAAACCGCAGCAGGCGCTGAAGATCGCCCGCGATCTGGTTCGCGGCAACCCGGACGATCTTCTCGCCCGCATCGAAGAGGAAGGCCGTCATTTCATCGCGCAGCTGCAAAGCGCCGAAGCGCGCGCCGCCTTCGAGGCATTCATGCGCCGTTAAGCGTTCCGGCAGGAATTCCTTGCGGTTAAGCAACCGGGCAATATGGGTTGGGTTAAATAATGCAACGTCATCGCCCGAAAGCCACCCGCATGCGTCACGTCGTTTTCGCCCTGTCCGTCTTCCTCTGCGCCGCCACTGTCACTGAAGCGGCGGCGATAACGCGCCCTCCGGCGGCTGCCGCCGGCAATGTCATTCTGGCGCAATCCGTCATTACCGAAGACGATGGCTCGGATTATTATTCCGGCCGCAACCGCGACCGCCAGCGCCGCGCCCGTTTCGTCTGCGTCATCACCCCGCCGGAGAGCGCCAATCGCCGCCGGCCCTATGTCTGCCCCATTGAGCGGGGCCGCGTGGGCGGCGCCTGCCGCTGCTCGGGCGTGGTCGGTAACGGCACTGTCGATACGGCCTGGTGATTATTTCTCCAGCGTCGCCACCGCTTCCACATGCGGCGACCACAGGAACTGATCGACCGGCGTGACGCGGGTGATGCGATAGCCGCCTTCCGTAAGGATGGTGAGATCGCGCGCAAGCGTCAGCGGATTGCAGCTCACCGCAACGATCTTCTTCACCGTGCTGCGGGCCAGTTCCTTGCACTGGAATTCCGCACCGGCGCGCGGCGGATCGAACACGACAGCATCGTAATTCTTCAGTTCGCTTGTCATCAGCGGCCGGCGGAAGAGGTCGCGTTTCTCGACGCTCACCGGCTTCAGGCCCTGCGTGTTGCGGGCGGCAAAATCCAGCGCCTTCAGCGGCTTGTCTTCTGCTTCCACCGCATGCACCTTGCCGATGCGTGCGAGCCTTAGCGCGAAGGTGCCGGAACCGCAGAAGAGATCGGCAATGCGCTTCGATTTGCCGATATGGGCAAGCACCAGCTCGGCCATGGCGTCTTCCGCCTGCTTCGTCGCCTGCGTGAAACTGCCGGCCGGGGGTGAAACCGCAACGCCGCCGAATTCGATGATCGGCTTTTGCGGTTCGATCAGGATTTCACCTGAGAGCGAAACACGGGCAATGCCGCGCATGGGGAGCACCGTTTCCGTGAGGGTGCGCCGCTGCTTGTCGCTGACCGACTTGATGCCTTCGACCGAAATATCGAGACCGGAGAGCGTTTCGAGAACGGTCATGCGGAATGGTTCGGCATTCGCCACCATGGAAAGCCCGATGGCGCGGATGGCATCCAGCCGCGAAACGATGCCGGGCGAGGTGACGGGACATTCCTCGATAGCGACGATGTGATGGCTGTTCGCCTGGCTGAAACCGAGCAGCAGACCCTTTTCCGTCTTGCGGGCGGCAAACACCGCGCGGCGGCGCTCGCCGGGGCGACAGATGACGAGATCGTCCACCGGCGGCGTCAGGCCCTTTGATTTCAGTGCCGAAACCACCAGCTCCCGCTTGTAGGCATGGTAAGGTTGATCGGAAAGATGCTGCAGCGAACAGCCGCCGCAGGTGCCGTTCTTGCCATCGGGGCCGAAATGGCGGCAGGCCGGTTCACGGCGCTCCGCCGAGGCCTCCGTTATCGACATGACGGTGCCGTGATCTTTCACCTTCGCAATCGCGACCGTTTCGCCGGGCAGCGCGAAGGGCACATAGACCGGGCCGTCGGGACAGTGCGCGATGCCGTCGCCCTGCGCGCCGAGGCTCTTGATGGTGACGGTCTGTGTGCTCATGGCTTTTCGCCTCCGAGAAGAAATTCGATGTTGCCGTCGCCGCCGGAAATCGGCGAGGGAATGAGGCCGAGGCTTTTCCAGCCCATGTCCTCGGTCAGCCAGCGTTCCAGTTCGGCGGCCACGGCAGGCGCCGTTTCCGGTTCTTTCAACAGTCCGGCCTTGCTGATGGCGTCACGCCCCGCCTCGAATTGCGGCTTCACCAGCAGAACCGCGAGAGCGCCGGTTTCCGCAAGCTCGAGTGCCGGCGCAAGCGCAAGCTTCAGCGAAATAAAGGACACGTCGGAGACGATGAAGCCGATGGGCCGGTCATCGATATCTTCCGCCGTCAGGAAGCGCGCATTCAGCCCTTCCAGATTGGTCACGCGCAGATCGTTCTCGATTCTGGCATGCATCTGCCCGTGGCCGACATCGATGGCGGTGACGTGTTTTGCGCCGCGCTCCAGCAGTACCTCGGTGAAGCCGCCGGTCGAAGCGCCGACATCGAGACAGTCATGGCCCGACGGGTCGAGCCGGAAATGATCGAGCGCGGCCACGAGCTTCAGCGCTGCGCGCGAAACATAGGCCTGCGCCGGATCGCTGATGGCGATTTCGGCATCGCCGGCGACGGTCTGGCTCGGTTTGGTGACGATTTTACCGTTGACGCTCACGGTGCCGCGTGCAACCGCGTCGCGCGCACGCGAGCGGCTGGCGAAGTGGCCGAGCGACACGAGAAGCTGGTCAAGCCGTTCATTTTCAGATGTTTTGGACATGGTCCCGTGTCAATGACCGCCAAACCCCGCCGATGCAAGCGATTTATCGCTGAAAGGGACCGACGATGCCCGCTGTCGCCCATTGATGTTGCACCGCAAAGTCAGAATGTTCGATTAATCCAATATAAAGGCTTGTATTGCACTTTGTGCACAAGGCCCGTGCGGCCACCGGAACCTGCCATGACGGCATCTCCTCCCATCCACAAAATTGCGGCCGTTGCAGCGCAGACGCTTGCTTCGAGGCATCGGGTCGCCGAGAGAGTTTGCGATGTCGCTTAAAAACCTCCCCATCAATCTGAAGCTCATAGCCACCTTCTGTGCCTTGATGAGCGTGTGCCTGCTCGCTTCCGCGGTCGTATTCTGGCAGACGCTGGGGAGCGAGCGTGTCACGATCGAAAACAACCGTACCAAGGATATCATCCAGGCCGTGGATGGCGCGACGGCAGCCATGCTGGAACAGGCCGTCAATCAGCGTGGCTTCCTGCTGTTTCGCAGCGACAGCACCTATAACGATGTATTCGCCCAGCGCGACCTGATGCTGAAGAAGCTCGATGAGGCCCGCGCGCTGGCCGTCGGCCGGCCGGACATTCTGACATCCATCGACGACATGCAGAAATCCGCCACCGTGTTCTTCAAGGAACTGGCGGAACCGCAGATCGCCGCACGCAAGACGACCGAAGCGCCGATTTCCGAAATCATCGAAATCGGCCGCAATCAGGCCAAGGGCCAGCTCGATGGCTTCCGCGCCTCCGCCGCCAAGATCAAGGAGCAGTTGAACGGCCTGTCCGCCGCTTACGCGGCAGAACAGCAGGCAGCCGCACTGAACCTGAAATATGCGCTTCTGGGTGGCGGCGCTGTCGCCGGTCTTCTGGCCGTTGCCCTCATCTGGGCGTTGTCGCGCTCCATCGTCACGCCCATCGTTGGCATGACGGCGGCGATGAGCAGGCTCGCCGATGGCGATCTGACGACGGAAGTTCCCGCCACGGATCGTGGCGACGAAGTCGGCAAGATGGCGAAGGCCGTTCTGGTCTTCAAGGAAGCCGGGCTGGAAAAATCCCGCCTTGCCGGCGAGACCGATCGCATGCGCTCCGCGACGGAGGCTGAACGCCGCCGCAACGAGGAAGAAAAGGCCAAGGACGAGGCCGCCAGCGCTTTTGCCAGCGCCGAGCTTGGCAAGGGCCTTGCTGCTCTCGCGGATGGCGATCTTTCCTATCGCATCGAGACGCCTTTTGCGCCTGCCATCGATCCGGTTCGCGTGAATTTCAACAGCGCCGTCGAAAAACTCCAGCAGGCGCTGCGCACCGTCGGTGAGAACGCAGCCGCGATCAATGCCGGTGCTTCGGAAATGCTCTCCGCCGCCGACGACCTGTCGCGCCGCACCGAACAGCAGGCGGCCTCCATCGAGGAAACCGCCGCAGCCTTGGAAGAAGTCACCACCACGGTGCGCGATAGCGCCCGCGGCGCGGAAGATGCCGGCAATCTGGTCCAGCGCGCTCGCGCCGGTGCGGAAAAGTCCGGCGTCGTGGTCCGCAAGGCTGTTGCCGCCATGCGTGAAATCGAGAAGTCTTCGGGCGAAATCGGCAACATCATCGGTGTCATCGACGATATTGCCTTCCAGACCAACCTGCTGGCCTTGAACGCTGGCGTCGAAGCCGCCCGCGCCGGTGATGCAGGCAAGGGCTTTGCGGTGGTTGCGCAGGAAGTCCGCGAACTCGCCCAGCGTTCCGCCAATGCCGCCAAGGAAATCAAGACGCTGATCGGCGCTTCCAGCCAGCAGGTGGAAAACGGCGTCAATCTGGTCGACGAGACCGGCAAGGCTCTGGAACTCATCGTGGCGGAAGTCGAAGAGATCAATGCCCATGTCAGCGCCATCGTTGTCGCTGCCCGCGAACAGGCGACCGGCCTGCAGGAGATCAATACAGCCGTAAACACCATGGATCAGGGCACGCAGCAGAATGCCGCCATGGTGGAACAGCAGACCGCCGCCAGCCATTCGCTGGCCCGCGAAGCGGAAGCGCTGAACAGCCTGCTCGGCCAGTTCAGAATGGATGGCGCACGCGCTGCCGTTGCCAGCGCCGGCGGCTATTCCGCGCCGCGCCAGTCTTCCGCCAGGCCTGCCTTCCAGCCCGCGCCGGCCGCACCGGCCCGCAAGGCTCCGGTAAAATCGGCCTCCGCAACCGCAAGGCCTGTCGCCTCGCCGGCGCGTGCGCTTGGCCAGAGCCTCGCCCGCGCCTTCGGCGGTGCTGCCGAAGCACCGGCTGCCAAGGATCAGGACTGGACGGAGTTCTGAGCCGGGCTTTCAGATTGAACCTATGGATTGGGGGCCGAAAGGCTCCCTTTTTGCGTCGGTCATTTCAGACGGGAAACGCCGCTTGGAGTTTTTTCGCTTTTCTTCGAATCGCGAAAACACTCTAACTCTTTGTTTTGGCGCATTTCCGGACGGAAAACCGGGGTCCACTTTTTCTGGAAATGTTCTATGTGCCCTGTGGCCGGAACATCCGCGCAAAGAACAGCTCGTCCGACAGGCGGTGAAGCAGGGCGGCAATACCGGCGGTCGCGGCAATGGCGAAAACAAGCCGCCCGGCCAGGACGCCATAGACATCCGCGCCAAGCGACATCACCACGAGCGTGTCCTCGATCACGCTATGGGCAAAACCCATGAACACGCAGGACAGAAACACCTGCCGCGGCGAGATCGTCCCCGATTGCGCCTCGCGGATCAGGAAGCCGGCGCCGTAGGAAATGCCGAGAAACAAGCCGATCGCGGTAAGATGTTCAGCCTCGCCGCGAATGCCCGCAAGACGCAGCAGGGGCGAGAGCGCTTTCATCATTAGCGCCAGAAGGCCGGTCAGCCTGAGGATTTCAAGGCAAAGGGAAAGTGCAAGCAGGATGACGAGCATCCAGACCATGGTTTCCCCGAGACCGAGGAAATAGGCGGTCCATTCAGGCGTGGCGCTCATCGCAATCCAGGCGGGGTTTACCGGGCCCGACAGCCATCCCATCGCCTCCAGAACGTGATGCAGCATAAAGGCATACAACAATCCGCCGCCGACGCGCAGCGCCGTAGTGACGATCATGCCCGGTCCCGCTTTTTCAATGATCTTCTGTTCGATGGGCAGGCCATGGGCGAACAGGACGAGTGCCAAAAAAACGGTGATATCCGCAACGGTGAGTGACGATGCGGGCACAAGCGTGAAGATGAGCGGCACGGCGCCCCATATGCCGACCAGCATCGCGGTCAGCCAGGCAAGACCAAGCTCCGGCGGCAACCCGATGAGGTTCATGACCGGCGCAAAGGCAGGCGCCACCGCCTCGATCGTGCCCATCCTCGACAACAGCTCGGTCAGAATGGCGATGGGAACCGTGATCCGCACAAGCACCCAGTAGATCGCAAGCGTTTCCCGCGTTTTTTGCCAGACGGGCAGGAAAAGTGACATGTGAGACTCCCTGAAGGTTGTTCCCATTCACTAATCCCGGCCCCTTCGCATTTGCGGTCAAAGATTGCAGTTTCATGCAATTTTATTGCAAATCCAATGGCAGGCGATATGCTGCCGGCATGGATCGGATCGACCGGAAACTTCTGAACCTTTTGCAGAACGATGCGTCGCGCACCAATGTGTATATGGCCGATGAAGTCGGGCTGTCTCCATCCAGTTGCCTGCGCCGCCTGCAGCGGCTGCGCAAGTCTGGCGTGATCGACCGCATCGTGGCGATCCTCAACCCCGCAAAGGCGGGACGGGTGATCAAGGCTCTGGTGACGGTGGAGCTGAAATTGCACGGCGAGCAGCATATGCGCCGCTTTCTGGATATTGCGAGTGCCGAAGAGGCCGTGTCGCAGGCCTATGCCGTCACCGGCGCAACCGATGTCGTGCTGATGCTGCGTCTGCGGGATATGGAAGAATTCGACGCCCTGTGCGACAGGCTCTTCCGCGACCAGCACAATGTCGCGCGCTTTGTCACCATGGTCGTCATCAAGACGGCGAAAGAGGAAACGGCGATCAGGCTTTAACCGGAGCCCTTCAATGCCGGACATTCCCTCGTCTAGGAAGCCATTTCGCCACGACGTTTTTTGAAGAGGTGCGTTTTGAATAGTGAAATCGAACTGCCGGTACAAAAGCAGCTTGAGGCCTACAATGCCCGTGACATCGATGCCTTCATGCTTTGGTGGGCGGATGATTGCCAGTATTACGCTTTCCCGGCGACGCTTCTGGCAGGAAGCGCGGCAGAGATTCGGGAGCGCCACATCGAGCGCTTCAAGGAACCGGATCTCTATGGGAAACTGCTGACGCGCATTGTCGTTGGCAATGTCGTCATCGACCATGAAACGGTCACCCGCAACTTTCCGGAAGGAAAGGGAGAGGTCGACGTTGCCTGTATCTATGAAGTTGAGAGCGGCAGGATCGCCAAGGCCTGGTTCAAAATCGGCGAACCGTGGATATTGTCGCGAAAATCCTAGCGCCGCGCAAAGGATAGGCGCGCGCGGCTTTCCCATCGTCCGTGTCGCTATGCGGCGTGATCCGCCCGCATGGGGTGCCAGACGGAAATATCGCGCGGGGCGTCGAGAAGCTCGGGCAGGGCATCGTGCCATGCCTGCCGATAGGGGCGGTGGATCTGAACGTCGATGACGTCCTGATGGTCGCTCCAGGTCTCGTGCAGCAGGAAGCGGTTCTCGTTTTCACCGTCCCGGTGCAGGGTTGCGTTCACGAAGGTCTTTTCGTGCCGCATGGCGTCGAGCAGCGCATTCAGCAATTCGAGAAAGCGCTCGCGCTGGCCGGGGCGGACCTGGAAGCCGATGAGATAGGTGGTGTGCACGGGTGTTACTCCTCGGTGCCTTGCATCAGTGCTTCGCGGGTTGCCGCGTCGGCGGGGTAGAAACATTCCAGCACCAGTTCGGACAGCGTGACGTCTGTGGCCGTTCCAAAAACCGTGGTGGTTGAAATGAAGCTCAATATGCCGCCCGAAGATGGATCGCGAAGCTGGAGCGGTATGGCCAGCGGATCGGCCCCAGCCGCATGCGGCGAGGCCTTTGGCGCGGGATAGGCCGCAAGCTCCGCATGCAGCCGGGAAAGCACCTCGTCTCCCGTCTCTTCGCCCTGACGGCGCAGGCGTTCCAGCAGGTGATGACGCCATTCGGCGAGGTTGACGATGCGGGAACTCAAGCCCTCCGGATGCAGGCTCAGCCTCAAGGCGTTGAGCGGCGGGCGAAGCAGCTCTTCGGAAACGCCGGCCAGAAGCGACGTGATCGCCCCATTGGCGAGAACGACGTTCCAGTGCCGGTCAACGGCTAGGGCGGGGAAGGGCATATGCCCATGCACCACAGTTTCGACCGCCTGCCGGGCCGCCGCCATATCGGGCGCATCCATCGGCCGTTCGGAATGAACAGGTGCATAACCCGCCGCCAGCATCAGCCGGTTGGCGGCGCGGGCGGGCATGGAAAGCTGCTCCGCCAGTTTCGCGAGCATCTCGCGGCTGGGGGATGATCGCCCGCTTTCCACGAAACTCAGATGGCGCGCGGATATGTCCGCCTCCATCGCCAGATCGAGCTGGCTCAACCTGCGGCGCGCACGCCATTCCTTCAGCACCTGGCCGACATGTTCTCGATGATGTGTCATGCCCGCAACCTAGCAGAAGAGAGCGGCAATGCGATTACCTCTAAGGTAATTGTTCCGCTTCCTGACCGCCGGCATGTTTGGGCCGTCAATCAGAAGGAGCGCAATCATGACGCAGCATCTCGCAATCGCCGAAACCTATCTCGCAGCCTGGGACGAAGAGGACAATGAACGCCGCAGGCATCTCGTCGGTCAGGCGTGGGCAGAAAACACGCGCTACGTCGATCCGCTGATGCAGGGCGAAGGGCAGCAGGGGATCGCCGCGATGATCGAGGCGGCGCGGCAGAAATTTCCGGGATATCGTTTCGTTCTCGCCGGCACCCCGGATGGCCACGGCAACTTCACCCGTTTCTCATGGCGTCTGATTTCGCCTGAGGGGGACGATGTCGCCGGCGGAACCGATGTCGTCAGCCTGAATGCCGAGGGGCGGATCGAAAATGTCGTCGGTTTTCTCGATGGCGCTGCATCCTGAGAAAGAGGCGGGATCGTCCCGCCTCCTGTCCCGGCAATCGTGTCAGCCGGCGAAACCGACGCCGGCCTGACGCTGGCCGAGCGCATTGAACACGGTGGAAACGATGCCGGCCCGGTCGAGGCCGGCATTGGCATACATGGTCTCTGGCTTGGCCTGCTCCACCCACTGGTCGGGCAGGGTCAGCGTCCGGACCTTGGGGCCATGGTCGAGCAGGCCGGCGCTCGCCATGAAATGCAGCACATGTGCGCCGAAACCGCCGACGGAGCCTTCTTCGATCGTCACCAGCACCTCGTGATGGCTGGCCAGCTGGCGGATGAGATCGAGATCGAGCGGCTTGGCGAAGCGCGCATCGGCAACCGTGGTGGAAAGGCCGGCCGCTTCAAGGTCTTCGGCGGCCGCAAGGCATTCCGCCAGCCGGGTGCCGAAGGAGAGCAGCGCAACCTTGGTGCCTTCCTTGATGATGCGGCCCTTGCCGATCTCAAGAATCTCACCGCGTGCGGGCATCTCGACGCCCACGCCTTCACCGCGCGGGTAACGGAAGGAAATCGGGCCTTCATCATAGGCTGCCGCCGTACGGACCATATGTTTCAGCTCAGCTTCATCTGATGCCGCCATCACCACCATGCCGGGCAGGGTGGCAAGGAAGGTCGTATCGAAGGAGCCGGCATGGGTCGGCCCATCCGCACCGACAAAACCGGCGCGGTCGATGGGGAAACGCACCGGCAGGCTCTGGATCGCCACATCATGCACCAGCTGGTCGTAACCGCGTTGCAGGAAGGTGGAATAAAGCGCGCAGAACGGCTTGTAACCGTCAGCCGCAAGCCCGGCCGCGAAGGTGACGGCATGCTGCTCGGCAATGCCGACATCGAAGGTGCGGGTCGGGAAAAGCTCGGCCATCTTGTCGAGGCCGGTACCATTCGGCATGGCGGCGGTGACGCCGATGATCTTGTCGTCGAGGGTGGCTTCCTGGATCAGGGCTTCGGCAAAGACGCTGGTATAGCTCGGCGCATTCGGCTTGGCTTTCGCCTGCGCGCCGGTGATGACATCGAACTTGTTGACGCCGTGATATTTGTCGGCTGCGGCTTCCGCCGGCGCATAACCCTTGCCCTTCTGCGTCACCACATGGATGAGGACGGGGCCTTTCTGGTTGTCGCGCACATTGCGCAGCACCGGCAGCAGGTGATCGAAGGAATGACCGTCGATCGGGCCGATGTGGTAGAAACCAAGCTCCTCGAACAGCGTGCCGCCGGTCACGTAACCGCGCGCATGGGTCACGGCCCGGGTGATGGCGCGGTCGATGGTCTTGCCGAGATAGGCCGTCAGTTTCTTGCCGAAATCGCGGAAACCCATATAGGTGCGGCCGGAGGCAAGTCGCGCCAGATAGGCGCTCATCGCGCCCGTCGGCGGCGCAATCGACATGTCGTTATCGTTGAGGATGACGATCAGCCGCGCATCGAGCGCACCGGCATTGTTCAGCGCCTCGAACGCCATGCCCGCCGACATCGAGCCGTCGCCGATGACCGCGATCACCTTACGGTCGCTCTGATCCAGCCCAGCCGCCACGGCCATGCCGAGACCGGCGGAAATGGAGGTGGAGGAGTGGCCGGCGCCGAAATCGTCATAGTCACTTTCCGCACGACGCGTGAAACCGGAAAGCCCGCCTTCCTGCCGCAGCGTGCGAATGCGGTCGCGCCGGCCGGTCAGGATTTTATGCGGATAACATTGGTGGCCGACATCGAAGATCAGCCGGTCTTCGGGCGTGTTGAAGACCTTGTGGATGGCAATCGTCAATTCCACCACGCCAAGGCCGGCACCCAGATGGCCACCGGTCTTCGACACCGCGTCGATCATCTCGTCGCGCAGTTCCCGTGCCAGTTCCGGCAGGTCGCGATCGTCGATCTCCTTGAGATCGGAGGGAAAATTCACCCGGTCGAGCAGTGGGGTCTGGGGCATTCCGGTCAATCGTTCGGCCTTTTCTCGTGGTCAGCAGGGGGCACCGGAGCGGCTTTCATCGGGAAAGCCGACGGTCCATTCCTGCATGTCGTACACTTCTATAGAATTTCAACCTTCCGGCAAAGGGACAAACTCTTCTTCGTCGCCGGGAACGATATCGAAGCGTCCGGTTCTCCACTCCTGTTTGGCCTGCTCTATGCGTTCTTTTGATGACGAAACGAAGTTCCACCAGATGTAACGGCGCTGATTGAGCGCCGCCCCGCCAAAGATCATGATGTGACAGCCATTGCTGCCGGCCTGAAGCGTGATGTCATCGCCCGGCCGGAAGACGAGCAGCTGGTCGGCGGCGAAGATATCGCCCGCCACATCGAGCGAACCGGACAGAATATAGATCGCCCGCTCCTCATGATCGGCGGAGAAGGGAAATTTTACCCCCGGCTCCAGCGAAAGATCGACATAAAGCGTATCGGTAAAGGCCGAAACGGGGGAGGTGAGGCCTTCGAATTCGCCGATCACCACGCGGCCGGTAGCGCCCTTGATATCGATCAGCGGCATGTCTTCCCTGGCCGTATGGGCAAAGGCGGGGTCGATTTCTTCCATATGGTCCGGCAGCGCAAGCCATGTCTGCAGTCCGGACATGGAAAGCGGGTGGCCACGCAGGTTTTCCGGCGTGCGTTCCGAATGCACGATGCCGCGCCCGGCCGTCATCAGGTTGATGTCACCGGGGCGGATGACAAGCTCGGTGCCGAGACTGTCACGATGCTTGATTTCGCCGTCGAACAGATAGGTGACGGTGGAAAGCCCGATATGCGGATGCGGCTTGACGTCGAGTGCCTCGCCGGCCTTCAGGATCGCCGGGCCCATGCGGTCGAAGAAGATGAAGGGGCCGACGAGACGCCGCTGCCGGGCCGGCAGCGCACGGCGCACGGCAAAGCCGCCAATGTCGCTCGTGCGCGGAATGATGAGGTTCTCGATGGCGTCGCAGGCAAAAGCATCACCCGCGACGGGATCGTTACCGGGAAAGAAGGACATCGCAAGCTCCTCGTATCGTCTGACGGGAGTTTAGCATAACGGACGGAGAGGGGGAGTATCGGGATGTCGAACGCTATGTTTGTGCATTGTCACCGGTTGCGTGGGAGAGAGTTGAACGCGGCTTTACCTACAGCCTCCCTCATTCCTGTGCTTGTCACAGGAATCCAGCCGACGCGCGTCTGCGCGGCGATAAGAGTCTTTTCAGCCCAAGGACTTGGTCTGACTAGATTCCTGTGACAAGCACAGGAATGAGGAAGGGGAAAATCACTCGCCGTCCAGCGGCTCCACGCCCTGCGGCTTGCCCGCACGGTCGAGGCGAATCTTCTCGATTCGCTTTTCGGCGGCGTTCAACAGCGTCTCGCAATGCTTCTTCAGGGCTTCGCCGCGCTCATAGATGGCGATGGATTCGTCCAGCGCCACGTCTCCGCGTTCCAGGCGTGCGACAATGCTTTCCAGCTCGGCGACGGCTTTTTCGAAGGAATAACCGCTGACATCGGCTGTGTTGGCATTTTCCGTCATGTTCAACCCTTCATCATTCTCAAAATATGCATGGCTGCCGATTCCGCCAGCCCTTCCAGATCATAACCGCCTTCCAGCAGGCTGACGACCCGGTTCGATGTGTATTTATCCGCCATTTCCAGAAGCCGGCCCGTTGCCCAGTCGAAATCCTCACCCACCAGATTGATCTGCGCCAAGGGATCGCGGTGATGCGCGTCGAAACCGGCGGAGATGAGGATGAGATCGGGCGAGAAATCGGCAATCGCCGGCAACACGCGGGATTTGAAGGCCTCGCGGAAATATTCGCTGCCGGTGTTGGGCGAAAGCGGGGCGTTGACGATATTGTTCTTCACGCCGGTTTCGTTTTTGTCGCCGCTCCACGGGTAAAGCGGCATCTGGTGGGTGGAACAGAACAGCACTGACGTGTCGTTCCAGAAGATATCCTGCGTGCCGTTGCCGTGATGCACGTCCCAGTCGATGATGGCGACGCGCTCCGCGCCGTGCGCCTTCTGCGCATGGCGGGCGGCAATCGCCACATTGTTGAAAAGACAGAAGCCCATGGCCTTTGCGGTTTCCGCATGGTGGCCGGGCGGGCGGGCAGCGACGAAGACATTGTCGGCAGCGCCGGTAAACACGTCATCCACTGCCGCCATGGCCGCACCGATGCCTGTCAGCGCCGCCTGCAGGCTTTTGTGCGAGACATAGGTGTCGGCCTCGACGCGGTTGATCTCGCCATCCTCTTCGGGGATCTGCCGCATGATGGCAAGCAGATGCTCCTCCGGATGCGCCAGCAGTACGGCATCTTCATTGGCCTGCGGCGCTTCTTTGCGTTCCAGCCGCTCGAAATTCGGGTGTTCGAGCGCGATGTTCAGCGACCGCAGGCGGTCCGGCCGCTCGGGGTGGCCGGATGGCGTGATATGCTCGAGGAAGATCGGATGTTCGTATAAACGCGTCGCCATTCTTTTCCTCCCGAAGAAAGTCTGTTCAGACGCGCTGCGGCAGAAGCGGATAACCGGCCATCACGGCGCGGCCGGCAAGGGCCGCGAGCACGGCCTTCAGCGCATCGCCCGGAATGAAGGCGAGCGAACCCATGAAGGCCTTTTCGAAACCGAGCCCGACGACCAGCGCCAGATAGGTGATGCCGAAAGCATAAAGCACGACCACGCCGCCAATCAGGCTCGCGACGAAAAAGCCGATGCCCTGTGTTAGAGCGGACTGGCCGCGATTGACGAGCTTTTCCGAGAGCGTGCCGGTGACGAAAACCGCCGCGATCCAGCCGATCAGGAAGCCCGTGGTCGGCGTGGTGAAGATGGAAAGGCCGCCGCGTCCGCCCGAAAGCACCGGCAGGCCGATGGCGGCAATCAGGATCGTCAGGAGAACCGCCAGCGTACCGCGCTTTGCGCCCAGCACGACACCGGCCAGCATGACGCCGAGCGACTGCGCGGTGATCGGCACGGGGATGAAACCGAGCGTGATCGGCGGCAGAAGCCCGAGTGCGATGATGATGGCGGAAAACAGCGAAATCAGCACAAGGTCGCGGGTCGTCATGGCTCGGAAACTCCGGATGGTTATCTGGCCGTCAGCTTTGGCCTCTGAAACCGCGCGCGTCAATGGCGTCGGCAATGGCATCGGCATCCTTCAACGTCATAATGACGAGCGGCACGATGATGGTGGCCATCCGCACGGGCAGGCCACGCGCCCGGTGCGCATCGCGCACCGCATGGTAACGATTGACGATTTCAGGCACGAAACGCACGACGAGCCCGACCGAAAGCCCGATATCGGCGGCCTTCACCAGCCCCAGCCTTTCCAGCGGGGCGGCGGCAAGCGCGATCTCGTCCATGAATTGCGAGATGCTGACGGTGATGGTGACGGCGGTGGCAAGCAGCGCCAGCGCCGTCAGCCGCAAAAGATTGATGCTGGCATCATGGGCCGGAAGCAGCAGGTAGCTGAAGGCGGCGACGAGGAAGATGGTCAGCATCACCGGCCGCAGCCGCAGGCCGATGTCCTTGAAGGGCAGCCGGGTAGCGCCCAGAATAAGGGCGGCCAGAACCGTCGCGGATGCGAGAACCAGCAGATCGCGGGTGAGGAACAATGCGATGCTGAAACCCATCAGCGTCACGAGCTTGAGGCGCGGCGAGACGCGGTAGAGCCAGCCAGTGCCTTCGACATGCAGCGATTTCATCGCGATGCCACCTCCAGATAGCGCGCTACCGCTTCTTCGGGTGCGGCGTCGGCCACCAGTGCGCCTTCATGGAAAACCAGCACCCGGTCGAAACCCGCAACCAGCGGCAGATCGTGGGTGATGACGATCAGCGCCTGCGACAGCGCCGCCATGGTCTTTTCCACGGTGGCTCGGTTTTTGAGATCGAGCTGGTTGGTCGGCTCATCGAGAATGAGGATTTGCGGTTCGGTGACCAGAAGCGCCGCCAGCGCCGCCAGCTGCAATTCGCCGCCGGAAAGCTCATGCGCGCGCCGGTCTTCCAGATGAGGAATGCCGAGCCGGGCAAGGACGGCTTTGACCCTGGCGTCGGTTTCCGCTCTGCCGAGGCCGAGCCGCTTGAGACCGAAGGCGACATCGTCGCGCACGATCGGCAGGATGATCTGGTTCTGCGGATTCTGGAAGATGAAGCCGACCGCCTGCAAGACCGCCTTGGCGTCGCTCACGGTGTCGAGACCGTTCACCGAAACCTTGCCTTCGCTCGGTTTGTTCAGCCCGTTGATCAGCCGGGCAAAGGTGGTCTTGCCGGAACCATTGAGGCCGATCACGCCGATGCGCCGTTCCGTCAATGTCACAGACAGCGGCTGCAGGGCCTGCCGACCCTCGAAAGCGACACCGGCGGCGTTAAAACGGATTTCCAAGCTTACATCCTCGCGCTCTTTTCCGGTTCTATACCCCGTCATCAACAGAAGTGAAACAAGGAACAAAAAAAGAACATTGCAATCGCGAAAAAGCCGTTCTACCTTCTGCGTCATGGCGATCAAGGTTTCGAACGAAGCGGCAAGGCGGATTTTTCTGGCGCGGCAGGGGCTTTCCTCTCCGCCCGGCAAGGCGCTTTCCAAGAGTGACCTGCTGCAGCTCATCACTGATATCGGTTTTGTGCAGGTGGACAGCATCGGCACGGTGGAGCGCGCCCACCACCAGATTATTTTCTCCCGCAACCAGACCTACAGGCGCGGCCACCTGACCACGCTTTTGGAAAAGGACCGGGCGCTTTTCGAACACTGGACGCATGACGCCTCCATCCTGCCGACGGAATTTTATCCCTATTGGAAACACCGTTTTCGCCGCCGCGAGCCGATTATTCAGGAGCGCTGGCGCAAATGGCACGGCGAGGGCTTCGATGCGGCTTTCGGTGAAACGCTGGAGCGCATTGCGGCCACCGGTCCGGTTCTGGCGCGGGAGCTGAAGGAGGAGGGGCACCAGTCCGGCGGCTGGTGGAACTGGCATCCCTCCAAGACCGCGCTCGAATATCTCTGGCACACCGGCAAGCTCGCGATTGCCGGCCGCGTGAACTTCCAGAAGGTCTATGATCTCGCCGAACGGGTGATTCCCGGCGAGCATCACGAAACCGAGGTAGAACACGCCGAATTTGTCGACTGGGCCTGCCGCGAGGCGCTGAAGCGTCTGGGTTTCGCCACCCATGGCGAAATCGCCGCCTTTTTCGATCTCGTCACCCCGCAGGAGGCGAGGGACTGGGTCAAAAGCCATCGCGATGAACTCTGCGAGGTCTCGCTTCTCTCCAGCGATGGAGACAATGCCCGCCCGTCTTTTGCCTTTGCCGATTTCACCGCCGACCTGACAGACGTGCCGGAACCCTCCGCCCGCGTCCGTGTCCTCAGCCCCTTCGATCCGCTGCTGCGCGACCGAAACCGCACGGAGCGGCTGTTCGGCTTCTATTACCGCATCGAGGTCTTCGTGCCCGAGCCGAAACGGCAATATGGCTATTATGTCTTCCCGCTTCTGGAGGGTGATCGGCTGATAGGCCGCATCGACATGAAGGCGGATCGCAAGCGCGGCACGCTGGATGTGCGCCGCCTGTGGCTGGAGCCCGGCGTGCGTGCTTCGGCCGGTCGGCTGGAGAAGCTCGACGCGGAACTGGTGAGGCTGGCGAAGTTTACCGGGGTTGAGAGTGTGAACTATCTGGATGGGTGGCGGGAGGAAAAATAAGGTCGGTCGCTCGGGTGATTGAGAGACGGGGCATCCAGACGCGACGTTACTCATCCGTGATGCGGCATCGTCACACGGCCTTGCAGCATATTTCTTCTCCCCGTCGGGGAGAAGGTGGCCCGAAGGGTCGGATGAGGGGGCGACGGCAGAGATATGCGGAGAGCTTGCCCCCTCATCCCGCTGCCGCGGACTTCTCCCCGGCGGGGAGAAGAAACAAGCGGAACCCGCTCGCCTCACGATAGCCCTTTGAAGCTAGGCAGAAGCCCTCAAATCACCCGATATCCGTCGCCGAAATCTTGATGCCGAAGCCTTCAAGGCCAACATAATGCCGCTCGCGGGTGGTCATCAGCTTGATGGAACTGATGCCGAGGTCTTTCAGGATTTGCGCGCCGAGGCCGATTTCCAGCCATTCGTTTTCGCGCGAACGGGCCTGCGCATGCGCCTCATCCGGATCGCGGGCCTTGCGGCGTCCAGCCACCTGGCCGACGCCGACGGAGCCTTCACGCAGATAGACGATAACGCCGCGGCCTTCTTCGGCGATCTTCTGCATGTAATGCCGAACCGGCTGGCGGTCGCCGAACACGTCGTCGGCGACATTTTCCGGGTGCAGGCGCACGGGAATGTCGATGCCGTCTCTGATATCGCCGAAAATCACCGCCATATGCTGCATCGGGTCCCAGGGCAGGGAATAGGTCTGCGCCTTGGCGGGTCCGAAGGGCGTTTCGATGGTGAAGGAGGATTCCATCTCCACCAGGGTTTCCTTGCGCTGGCGATAGGCGATGAGATCGGCGACCGAAACGTGCTTCATGCCGTGTTTTTCGGCGAAATCCAGCACCTGCGGTCCGCGCATCACCGTGCCGTCGTCATTCACCAGCTCGCTGATGACGCCGATGGGCGGAAGGCCGGCGAGCCGGCAGAGATCGACCGCCGCTTCGGTATGGCCGGAGCGCATCAAGACGCCGCCCTCGCGGGAAATCAGCGGGAAGATGTGGCCCGGCCGGGTGAAATCGGAAGCGCCGACATTCGGATTGGCAAGGTTGCGCACCGTCAGGGTGCGGTCATCGGCGGAAATGCCGGTCGTGGTGCCGTGCTTGAAGTCGACGCTGACGGTGAAGGCCGTGGTATGCGCGCTGTCATTTTCCGCCACCATGGCGTTGAGGTTCAGCCGCTTGGCTTCCTCGCGCGGCATGGGCGCACAGACGATGCCGGAGGTGTGGCGCACGATCAGCGCCATTTTCTCCGGTGTGCAGTGAACCGCCGAAATGATCAGATCGCCTTCGTTCTCACGGTCGTCATCATCGGTCACGACAACGATTTCACCGGCTTCGAAAGCGCGGATGGCGTCCACGACGCGTTTCTGGTCATAGGCCATGGCGATCCCCTTATTTGAGAGCAACGGCACGTTGCTCTCCGTTTTTGTTTCGGTATCGGATTTTCCGAAAACCGCTTCGCACTTTTCGGTCCTCTACCGGCGGCCGGTCTGGCCGCGATCCCTCAGATAATGGTCGGCAACGGTGCAGGCGATCATCGCTTCGCCGATCGGCACGGCGCGGATGCCGACGCAGGGGTCATGGCGGCCCTTGGTGCGCACATCCACATTGTTGCCGTCGGTATCGATGGAAAGACGCTCCGTCAGAATGGAGGAAGTGGGCTTGATGGCGAAGCGGGCGATGACAGGCTCGCCGGTCGCGATGCCGCCCAGAATGCCGCCGGCATGGTTGGAGAGGAAGATCGGCTTGCCGTCATTGCCCATGCGCATCTCATCGGCATTTTCCTCGCCGGAAAGCTCGGCCGAGGCAAAACCTTCGCCGATCTCCACGCCCTTGACGGCGTTGATCGACATCAGGCTGGAGGCGATATCCTGATCGAGCTTGGCATAGATCGGCGCGCCGATACCGGCCGGAACCCCTTCCGCCACCACTTCGACGACGGCCCCGATGGAGGACCCCGCCTTGCGGATGCCGTCGAGATACTCTTCCCACACCGGCACCATGGCCGCATCCGGGCAGAAGAACGGGTTCTGGTCGACCTGATCCCAATCCCAGTTGTTGCGGTTGATTTTGTGCTTGCCGATCTGCACCAGCGCGCCGCGCACATTGAGGCTCGGCACCACCTTGCGGGCAATCGCACCGGCGGCGACACGCGCCGCCGTCTCGCGTGCGGAAGAACGTCCGCCGCCGCGATAGTCGCGAATGCCGTATTTCAGGTCATAGGTGAAATCCGCATGGCCGGGGCGGAAACGCTTGGCGATCTCGCCGTAATCCTTGGAGCGCTGGTCGGTATTTTCGATCAGCATGGAAATCGGCGTGCCGGTGGTTATCATCGTCTCGCCGTCCTCATCCAGCATCACGCCGGAGAGAACCTTGACGATGTCATCCTCGCGGCGCTGGGTCACGAAACGGCTTTGGCCCGGTTTGCGTTTGTCCATCCAGTGCTGCACCTCGGCAAGGGTGAAGCGAATGCCGGGCGGGCAGCCATCCACCACGCAGCCAAGTGCAGGCCCGTGGCTTTCTCCCCAGGTGGTAACGCGGAAAAGATGACCGAAACTGTTATGCGACATATTTTCAAAACCGGAAAACAGGGCGCCTGCGGTGAGCGCCGTTTAAAACAAGCGGATTTGTCTTAGTGGAAAATCCGGGCAAGGCAAAAGCCTTTCTTTCGCTGCGGCGGTATAAGTGCAGGACACGGCGTCCTGACTGGAGACCCGCATGTCCGTGCCCTTATTTCTGGGGCAGCACGGGGATGAGGGCAATGGGGCGATTCGCACCCGCCGGAGACGTTTTCGAAATGACGAAAATGTAAAAGCGCCGTCGTTTTCCACGTTAATCCGGAGTTTTCCAATATTGCCGGGAAATGCGGTGTAAAAATCACTAACGGCTTGAACACGATCCCAAATCCGTTCATCAATTGGGCCGAAAATGTCATGGTTGCGGGCAATTTCCGCCACATTCGAAAGGCAATTCTTCATGCATGTAAGGTTTTCACGCAAATCCACGAAAGCTAGATCGATGCGTATGATGATTGCCGCCCTTCTGGCCACCGCCAACCTCCTGATGCCCATCAACGGCTACGCCCAGAGCGTCGACGTGGAAGGCACGATCAGCAAGATCGACGCGAATGGGCTGAGCATTACGCTCAACGACGGCAAGACCTATCGCGTGCCGGAAGAGTTCAATTTCGAAGGCCTGAAAGCGGGCGTGAAGGTCGTGGTTTTCTACACGGAAGTGGATGGGAAACGCGTGGTCGACGATCTTCAGGTCGTGCAGTAAGCACCAGCCCCTCACGCGAAAACCTCCGTTGTGAAACGAGCGGATGCCTCTTGTTTCTTCTCCCCGTCGGGGAGAAGTCCGCGGCAGCGGGATAAGGGGGCAAGGGTGCGAGTCTATCGCTGGCGTTGCCCCCTCATCCGACCCTTCGGGCCACCTTCTCCCCGGCGGGGAGAAGAAACACGCTGCGTCCGCTCTGCCAATATACAAGTATCTCTAGGAGGACGACGCGGAGAATTGCACTCCGTGATCCCTCACCAAATCCACTCCGCACTGTTCCTGTCGATCTCGACCTTCAAAATCTGGTCCTGCGGGATTTGCGTTCGCGACGCCTCGTCCTTGTCCATGCCGGAGACCAGCCGGAAGATCGAGCGGATGACGCCGCCGTGGCAGACGCATATCGTCGGAACTTCGACGGAGGAAAGCCATGCGCCGATGCGCCAGGAGAGGATTTCATAGCTTTCGGCATCCTGGCCGGGGGGAATGAAATCCCACTTGTTGGCCTTGCGCGCTTTCACCCGGTCCGGGAACTCTTTTTTCAGCTCCGGCAGGGTTTGCCCTTCCCAGTCGCCGAAGGAAACTTCGATCAGGCGATCGTCGGTTCGATAGGCCTTCGGATCGAGGCCCATCGCGCCGCGCATCAGTTCCATGGTCTCGCGCGTGCGCCCGAGCGGGCTTGCCACGTAGTCGAAATCCGTGGCCTGTTCTCCCAGCAGATGCGCAAGCAGTTTGCCGTTACCGACCGCCTGCTGGCGGCCGAAATCGTTGAGTGGAATGTCTTTCTGGCCCTGAAGCCGGCGTATCGCATTCCAGTCCGTTTGTCCGTGCCGGATCACATAGACGAGCAAGGCGATACCCCGTTCTTACACTTTTCAGGCTTAGTCCTTCACCACCGAAATGTCAGGCGCATCCACCGCCTTCATGCCGATGGTGTGGTAACCGGAATCGACATGGTGGATTTCGCCGGTCACGCCGGTCGAAAGGTCGGACAGCAGGTACAGCGCCGACTTGCCGACTTCCTCGATGGAAACGGTGCGCTTCAGCGGCGCATTGTATTCGTTCCACTTCAGAATATAGCGGAAGTCGCCGATGCCGGAAGCTGCAAGCGTCTTGATCGGGCCGGCGGAAACGGCGTTGACGCGGATGCCGCGATTGCCGAGGTCGACGGCGAGATAACGCACGCTGGCCTCGAGAGCAGCCTTGGCCACGCCCATGACGTTGTAGTTCGGCATGACCTTTTCCGCGCCGTAATAGGTCAGCGTGATGATCGAGCCGCCGTCATTCATGACCGGCTCGGCGCGCTTGGCAACGGCGGCCAGCGAGAAGACGGAAATGTCCATGGTGCGGTTGAAATTGTCGCGGCTGGTATCGAGGTAACGGCCGGTCAGCTCGTCCTTGTCGGAAAAGGCGATGGCGTGCACGACGAAGTCGATCTTGCCCCAGTGCTTTTCCAGCCCGGCAAAAACCGCATCGATCGTCTCGAGATCGGTCACATCGCAGTGACCGGCCATGAAGGCGCCCAGTTCCTGCGCCAGCGGCTCGACACGCTTCTTCAGCGCGTCGCCCTGCCAGGTCAGCGCAACTTCCGCGCCCGCGTCGGCACAGGCCTTGGCGATGCCCCAAGCGATGGAACGATTATTGGCGACACCCATGATGAGGCCGCGTTTGCCAGCCATGAGGCCGGATGCCTGAGCCATTTTATGCTCCCTAGTACTTTTGATCGGTCCTGCCTATGGCATAGGCTGCAATCCTGTTCAAGATTGCCAAAGATCATCAACTGTTAGGGAGCGTAACAAAGGGTGCGTTGTCCCGGCTATTCGCAAAACTTTCACAAATAAAGGCCTTCGCGCATGTGCCGCATCAGGTCGGTCACCTTTTCATCCGGCTTTTCCAAGAGAACGATGCGCAATTCGATGACGAGATCGCCCTGTCCGCCCTTGCCGTCGGCGAGGCCCTTGCCGGTAAGCCTCAGCACACGGTCCGAGCCGGACCAGGCCGGAATGGTAATGTTTTCCTCACCGAGTGGTGTCCTGACTTTCGTTTCACACCCCAGAACCGCGTCGCTGAGCGAGATCGGCAGCGTTGTGTGAATATCGAAGCCACGAAGGGAAAAGGCGTCGTCACGGGCGGTCAGCAAAGTCACGGCAAGATCGCCGCGCGCCATGTTGGGAAGCTTCAGCCCCTGTCCCTTCAGTCGCACCACGTGTCCGTCGGTCATGCCGGCTTCGAGCTGGAAGCGAACCTCGCGTTCGTCGGCAAGCGACACGGTCACCCACTTGTGTTCCAGCAGATCGGCGACCGTGACGGTGGCCTCCGCAGTGATGTCCGGCGCTTTTTCGGGAGCCGGCTGCTGCGTGCGGAACCGGCGCACGAGAGCGCTGAAAAGATTGGCGGCGAGCGATGCGGGCGCTGTCCTGTCATCGCCTGCGCCGGGCTGCGCGGTCTCGCCGGCACCCGGCATATCGCTTTTTGCGGCGCCCGCAGCAGCCTTTGCCGCTTCGGCCGCCTGCTGCACCTTGGGATCGTTCTGTGCCTCGGCACCAAAAATCCGTTCGACGATATCTTCGGCGGTTTCCGCCTTGGCGTCGGTTTTCTGGCCGGTCTGCGCCCGGTTGCGGGCGTCCGCACGGGCCAGTTCCTCCATCAGCTTTTCAGCGGCCTTGGCGCGCTCGGCAGCCTCGCGCGCGGCTTCCCGCTGCTGCATGATGGTTTCGCCGCGCTGTTTCTTTTCGGCCGCCCTGCGGGCCTGATCGTAGAGATCGCGCTTTTTCGGGTCTTTGAGAAGATCGTATGCCTGACCGATCTCGGCGAATCGCGCCGAGGCGTCGGGATCGTCGCGATTGGCGTCCGGATGGACGGTTTTCGCCTTCGTGCGCCAGGCGGCCTTGATTTCCTCGTGGCGGGCGTCACGTTTTACGCCGAGGATCGAATATGGATCGCGCATGCGAAACACCAGTTACGTTGGCTCAGGCGCTGCCGCCCTTCATGGCGCAATCCTGAAACTAACCCCTCCGAAAAGGGATGCCCGCGATCATTCGCCTGCACGCCCTCGGTTTAATCAACGACGACTGTTGCAATAAGTTGCTAATCACTCCTTTACGGAGGAAGCGCGCCGCGCCCGGGCCGGCTCTATTCCATATTTAAGGGTAAACAGATTATTTCTGCTCGAAGCGGGTCAGCAGCCATTCGCCGGTTTCCGACAGGCAGGCCTGTCCCGAATAGCTCGCAACGCCCTCGAAGGAGTGGCGCGTCGTCCTGAAATCGCGGCAGACGAAGCCGCTGGATTTGTCTTCGTGAATGGCGGTGACGACGCCGGCGCTGCCGGTGGCGGCATTGGCCCAGGGCAGCGGCTGGTCGGCGAGCTTGGCGAGATCGGCCGACGTCACCGCATTTCGGATCGTCGCATCGTCCGTCTGCGGCGCATTGTTCGGCTGGTTGGGAATGGAGGCCGTGGAAAGCGAGCGGTCGACCTTGTCGCCGCCGAACAGGTCGAGGCTGACGCAGCCGCTCAGCACCACAAGCATTGACACGACGGCGGAAACTTCCGCTACCGACGAAAGGAGGCTCTTTGTTCGACTGTTCGACTTTGCTATGACGGTCACCATCTTTCGCCAGAGATCATCTCTGGGGTCCAAATCAGCTCGGGAGCATTTTAGTCAATATGTCGGAAACGGGGTTAACATCCAGTGACTTCACGGAAGAAAATGAACCGTTCACGCTTTTTGCCGAATGGCTGAAGGATGCAACGGCTTCCGAAATCAACGATCCGAACGCGGTAGCGCTTGCCACCGTGGACGAAAATGGCCTGCCGAATGTGCGCATGGTGCTGCTGAAAGGCGTCGACGACCGCGGCTTTGTTTTCTACACGAATTTCGAAAGCCAGAAGGGCCAGGAGATCCTCGGCCAGAAAAAAGCGGCCATGTGTTTCCACTGGAAAAGCCTGCGGCGACAGGTGCGCCTGCGCGGCGAGGTGGAGATCGTCAGCGACGAGGAGGCGGATATCTATTACGCCTCGCGCCCGCGCGGCAGCCGCATCGGCGCCTGGGCTTCCAAGCAGTCTCGGCCGCTGGAAGGCCGTTTCGCGCTGGAAAAGGCCGTGGCGGAATATACCGCCAGATATGCCATCGGCGATATTCCGCGCCCGTCCTACTGGTCCGGTTTCCGCATCCGGCCGCTCAGCATCGAATTCTGGCACGACCGCAAGTTCCGCCTGCACGACCGCATCGAATTCCGCCGCGAGACGCCTGACGGTGCATGGTCCAAGGTCCGCATGTATCCGTAAGGGCGGTCAGGGCAGGCCATTTACGGCCTGCCTATTTCAGCAGCGAATCGAACAGCGGCAGTCCGATGACGGCGGAGATGGCGATCAGCCCATAGCAGATGCGCCGGAACGCCGCCTCGTCGGCAAGCCCGTGCAGTCGCGCGCCGGCATAGAGCCCGGCCCCGTAAAAGGGCAGGGCGAGCAGGAAAAAGACGAAGACATCGGCGGTGAACAGGCCGCTGACAAAATAGCTGCCGGTGGAGATCACGGTCGAGATCGCGAAATATAAAATGACATTGGCGCGCACGAAGGCGCCTTTGAGGGCGCCGCCGAGCCAATAGGCGACGACCGGCGGACCGCCCAGTTGCGCAGCCCCCGAAAACAGCCCGGCCAGAAACCCGGTAAAGAGGGTCAGCGGCGTCTTCGGCCGGCCGCTGTAACGCCAGCCGGAAAGCAGAAACAACAGCAGCATCACGACCACGGCGGAGATGATCCAGCGCAGCGTCAGCGGATCGCCGTTGGAAAGCAGCATGGTTCCAAGCGGCACGCCGACAAAGGCGCCGGCCGCCATGATGAAGACTTCGCGCCGGTCCGCCATGCGCCATGCGGGCGGTATCATGCCGAGCGTCAGCACGGCGTCCACCACCAGCAGCACTGCCGAGGCGACACGCGGCCCGACGATGGCGCTTGCGAGCGGGATGAAGATGAGCGCCGCACCGAAACCGGAAAAGCCGCGGGCAAGGCCGGCGAGAAAGGCGGCGCCCGCAAACATGGCGAGCAGCATCGGACTATGCGCGGTGACGAGCGATGAGAAAAAATCGAGAGAGATCATGGGTGACGGCACGGTTGTTCGAATATCTTTTCTCTATCCCGCTTGCATGTACATGTCGCGGAATTTTCAGTTCATGGCTGCGTGACGCCCTGACGGGTCGACGCCGCCAGAGAATCATGATTAGAGTTGTAGCGCATGAACAAAGGATGAACAAATGTTTGCTGACATGATGCCTCGGTTTGAAGAGGCCTCGCAAAAATATGCCGCTGAAAACGGAATATTCCGCGACCCGGACTGGTACATGCTAAAGCTTCAGGAAGAGGTTGGCGAGGTCACACAGGCCTGGAATCGGCTGACAGGACGGGGGCGCATCAAGGGCAGGAGCAAAGAGGAGATGAAGCGGGATCTGGCCGACGAAACCGCCGATCTGCTCGGCCATGTGCTGTTGCTGGCCCATTATAACGGTCTCGATATTGAAGGAGCGATCGAGCGTAAGTGGCGTTTCAAGCCGGGAGCCTGACGATGCGCCGAACGGCGGCTTGATCCTTGAGGTATCGCGCCTCTGGCGATGCGGCTAGGAGAGGGCGACGATAAAGAACGGGATCGCAAGAACGGCAGCCACAGGCGTCATCACCAGCCGCTCCGGGCGGCTTTTCGACATTGCGTTCAATCCAGCGCTCACTGCCAGATAACAGGCGATGATCCAGAGGCCGGGTTCGATCCAGCCGGACGGCCAGATGTCTGCATAACCCGCCTTTTGCAGCGGAAAGGACGCAAAAAAGGCATAAATAAGCGGAGCCGACGCGCTGGCAATCCTTTGCCGGACCGGCAACACCCGGTGTGCACCGCCCCAGGCAAGGCGTCCGAAGGGTGCACCGGCTGCAAGGGCAATCTGGAATAGGGACAGAACCAGCAGTATCAGCGTTACGAGCGACACGGCAAAAGGCGGCATGATCACCCCGCTTATGGATGCGCCGACAAAGGCGCTCGGCCGATCTCGGCGTTACAGCCGAGATGAGCCTCATCGTGAAGCGGGATGGCTAAGGACATGTGACGCCTCTCCGCATTTTCAGCCCGCTTTTCATCTCGTTACGGGCTGCGCCTTTTGCAGAAGGCCGGCCACCGCATGCAGGTCGCTTGCAACGGCAATGCACTTCTCCCGCATTTCCTCGGTCGGCGGCGCCACGTCCGGCACCATGATCGTCATCATGCCCGCCGATGTCGCGGAGCGCACGCCTGAGTACGAATCCTCCAGCGCAAGGCAGCGGCCCGGATCGAGGGAAAGCCGTCGGGCTGCGGTGAGATAGGGCATGGGTGCGGGTTTCGGTTCGGTATAGTCGCCGCGTGCGACGATGGTGTCGAAACGTCTGAGAAGATCGTGGGGTCCGAGATGGCGCGTCACCGAATCGTGCCGCGACGAGGTGGCGATGGCGCGGCGGATATCGAGGCGGTCGAGCAGATCGAGGATGTCGATGACACCGGGCTTCAGCGCCACGCCCTCCGCCATCATCACGCCAAGATGCCGGAGCCAGGCGTCGCGGAAGCTGTCGATGGGAAAATCCGCACCATAATCGGCAAAGATGGTGCCGGTGATGACGTCCCACGGGCTGCCGCAGACCTTCTGATAGGTCTCGACCTTCATTCCGTGGCCGCCTTCATCCGAGGCAGCCAGAAATGAATCGCGATAGAGCCTCTCGCTCTCGATCAGCAATCCGTCCATGTCGAAAACCACGGCCTGCGGAAGAAAAGGCAGCATGGCTTAACCGAACCGGAAGGGGCGTTCGCCGAGGCTCTCGAACGGGCGGATCAGATAACCGTCCGGATCGGCGACGATGAATTGCCGGTTGCCCACTTCGACCGTGCCGCGCCTGTACCATTTTTCCTCCAGCGGCATGACGAGGTCGATGGAGGATCGCTCCAGCCGGGAGAGAATCGGTTGCAGGGAGGGAACGGCGAGTTGCAGGTTCATGCCGCGACCGAGCGGAAATTCGAGCGCGGCATTGTCCGTCACGAATGTCCGGGTCGCGCCGATCTGGTCGATCATCAGCTGGGCATCCCCCAGCGCCAGATAGGTGAAACCCTCCTCGGGGCGCTCATAGACCACATGAAAACCGATCAGGTCGCAATAAAAGGCGCGGCTTTTCTGCCAGTCGCTGACGGCAAGTTCAGGAACGAGGGCATTTCGTATGATGGTCATGGTCTCCTTTGCCGCGCAGGCCCGGGGTGGGAGGAGGGGCCTGCCATAAGGGATGATCTTACCGTCTTCCCGGCCGCATGCCAGAGGAAACCTCATCATGGCAGCCATGTGCGGGGTTATGGGCTGACAGGGCGGCGAGAGGCTCAGTGCGGTTGCGACTCTTTCTGCCGTCATTCCGGCCTTGTGTGGACGTATTGTGGTTTA